>JBLIHL010000069.1:0-15940 GCA_047635895.1 Paracoccaceae bacterium | reverse complement strand
GGTCCACCTTGGAGCCATCGACTACGTGACCCGGATCAGCCAGGCGCACTCGATCTGGTTCGAAGCCGTGATCGACTCGGAGGGCGCCGGCGCCTTTGGGGGACGGGTGTACAGCGAACCGACCGTCGAGCCCGCGATGGAAGATCAGCCGGACGGGACCCGCGTGGAATTCTTCTACCGGGGCGCTACCGCGATTCAGTTCGCCGATGGAGGGATCGATGGCGCCATGGATAACTTCAGCGGAGCGGGCGCGCTCGAGCTCGCGGACTACCAGTACGACGCGCTCAAGCTCGATCTCTTTGGCGACTACTACAACGACGTCGACGCATCGACCGCGACGCACTCTGCGGATCACACGGACGGCGGCGGTCGCGACAACTACGGCCTCGCGTTCCTCCCGAGCGCCGATCCAGAGGCATGGCACGCCTCGGTGAACGAGATTTCGGGTTCGCGCTACTACCAGGTTCGCGTGACCTTCACGGGCAATCCTGTGACGGGGCAGGGCGCGGAGCTCTCCGCGTTCGCACTCACCTGGACCCAGCCTTGAGATCACGACCCTCGCACCGAATCGCCATGAACTACTCGCACCTCGTATCGCGGTCTACTGGGCCATCCGCTGGGTTCTCATCAGCGTCCTCATCCGGATCTGCGCGTGACCTACAGCCTCTGCTGACACCGGGCATTTGGCTTGCGGTGTCGGCTAGCGCGCTGCTGCTAGGCTGCAGCGGCGGCGGATCGACTGACGGCCGCGACGCTGGCCCTGGCGGCGACTTCGCGGTCAGGAGTAGCTCCGTCGTGAATGGAGCCACGTGGCGTCTCAACCGTGAGATCCTGGTGGAGTTCACCAGCGATGTTGACTTCAGCACGGTCTCCCACAGCACGCTCCAGATTGTCGACAACTATGGGGTCGCAGCCATTGGAACCTACAGCCTGGCGGGGCCGCGAACGGTTCGGTTCCAACCCAGGTGCCCTACCAACGAAACGCACACCGATGGCGGGCTGGCGCAGGGACATACCTACCGTTTGTCCGTGCCTGCGGAGAGCAGCGCGGCGATCGGCGGCGGGGTGACGGTGACGGACACGGCAGGCCGCCGGGTGGAGTCAGCATTCAACGTGACGTTCTCTACTCCGACCTCGACGGATGAGCTCGTTCTCTTCGTAGACCTCGTGGCGGGTCCGCCGCAGGTCCAGATTCTGAGCCAGGGCGACGAGGCTCCCGCGACCTCCGAGGACGCGCTGTATTCCTACGTCGAGTTTGGCGGCGACCCGGCTAACGTCGAGTTCTTCCAGTTCGATCCCGCGGATCAGCAGGGCGAGATTGCCAGCGACGTTCCACTGAACCTCTACAGCGATCAGCGCCAGCAGTTCGCGGTGGTGCTGAAGTTTAACCAGCCCATCGTTGGGTCGTCTTCGAACGTGAACTCGGACCTCGTGCGCCTGGAGTACTTCAACGCCGCGGCTGGTGAATGGCTCCGCGTGCCGTCCACGGTGGCGCTGATCGAGAACTGCGCGGGACCCGGTGCAACGGTTCGACTGCAGCCGACCGGCGTCGTTCCCCAGGGGGCGGCCATGCGCGTTGCGCTTCGAGAGGGCTTTGCGGACCTGACGGGAGACCGTCTGCAGTCCACGCAGACCTCGTTCGCAACCTTCCAGTCCTCGCTGGCGAATCCTGGTGGTCTTCCCGGTGAAGAGGGGGATGGGAGCGATGAGATCCTTGAGTACTTCACGCTGGCAGGCGCAGCCGCCGGCTCACTGGAGGACACGTTGATCGCGTCGACCCAACCCCGTGCGAACTGGGGCAACTCGAGCTCGCCCGGCGCGCTTTCGGCTTCCTTCGACTTCGACGGCACCGGCGGTGTTGGTGGAAACTTCGACGTGGTCATCGGCCCCGGAGAGACCGTGCTGCTGATGACGGATTCCGACGTGATCGCAGGCGGGCCAGGGAACTCAAACGCGACCACGCAGCCGGTCCTTAACGGCCGGCTCGACGTCAGGAACCTGACGATTGAAGACGGCGGAAGGCTTGTCTTCCTCGGCCCGAATACCGCCTCGATCCTGGCCACCGGTGAGGTTCGTATCAACGGCCTCATCTCGGTCAATGGTGGTGACAACTTCGGCGTCAGCACGCTGGCGACGGCGCACCAGCCAGAGCAGGGCGCCTCGGGGCAGGCTGGAGGCGGCGACGGTGGTAAGGCGTCGGCGTTCACGTCCGAGTCCACTCCCCGAGGGGGACCGGGTCAGGGTGCATTCGGTGTGCCTGGACTCGGCGGTGGAGGCGGAGAAACGACCTACGCGCCGACTAGCCTGTGCGGGGCCGAGTACAGGCGCGGTGCCGGCGGGGGCGGCGGCCAGCTTGGGTCGAGCATTCGCTACGACGTGGACGGCTTTTTCTCCACGCCGCTAGCGATCTGTCAGATGCTCATCGGCATGGACGCCGAGCCTGGTTTTCCCGGGTCATTCAACGGAACGGGCGCAGTGAGCCGCAATGCTCCGGCCGTCGGGGGAGAAGTCGGTCAGAGCCCGTTCGTGGACGCGTCGCCGAACAACGATTTCTTCGGGACCATGATCACTGCGGGCGGAGCGCAGATTCGCGGGGAACTCCCGAGCATCTGGGCTGGTGCTGGCGGCGGAGGCGGGGGTGACGCCGTGACTTCGGCGACTTTCCCGCTGACCCCGTTTCTCATCTCGGGTGATGAGAAGGGTTCGGGGGGAGGCGGCGGCGCCGGCGGCCTCTTGATCCTTGCCATTGGGGACATCATTCTTGAGCCGAACGGCTCCGTGACGGCCGAGGGTGGGCACGGAGGCGGCGGCGAGAACCAGTCGCTCTTCGACCGCATTGGCGGCGGCTCAGGTGGCGGCTCCGGCGGACACATTGTGATGTCGAGCGCGGGCTCGATCATCATTCAGGCCGAGGCCACGTCGGCTGCCACCGGTGACTTCTACCGCGATGACGCCGGGCTGGCGATCCACGAGTCGCGTCCCCTGAGCGCCCTGGGAGGCCAGGGCGGCGCCGGGCGCCAGGATCGCTGCGGCGCGGGCCGCAACGGCTCGACCTCGTGGAGGCAGGACGGTATCCCGCTGGAGGCCTTCGAGGGACGTCTCGACGTGCCGCCCAACCTGGCCACGATGCAGGGGAGCTTCTTCGCGTGCAACGCGGTGCCGGGTGGATCGGCCTGTTCCAACGTGATCCCTGCCCCCGAGGGCACTGCCTTCGGCGCAGGCGGTGACGGCAGCCCGGGGATCATCCAGCTCCATGTCTCCGACTCCGACACCGAGCTACTGTTCGGCTCGACCGGACAGGCGGGGTACTTGGCTCAGCCGCTGGACGTCACGCGCTCCATGTCGCCTCCGCCAATCGGCTGGCGGGCGCCGACGGATCGCCCGGACGTGCTGACGCCGTTCTTTAGCTCCCGTTCCGAGTCCTTCTCGCGCTGGATCCCGCTGGGACTCGCCAGGTTGAACCCCGACGGAAGCGTGGACCCGCTCGAGTTTGTGTTCGAAGGAACCAGCGCCGACGGCCACGTCCAGAGGAGCGGGTCGGCGGGGCAGGAGCCCACGCCCATCGTTCCCTACATCGGGCTTGGCGTCGGCGGCGCGGCGCCGTCCATTGACACGGCGGCCGGAGTCCTTCGGATCCCCGGCGCGAGCCTCGCGGACCCGCATGGCTTGTACAGACGCAACGCCCTCTTGATGCGGGAGTTCGACGTTCGCCTCCGTGACGATAGCGACCCCATGGGCGAGCACGCTTATTCGGTGCTGGCTGCTAGCTACGACGCGGCGGCCGACGAGTACTCGTTCGCGGTCGATCCCCGCGGCTCGGGGCTCAGCGAAGTGGTGGCACAGCTCCTCTTGGCATCAGGTGAGCTACAGGTCGAGGTCGTGCCGTTCTTCTATCGCCTGGTCGCAGGCGGCGTCCCCGACGCCTTCCCGGAAGGAACGGGCATTCGGGTGCTGTTCGACGCAACGATCCAAGATCCGTTGACGGGCGGTCCCAGCTCGAACCCCGAAGCCGCGTACAGCGACCGCCTCGACGTGGCCTTGGGTGATCCTGACATCAAGAACGGCTTCGCTCCGGATATCAGCGCGCTGAACGGACAGGTCGCAGCCCCTAACCAGGTCAATCCCATGAACCCAACGCTGGAGTCCGTGGACTGGGACTTCGTCCGCTTCAAGGTGGAATTTGATCTGGCTACTGGAGGGGGGACGCCCGATCTCGGCGCACCCCGTCCTGGGCTCGACTTCCTCCGGATTCCCTACCGGTTCTAATCCGGTCTGCATGGAGGCGGGCGTCGAAGGGTCTTCTACCACGCCTCTCTCCCAGCCCGATCCCCGGAAGGCGTGGCGACGGGGCCGCCGAGCGTGAGGACGCCCGGCGGCCACGTCACCTTACTGACTTGACTTGATCTGGAAAGGCGCCATGGGGAGACCCGTTCCGCCGGCCACGCTCGACTGCGCGGTGTCATTCCAGAGGTAGCGCGCGGCGGTTGGCTTGGCGACGCCGCTGGCCTGCAGGACGATCGACTGGCCGTCCTTGGAGATCGAAGCGGATGCGGGTCGGAAGTCGCCGCCCGTGCCCTTCAGTTCGAAGTGATCCAGCGACTCTGCCTTGCCGCTTAGCGAGCCGCTGACATGGTCGAACGCGAGGGTCATCTTGTCCCCGTCGACCATGGCCGACCGCGCGGTTGGGCCGTCGGGCTCGAGCCCTTCCATGCCGTAAACATCGCGCAGCGCGAAGAGCGCCAGCCTGCGACCGACCTCCCACTTGTTCTTCGGGTGGATGTCCCGCGGATTGCCGATGTCGGCCGTCAGGACCATGCCCGTGCTCGGCAGGCGCGTCGCGTTCGCCTGGGCCTGACGGAGGTCCGCGATGAGGTGCGGGCCTGCCTCAGGCTCGCCGTAGTTGTAGGGCGCGATCTGCACAAAGTAGAACGGCAGCTCGAGATCGTTCCAGCGCGTACGCCAGTCGACGATCATCGCCGGGAACAGCGCGCCGTACTCCTTGGCGCGAGTGCGGTTGGACTCTCCCTGGTACCAGAGGAAACCCTGGATGCGGTAGGGAATGAGTGGAGCGATCATGGCGTTGTAGAGCGCCGATGGAGTGCGGTTGTTGACACTCGGCGGCATCGGCGGGCGTCCGGCGTTCTTCGCGGACACGCCTTTGCGGTAGCGCCAGTCGCCCGCGAGGTCGATCCACTCTTCTCCGTTCACGAGCCTCATCTGGCCCGCGCCGAATCCTCCACCTCCGCCGGTGTCGAGGGCGCGAACGACCAGGCTCGCCTTACCCGCGGTCACCGCGGAGGCAGGAACGGTGTAGCGCCGCGGCATGTTCCAAGCGTTAGGCTTGAGGAGCGAGCCGATACGCTGGCCGTTCCAGAACGTCTCGTCGTGATCATCGATCGGGGGAAGCTCCAGGACCAAGTCGGAACCGGCCCAGTTCGCCGGCACGTCCACGTCGGTCCGATACCAGACCACGCCGTCGAAGCCGTCCAGGCCAACGCTCGTGAACGAAGCCGGCTGCGCAGCGGTGCTCCAGTGCGAGTCGTCGAATTCGGGCGACTTGAAGCGTCGAGCGAAGAACGCGCTGTCATCGACTCCGTTCCAGTACGCATCGAGCTCTGCGGCCGTGAGATCCGCTTGTCCGCTGCGGGCCCTCAGGTTCTTGAGGGTCCTCGCATGGTCGGGGAACGTGCTCACCACCTCAGCCGAGGTCCAGACCTGGGCGGTCGTTCCGCCCCATGACGAGACGATGAGACCGACCGGCACGTCGAGCTCTTCCTGGAGCCGACGGGCAAAGTAGTAGGCGGCTGCGCTGCAGTTGAGGGCGTCGTTGCCTGCTGCTTCGACCCACTGCCCGGTGCAGTCCTCGGCGGGGTCCAGCGCGATGGTTCTCTCAACCGTGAAGTGGCGGATCCCCGAGGGCTCCAGCGCAGTCTCTTCCGGGGCGAGTTCCGTGCTCTTACGCGCGGCCTCGATCGATTGGCTGACGCGCCACTCCATGTTGGACTGACCCGAGCACAGCCAGACCTCACCGGTGACCACGTCGTCGAGCTCCAGCGTTTCGGCGCCGGCCGAGATGTGAATCGTGCCAGGCGCGCCGCCGGCCTTGGGGGTGGAGAGATCAACCCTCCAGTACCCGGCGTCGTCGGCCCTGACGGAGGCCTCTATGCCAGGCGCATCACCAAAGTGGGCGATCACCATCACGGACTGGCCAGGCTCCGCGGTCCCCCAGATCGGGACGGAGGCCTGCTGTTGGAGCACCATCCCGCTGGAGAGGATGGCGGGGAGCTTTAGCTCGGCACCTGCGGAGCCGATGAGGACCACGGACGACACCGTGGCGCATGCCGTGCGCCATGCGCCCGGCGAGATGAACGGAATTAGATTCATGGACGGAGTTTCACAGAAGGGGGACCGGAATGGCGGGCATCGAGCCGTAGAAGGAACCAATCTTACGCAGACATTGTCGGCACCGCCTTCCTGCACCCTGCGGCTTGCCCACGACACCCCGACTCGACAGGGGACCGCCATGAGTACGACCACACAGCCTGCCCGAACTCCGAATCAGTTCATCGACATCCTGATGATCACGCACCGTCGTCCGTCGTACGCACGGCAGTCGCTTGAGCACCTGCTCGCTAGCTGCGACGACACGATGCGCGTGTGGCTGTGGCACAACGGCGACGACCAGGAGACGCTGGCCGTGGCGAAGGAGCTGTCGGAGCACCCGCGCTGCCACCGCTTCCATCACAGCCCCGTGAATGAGAAGCTGCGCGCGCCGACCAACTGGCTTTGGGAGAACGCGGACGGTGCCTATCTCTGCAAGGTCGACGACGACTGCTTATTGGAGGAAGGCTGGGCGCATAAGCTTCGCGCGGCCCACGAGGCCAACCCCAAGCTGGGCGTGATCGGTTGCTGGCGATTCCAGGACGAGGACTACGTGCCAGAGCTGGCGAAGAAGAAGCTCCGGGACCTCGAGGGTGGCCATCGCATGCTCGTGAACTGCTGGGTCCAAGGGTCGGGCTACCTTATGAAGCGTGAGTGCATGGAGGCCCAGGGACCGCTCAGTCAGGAGGACCCCTGCTTCACCAAGTACTGCAACTCGATCGCGGAGAGCGGCTACGTCAATGGCTTCTACTTTCCCTTCCTCCGCGAGGACCACATGGATGACCCTCGGTCGCCCAACACGCTGTTGAAGCGCGACGAGGACATGGAGAAGCATGCGCCGTTGTCAGCGCTGCGCGACGGTGTGACCTCACTGGAGGTCTGGGAGGAACGCGTGCGCTGGAATGCGTACATGGTTCAGGCTGCGCCGACGAACCCGCTCTGGCTGCGTGGATGGCGCCTGCGCCTGCGTATGCTCGGCAACAAGGTTCAGCGGGTTCTGGGGAAGGCCCAGGGCCCTGGCGTCAATCCTCAGTTCAAAGCCCGTGCCGGCGCCAAGGCTGGATCGTGACCGTCAGGACGCGCGGCGCGGCAGCGTAATTCGAATCGCGTAGGCGCCGGGCGCGTCGTCACGTTCATGGATCGTGAGCGCTCCGCCAAGGGCTTTCATCGCGCGGGTCGCGATGAACAGGCCGAGGCCGGCGCTGGGTGACTTCTTCTTGCCTGTGACCAGCGGGGAACCCAACGATGAACCCAGCAGTGAACCCAGCGCTGGATCCAGTTCGTCCAGCTCCCATGGTCCGCCGTCGTCGATCACTTCGATCGCCACGTTCGGGCCCTCGTTCAGCGCCACCTTCGAGGACTCACGCAGATACACCCTGACCGGACGATCGGTCCGCGCAGCGTGCTGTCTAGCGTTCTGTAGCAAGGCTGCGAAGGTCTGCTGGAGCAGCTTGACGCCCGACTCTTTGGGGACGCACACGCTGGAGGTGGCCTCCACGTGGATGTCGAGGTGCTTGTCGCGCGTGGTCTTCTTCCAGCGCAGGGCCGCGGCGGGCAGCCAACTGGACAAAACCACCTCCTCGGTCTCGGCAGCGGCAGCCCCATCTAGCCGGAGCTCGGTCAGGAGCAGGCTCCGCGCGCCGGAGATGAAGCTGGTGAGGGCATCGGCGCTGGCGCGGATGCTGGCGAGGCTGGCCTGCAGCTCCTCGGATGCCTGGATCGCTGGGTCCGCCTCCATGGCGCGCGTACGAAACGCCAGGTTCGACGCCCAGCCCATCGCGTCGTGGGCGATCTGCGACGCCAGAGCGGCCAGAGCGGCAGGGGTGGACGGAGCGGCTGGGGCGGACGGTTCCTGTTCGCCAAGGCTCTCGGGCGCCGCAGCCGGTTGTGACACGACTGGGGTAGGAGCCGCCGACTGGATGGGGGAGTCCTCCCCAGTGGTCCCGCTGGGGGAGCTGCCTGGCCCCTGGCCTGCAGAGGCGAATCCGAGCTCATCGAGCAATTCGTGGATCGCCGGTGCGTTGAGATCTTGCTTGCCCAGGAAGGACGCGGCGCCGTTGTCGCAAGCCTTGCGTGCGATGTCTTCCGAGCTGAGCGAGCTGAGCGCCACGAATGGCGCGGTGTGCGCGCGCGTCAGGGCCTTGAGGGCCTCTAGGGTCTCATCGAGACGGCTGTCAGGGAGCGTCAGGTCGAGGAGGACTACGTCTATCTCGAGCTCCTGCAGTGCCTCCGTGGCGGACTGCAGGCTGGATGCGTGTGAAATGCGCCCGATGCGATCGCCTACCTTCTTGAGGTAGTGCTCGGCGATCATCCGGTGGTCAGCATCATCCTCGACGAGGAGGACATGTGGTCGGCGATGAGTTCTCTCGGCAGTGCTGCCGGGAGCGCGGCGGGGCTCAGGATGTGAAGGGCGCATGGCTCAGCTCGAAATTCTAGGACAAACTCGGCTCCACCCATGGCAGATGCCTGAATGGAAAAGTCTCCGCCGCATCCTTGGACGGCCTTCTGGGCGAGCCCGAGGCCCAGACCTGCGTTGCCGCCGGTGAGGGGGCGCTCTGCGGACGGGCGGCGGCTCGCACGGAGGCGTCCTTGCTGGGGGCTCAGGAGGCTGTCCCAGTCCTCGGGGGCGATTCCGGGCCCGTTGTCCGCGACGGAGATGCGGAGCCGGTCATGCTCCCGTACAGCTCGAATCTCGATGATTGGGGCTTCGTTTGGGCGGCCAGGACGGCAGTACTTGAGCGCGTTACCAAGCACGTTGTCGAACGCCTGCTGGATATAGCGGGCGTCGCCAAGGGCGAGCCCGAGCGGCTGCTCGCGCTGAATCTCGAACCCGCGCCTCTTGAGCTCTGGGCTCAGGTCATCCAAGGCGTTCTGAACGACGCTATCGATGCTCACGGGGGTCGCGGTAACGGCGGTATCGCCCGTGGCGAGCCCCAGCAGCCCACTGATGAGGTCGTCCATCCGTTGGGCTGTGTCTGTGGCGCGGTCGAGGAGTTGCATGACGTCCTTGACCTCGCCAGAGCGGGCGTTTTCCTTGGCCATTTCCAGGTAGCCAGAGGTGCTGATCAGCGGCGCACGCAGGTCGTGGGCGACGACTTGAGCAAAGCGTCGAAGCTCAGCGTTCGCGCGGTCGAGGTCTTCCGTTTGGGCCACTACGGCGCTCAGTCGAGCCTCAGAGGCCACGACTTGCGAACGAGCCCAATGGGCCACGGCGCCAGCAGACGCCAAAAGGGCGCCGATAGCCAGGAACGTGGGCACGCCCCCAATAGAGGCTCGAAGCATGAATACCGCGATCATTAGCGCGACAGCTGCTCCTGCGCACACCTGAAGGGTACGTCCGCGGGCGTCGAGCGGAACGGCGCGTTCCGCCGCCGCGGAGGGATAGAAAAACATAGCGGGCCGGGGTAGGAGATCGCCGCGAGGGGGGGGCGCGACTAGGAGGTGATCGGCTCTGCTGCAGGAACGTCTTAGGGGAATCAGGAATATTCCACCACCCGACATAGGGGTCCTACCTAGGAGCGTGTCGCGAATAGCTCAATTCGGGTAGTGGGTCCCCAGGTTGCGGAGGCAAGGCGCTCCCTCACCCCTCGTGGCAGTAGTTCCAGGGGTGCTGGGGCTACGCAGCCTCCGGAATCTGGGGGCCCGCTACACGGATTCAGCCATGCGCGACATGCTCCGAGTCCTCCTGTGGCGGGGATAATGGTCTAAGAGAGGGTCCGTCTCTCGGATTCGAGGTCTGTGGCCCAGCCTCGTCGTCTGGCTGGAGTATCCTCCTCGCCCTACACGGTCAGATCCTTCTTCTGGTTCCCCGTGCAGCCCCTCAACCGCCGCGCCGCAACGTCGGCCAACAAGAATCATGTGTGGATTTATCGGGATCTTTGGACCGGACGGCGTCGATGTCGCGCCCGAAATCTACGAGGGCCTTTTGGCCGTCCAGCACCGCGGTCAGGATGCGGCGGGAATCACGACGTTCACCGACCGCTTCAACGTCAAGAAGGGCTACGGCCTCGTGGTTGAGGTCTTTGACGGCGACAATATGTCCCGCCTCCAGGGCCACCTTGGACTTGGGCACGTCCGCTATCCAACCGTAGGGGAGAACCGCAACGAGGACGCCCAGCCCTTTCACCACACTTTCCCGATCGGGACAGCGATGGTGCACAACGGCAATGTGACCAACTACGTCGAGCTGTCGGCGTCGCGTTTCCGGCTGTCGTCCATGACCCGGCTGAACTCGACCTGTGACCTTGAGGTCCTCCTGTACGTCTTTCAGCAGGGACTGGCCGAGCGCTACCAGGCGAACGGCGGCAAGATTACGAAGGAGGACATCTTCTTCGCCGTTGCCAAGGTCTTCGAAGAGGTCAAGGGCGCCTATTCCGTTTGCGCCACGGTCGCAGACGTCGGGATGGTCGCATTCCGTGACCCGTTTGGCATCAAGCCGGCGGTCTTTGGCCAGAAGCGCGACAAGCATGGTGTCTGGTTTGCCTGCGCCTCCGAGAGCGTGGTTCTCGACGTCAACGGCTACGAACGCACGATCGACATCGGTCCGGGCGAAGCGATCTTCGTCGACAACACCCGCACCGTTCACCGCCAGCAAGTGGCGAACGAGCCGCACCGTCCCTGCATCTTCGAGTACGTCTACTTCGCGCGTCCGGACTCATTCCTCGACGACATCAGCGTCTACAAGACGCGTCACCGCTTCGGTAAGGCACTGGCCGAGCAATGGCGAGCTTCTGGCGCGCCGATGCCCGACGCGGTCATCCCGGTGCCGGATAGCGCCCGCGACGCGGCGTTCGCCTGCGCCATGGAGCTTGGCATTCCCTACCGCGAAGGCCTCGTCAAGAACCGCTACATCGGTCGTACGTTCATCATGCCGAATCAATCGGCTCGAACCTCTTCGATCAGGCGCAAGCTCAACCCGATCAACATCGAGTTCAAGGGCAAGAACGTGCTCCTTGTCGACGACTCCATCGTGCGTGGCAACACGTCGAAGCGGATCGTCGAGATGGTGCGCGAGTCCGGCGCGAAGAAGGTCTACTTCGGCGTGACGAGTCCGCCGCTCGTCGCCCCATGCCCCTACGGTGTGGATATGGCGAGCAAGCGCGAGTTCATCGCGACGGATCGAACCAACGACGAGATCGCCGCGGCATTGGGGGTAGATCACCTTGTCTACCTCGACCGCGAGGCGATGAACGAGGCGGCGCGCGTCGGCAACCCCAAGATCGAGAAGTTCTGCAACGCGTGCTTCACCGGCGACTATCCTACGCCGGACGTCACGCTCGAACGCCTCAAGATGATCGAAGCCGAGCGGGAAGACCAGCGCGACAACACGCCCAGCGAATCGGCCTGCTGAGTCAGTGAAAGCCGCGGCGCCGAATTCGATCCAAGCGGCTGACGCAGCCGTGGCGCAACGGCCATGGCGGCGACGCCTTATAAGGTTTGGAGCCGCGTTCCTGGCTCTTTTCGTGCTGCCCCCGGCGCTGTACTTCGGCGCCGCGGAGATCACGATGAGGATCACGGTCAAGGGGGAGTCGGCGGCGATGGAAGGCTCCATCGACGTGTACTTCTTCGCCGCCGGTCCCCACGTGGATCTGTGGGTTCCTTCGGCGCACCCGGAGTTCGAGTGGGGGGAGCATCTTCCGCCGGGCTTCCTGATGTCGAAGGTTGGGCATCTGTCGATCGGCTGGGGCGACCGCGCGTTCTACACCCAGGTGCCGACTTGGTCGGACCTGACGCCGTCGATTGCCGTGGGCGGTGCGCTATGGCCTACGCCCTCGACGGTGAGGATCACCTCCTACAAGTATGGCCCCCTGTTGGACGGGCGCTGTCATCAGCTCCGCTTGGATCCAGCGGCCTACCTGCGTCTCTGCGAGTACATCCTCGCGAGCGCCGAGCTCGACGCGGAAGGCCGGATGGTCCCCATCGACTTTGCAGGCTACGGCGCTGGTATGGAGGACCGTTTCTTTGAGGGACGCGGTAGCTACCACCTGTTCCACACGTGCAACTCTTGGACGAACGGTGCCCTGAAAGCAGCCGGCAAGAAGTCAGCGCTTTGGGCGCCGATGCCACGGGGCGTTCGCTATCAGCTGCCGCCGGCGAAGATCAAGTAGGAGGGCTCCCGGCGGTGGGCGCTGCTTCAACGCGCATGTGCGCAATGGCCTGCAATCCCGATATGAGGACGCAGCAACCGATCTCGCGCCAACTGCTACCCTGTGACGCCTCCAGGGCCACCCGCGAGCCGACCTCGCCAGGTCTTCCGTTCCGCGTCTTCTCCCCGTCTGAATGAGTTCTCCCAACCCGCCGCACGGAGCGATCCAGGGCCTCTCCGGTTCGGTTTCGCGCCGTCAGCTCCTCACCTCGGTTTCCCCGGCCGCGTCTAGCGCGGCGGCTGCCACATCTGGACCACTCGCGCCCCAGGCGCCTGCGGGTTCGGCGCAGCCTACCATCGACCTGGACCTCGTTCTCGCGCACCACGCGACGCAGGGATTCACCGTCGAGGTCCTCGAGGACATTCGGACGCTCGGGCGTGCCGCCTGGGTGGATCGTCAGCTCCAGCCGGGCACCATAGCTGACCCCGTTTCGGACGCGTTCGTACGGGACTTCGCCTCCATCCCGATGTCGATCGGGGAGCTGCAGGCCAACTACCCGGGCAATGGGCTCGACTTGGCGGAGGAGCTGCAGCAGGTCTGCATCGGCCGTTCCGCACTCAGCGAGAGGCAGCTTCACGAACGCGTCGTCGAGTTCTGGAACGATCACTTTCACATCAACCAGCTCGATACGGCCAAGGGGCGCTTCTTCTTCACGGCGTATGACCGCGACATCATTCGTCAGAAGTCGTTTGGCAACTTCGAGGACCTGCTCATCTCGACGGCGAAGAGCGCGGCCATGCTGAAGTATCTCAACGGTGACGTGAACGTCGTTGGCGCGGCCAACGAGAACTTCGCGCGCGAGGTGATGGAGCTTCACACGCTCGGCGTCGATGGACCCTACACCGAGATGGACGTTCGCGAGCTGTCGCGGTGCTTCACCGGCTGGCGCTACCAGACTCCGAATCAGCCTACGCCCGGTGAGTTCGTCTTCGACGCGGCGACCCACGACTTTGACGCGAAGGTCGTTCTGGGGAGCGCGATCCCCGCGGGTGGCGGCGTGAGTGACGCGCTGAGCATCCTCCATAACCTGAGCCTCCACCCGAAGACGCTTGACTATGTTTCCCGCAAGCTTATCTCCTGGCTTGCGGCCTACGACCCGCCCCAGGAAGCCGTCGACCGGGTGGTCGCGCGCTGGCAGGCCACGGGGGGAGACCTCCGCGAGGTGGTTCGCGAGGCGCTCTCCGACGAGGTCTTGACGCTCTGCAGCGCGGGCGCCGCGGCGAAGCTCAAGCGGCCGTTTCACTTTGGTATTGGCCTGATGCGCCAGCTCGGTGCGGTGACGACGGATCAGTTCCAGGGCGCCGGGCGCATCTTTTCCCTCGTGGGCCAGAGGCCGTACGTTTGGGGATCTCCCGACGGCTATCCGGACACCCTCGCTGCCTGGGGGGCCGATGCTTACGGCCGCTGGAACTTCTCCTCGATGCTCCTTGGGGGCTCCCTACCAGGGACGACGATTCCGACCTCGAGCCTGCTGGCGCTTCAGGGCTCCACGCCCCCGGTTCGCTGGGCCCGACGCTTCGCGCGCATCCTGGGCGGTGGGCTGATGGTCCCTGAGGAAGTCGCGCGCGTTCAAGCGTACGTCGACGCCTCGCCGCCGACGGTCGAGACCCTGCGCGAGGCGATCGCGCTGCTCGCATCCTGCCCCAGCTACCAGTTCTATTAGTCCGCGGATTTCATTCATGTCTCAACGAAGTGAACGAGCCGCGTGCTCGGAATATGAGCGTCTTTCGCGGCGCGGATTCATGGGGCTCGCCGCTGGTGCGGCAGCCGCCACGTGCACTCCCCGAATTGGCTTTGCAGCGAGTCCCGGGAGCGGCCCCCAGCGGGACGTCCTGATCTCGGTGTTCTGCCGCGGCGGGATGGACGGCTTGAGCGCCGTCGTGCCTTTCGGCGATCCCGACTACGCCGTCGAGCGCGGTGCGCTGGCCGTTCCGCCGCCCTCGGCGGGCCAGGGCGCCGAGGACCTCGACGGGTTCTTTGGACTCTCTCCGGCCGCTGCGCCGCTCAAGACGCCCTACCTCGACGGGCGGCTGCTCGTGGTTCACGCGGCGGGCTCTCCGTATCAGACGCTATCGCACTTCGAGGGCATGAAACGCTGGGAGACAGGTACGCCTCTCAGCGGCTCCGTGCCGCTCCTTGACGGCTGGGCGGCGCGTCACCTCAAGACGATTGCACCCCTGGGAACGGGCGAGTTCAGGGCTGCGTCGATCACGGCGCTGCTGCCGCCGACCCTGACGGGTGGCCCGGGAGCGATTCCGATTGCGGTGCCGCCGACGTACGCGTTCCCGGGTGAGGCGGCCACGGCCAGCGCTCGTCGGGGCGTGATCGACGATCTGTACCGCGGTTCCTCGTCGGCGATGGCGCCTGCCGCTGTCAGCGCGCTCAGCGCGCTAGACGCTCTTCAGAACGTGTCGTTCCAGAGCTACACGCCGGCCAACGGTGCGGTCTACCCCGGGAGCCCCTTCGGCTCAAGCCTGCGGTCGGTGGCTGCGATGCTCAAGGCCGGCCTCGACCTTGAGGTTTGCGAGGTCGACTTCGACGCCTGGGATCACCACACGGAACTCGGTCCCCTGAACGGTAAGTTCGCCGGGATGATCGACACCTTCGCGCGCTCGTTGGAAGCGTTCTACCTGGATCTCTCGAACAGCGGGGTCCGCTACACGCTGGTCGCGCACTCCGAGTTCGGGCGTCGCATCGCGCCGAACCTGAGCGGTGGCTGTGATCACGGTCACGGCAACGCCATGTACGTCATGGGGGACCAGATCAACGGCGGCCGCGTTCTGACCCAGTGGCCGGGCCTGTCACCGGCGAACCAGGTCGACGGCAACCTCGGCGTGACGATCGACTACCGGGACATCCTGGCGGAGATCGCCGAGCGCCGGCTGGGTAGCACGGAGCTCGACGCACTCTTCCCTGATCACGTCCGAACGGTCCACGGCGTCACTTTGTAGCCTTGCCCTCAACCCGCATGCGGCGCGCGAGCAGGAACGCCAGCTCGAGCGACTGTTGGTAGTTGAGGCGCGGGTCGCAGAGGCTCGCGTAATTGGCCTTGAGCCCTTCTTCTGAGAGGCCGGCGGCTCCACCGACGCATTCAGTCACGTCCTGGCCGGTCAGCTCGAAGTGGACTCCGCCAAGCCATGTTCCAGCGCGTGAGTGGACGTCCTGGGTTCGTTCGAGGTCCTCCAGGATGGCGTCGAAGGAGCGCGTCTTGATCCCGGTGGACGTGGAGTGCGTGTTGCCGTGCATCGGATCGCAGATCCAGAGGACGCGGTGCTTGCCGGCGGCTTCGAGAAGGCGCGGGAGCTCGCTCTCGACGTTCTTTGCGCCCATGCGCGTGATGAACGTCAAGCGGCCAGGTTCGTCGTCGGGGTTGAGACACTCGATGAGGCGCAGGACGTCGTCCGCCGTGGCCG
>JBLIHL010000068.1:0-15984 GCA_047635895.1 Paracoccaceae bacterium | reverse complement strand
CAGCAAGACGTCGGGCCGCGGTAAGAGCTCGCGCCCGGCCTGATTCCTGGAGGAATCTGCCGCGCGGGGCTCAGCGCCGGAACCGCACGCCGCGCAAAGCGCCAGGAGCACGGGGCCCCATGCCCGGGTCCAGCAGGTACCCAGCCGATAGGTACCATCCTGGGTCCGGGGAAACAAAAACGCGGGCGGCTCTAAATAACGAGCCGCCCGCGAACTGAGGTCTTGATTCGTCACATGGATCAGGATCCATTTCCGCGCGCGCGGAGCGTCACCTTCTTCATCATTTCTTTTCCGTCCCGCTCGATCGTCACCTCGATGACCTCGCCGGGCTTGGCGCTCCCGAGCAGTCCACCGAGGGCCCGCGCGCCGTCGATTTCCTCGCCATTCCAGCTCAGGATGCGATCGCCGGCCTGGAGTCCGGCCTGGTCTGCTGGGCTGTTCTTCGTAACGCTCTCGGCAAGCACGCCGCCGAGGTCGTCGGTGTAGACCGGGCGAATCCCGAACATCACGCCCGATCCGGCCCGCGGGGAGCCCGAGGGCACCACGGGCGCAGCGGCGACCTTATCGTCTTTCTTCGCGGCCTTGGCCTGGAGCGCTGCCGGCCTGAGCACCACGCGCTCGCCGCCCCTCAGCACGGTCAGGGTAACCATGTCGCCAACGTTCGCGGCACGAAGCACCGCGAGCAGATCCGTCACGGCAATTCCGTTCCACTCAAGAAGAGTATCACCCTCACGAACGTCCGCATCAGCGGCCGTGGAGCCAGCGCTGACGCCGGTCACCTTGAGGTTAGACGGATTCCGCAGGCTCACGCCGAGCCGAACCGGCGCGCTCTTCCGAGAGCGGGCGCTCCGTTTAGTCTGATCAGCGGAGCGCTGCGACCGCGCTTTGAACGCGAACGGCTCACTCCGCTGCGCGGCGGCCATCGCGATCTCGCAGTAGAGATTGGACGCGTGAACCGCGTCCACCCGATTGATGAGGGAGGACACGTCCCGCGGCGTATGGCGATCGGTTTGGCCGTTCAGGTCTGCGAGGATCGCGAACAGCACGGGCACGCCGGCTGCCTCGAACTTCACGTGGTCGCTCGCTCCGTTCGGACTACCCGTAGCGATGATCGTCAGCGCCGAGCGCTCGGCGATCGGCGTCACGAACTCCGTCAGCCCGTGCCCCGTCTCCAGGCCCGACAGCGAGAGCTTCTTCTCTGTGATCCGGCCGATCATGTCGAAGTTCATCATCAGCGTGTGCTTCTCGATCGGCACCACCGGATTTTCGACGTAGTACTGAGAGCCGTGCAGGCCGGACTCTTCCGCGCTGAAGCCCACAAATACGATCGAGCGCAGGTCGCCCTCCATCACGGCGTAGGCCGCCGCCATCTTCTCCGCGATCAGCAGGATGCCGGCGCTTCCCGACGCATTGTCGTCCGCGCCGGGGTGCAGCTTCTTGCCTGCGTTGACCGGATCGTTCGAGCTGAAGAGGCCCATGCCGAGGTGGTCAAGGTGGGCGCCAACCGTGATGTATTGGTCCGCGAGCCGCCCCTTGCCAGGTAGCACGGCCACGACGTTCTCCGCTCGCGTTTGATCCTTCGTCAGCTTCGCGCCAATGTGCATCTTGCCGGGAAGCTGCAGCGCAAAGAAGCCCTCGTCAGCCAACCTGCGGAGGTCGGCGAGGGAGCGGCCCGCGAGCGCCGCGGCGACCAAGCGCTCACCGGCTTCGGTCGTCATATGCAGGACCGGAACATCCCCGAGACTCGACGCGCTTCCGCCGGGAGAACGCAGCTGCCTGGCTCGCTTGTCCGGCGTACCCGGCGGGTTCACAATGATGATGCCGGCCGCGCCACGGTCGGCGGCCGCGCGGAGCTTGCCGGTGAACGCGGTTCGACCGGTCCAGCCCTCCACGCCGTCGCGCCACTTGCTCCAGCCGTTCGAACTCATGGGCTCGAAGCGAAGCATGATCGCGATCTTTCCCTTGAGGTCGAGCCCCTCCGGAAAGCTCGAGAACCCGCCCGGGCCTCGGTCGATGCTGTAACCGATAAACACGGCGGGTGCTTCCACCGTGCCGCCCCCACCGAGCGTCGTCACGGTGAAGTCGTTGCCCACGCCGTGTTCGAACTGGGCGGTTCCCCCATTCGCTCCCGCGCCGCCCTCCACCTGGAGGTTGGCGTGGCTGACCTTCGTCATCGCCCGTAGGCGGAACGGCTGGCGATAGCTGGCGTTCGGCTGGACCGCGATCGTCCCGTCTGCGTTCTCCACTTCCTTTGGGTAGGGAGCTTTAAGCCCAAACTGCTCGAAGTGGAATTCCATGTACTCCATCGCGCGCTCCATCCCCCGCGTGCCAGGGAGACGCCCCTCCATCCATGGGCTGGCGAGGATCGTGAGGTGGTCGTTGTACCTCCGGACCTCCTCCGAGACCGCGGCAAGCGCCTCCGCGATCACCGGCGTCTCATCCGCGTACGCGGTGTCCTTCGCGAGCGGGGCCAGGGCCTTGTCACGCGTCGCGGCGCCCTCTACCTGGCTCCACGCCCTCCCGATCGAGTTCGTCGCCGCCGCGGAAGCGGGCGTCGCCGCCAGTCCGGCCGCCGCGGTGAGGAGCGCCAGCGCGGTTCTATGGCTCATGACTCGCCTCCACAGGGGCGGAGTCGAGCGTGTAGAACGGGCGGTTGAAAGCGTTTCGGAAGAGATCAAGGTCATGGGGTTGGAACCTGGGACCGGTGGGGCCGAGACTGGAGGACGCAGGAGTCCTCCCATTACGCCAGTATCGTAGGGCGATCGACCCGGGCTCCAGCCCCCCGCCGAAGGATCCACCGTAAGTTCGGCGTTGCCCTAGCGTTTTCCCTGCCCTCCCATCCCGTACCGTCCCAGCACACGATGCCCACCCCGATCCCACGCACCGCCAGGTCTCTCCGCGCCGCCATGCGCGAGGCCTCATGCGCGCTCTTCGCGCTGCTGGCCGCCGTGGTCATCCTCCTCCCGGGTGGCGCCTCCGCCGCCGCAGGCAGCGGATCCAACGAGCTGGACCCCAAGGACGGACCCGACGTCGACCTGCGGATCGCCGTCGAGGACGATGAGATCCGGTTCCAGATCATCACGAACCTCGCCTTCTTGGACGCCACGACCGCCGCGTTCCGCGAGGACTCCTCCACGCTCGCCGCCGCCGAGGCCCCCGATGCCATGGCGGCCCTCTTCGACCTCTTCCGCGCGGAGAACGAGGTGAGAATCGATGGCACCGTCGTCCAGCCCATCGCCCCCGACCCGGACGCAGACTTCGAATTCGACCCCGGCGACCCGAGCCTCTTCCCCCATTTTGTCCGCTACGGCGCCACCGCCGTCGCCAAGACGCGCCTGACCCTGCGCTATCCCTGCAAGACGGCGCCCCGCCGCGTTTCAGTCACCTGGGGCGTCTGGCCCGCCAATGAGCAGCTGGCCGCCGAGGGCTTTGAGACGCCGGCGATCGAAATCCTGTCGCGCTTTGCCGCCGGTGGCGTGGATCGCGTTGTCACCATGAAAGAGGCCGAGCCACAGTACATCTGGCACCGCGAGGCTGACTCGGGGGCCAACCGCATGGCCGCCGTTCCACCGATCGCTGAGCGCCAGGAGCCGAAGCGCCCCTGGGGAGCCGCCGCCGGGGCCCTCCTCGCGCTGCTCTGCGCCATCAAGGGCCCTCGTTCCCTCCGAAGAACGCTGTTTGGGCCCCTCACCGTGGGCTTCGGCGCGCTCGTGGCGCTCCAGCTGAGCGCCCGCAACGTCGAGCTCCCCACCGAGGCCGAGGCCCTCGCGATCTTCGAGCCTCTCCACGAGAACATCTACCGCGCCTTCGACTACACCGACGAGAGCGCCGTCTATGACGCCCTCTCCCAGAGCGTGGACGGCGAGCTCCTCGCGGGCCTCTACGACGAGGTCTACCGCAGCCTCGTCCTCCAGGAGGAGGGCGGCGCCGTCAGCAAAGTGACCGCCGTTCGCCACGATCGCATGGACGTCGGTGAGATCGGGCTGGTGGGCCCGGAAGGGCGCGTGGGCTTCCGCCTCGAGTGCCAGTGGCAGGTCGACGGCGCCGTGTACCACTGGGGCCACGCCCATACCCGGACCAACGAATACGTCGCCGAGTACACCATCCACGCAGGAGAGAGCGGCTGGAGAATCGCGGCCAGCCAGCCGATCGAGCAGCGGCGCGTCGACGCACAGCCTTTGGGCGACCTCGACATGGGCAACGAGAACCGCTGGCGCGCGGCGACCAGCGATGGGACGGCCGTCGAGGAACAGACCCGTGAGTACTGATCCTTCGGGGGCGCCTGCTTTCCGCAGTGCCCCCAATCCTCCCAGCATCGCCGCTGCGTCCTCGGCCCAAGGCGTGCACTTCCGCCGCAATGACTCGAGCGGAGCAGGCGACCCGTTCGAGCTTCGCGTCGAGAACCTCGGGCTCGCGCCGGGCGAGGCCGTGGCCTGCATCGGTCCGAGCGGCTCCGGCAAGACGACGCTGGTGCACCTGCTCGCGGGCATCCTGACGCCCGACGCCGGGGAGATCCACCTCGATGGCGTCCGCATCGACGGCCTCGGCGAGGCGGCCCGCCGCGCTCTCCGCGCCCGAAGCGTCGGCCTCGTCTTCCAGGAGTTCGAGCTGCTCGACTACCTGCACGCCCTGGACAACATCCTTTTGCCGATCCGCCTGAGCCGCGGGGACCTCAAGGCCGGAGCCCAGCGCGCCCGTGAACTCAGCTCCACGCTCGGCATCGCGCCTCTCCTGGGGCGAGTCCCCGCCCGGCTCAGCCAGGGCGAGCGCCAGCGGGTCGCCATCGCACGCGCCCTCGTCGCGTCGCCTTCCCTCATCCTCTGCGATGAGCCCACCGGCAACCTCGACCCAGCCGCCGCGGGCTCAGTCCTCGACCTTCTCCTGAGCCAGGCGCGCGAGCATGACGCCGCGCTCCTGATGGTTACCCACGATCACACCCTGCTCCAGCGCTTCGACCGGGTCATCGACGTGACCGAGCTCGATCGCGCGGCCCTATCGGCCGGCTCCCCAACGGCGGGCACACAAACGACGGGGACACAGCCATGAGCGGCCTCCTCTACCTGGCCTGGCGCCACGCACGCGCCCACGCAGCGCGCACCGCCCTGCTCGTCGCCTGCATCGCGCTGGCGCTCTGGGTCCCCATGACCGCGAGCGTCCTCGCCGAGCGCTACAACGGCGACCTCCGCTCGCGCGCCGACTCAACGCCGCTCCTCGTCGGCGCCCCCGGCAACCGCTACGACCTCACGCTCGCGGCCCTGTATTTCCGCCCCTCCGAGCGCATCGACACGATCACCTACCGGGCCCTCGATGACCTCCAGTCTGAGGGTCGCGCGGTCTGCATCCCCCTGCACCAGCGCTTCACCGCGCGCGGCTACCCCATCGTCGCCACCAGCGTCGAGTACGCGGAGTTCCGCGACCTGCGCCTGGCCGCGGGAGCCGATGCCCTGCGCATCGGTACCTGCGCCCTCGGTGCCAAGGTCGCCGAGGAGCTCGACCTCGACGTCGGCGACTACCTCTATTCCGACCCCACCGAGCTCTACGACATTGCGCGGCCACCGGCGCTGAAGATGCGCATCGTAGGCGTGTATGCGAGAACGGAGACGCCCGACGACGGCGCGGTCTTCTGCGACGTCCGCACCGCCTGGGTCCTGGAGGGCATCGCCCACGGCCACGAGGAAGCGGACAAGATCGACGAGGCGCTCGTGCTCTCCCGCACCGACGACTCCGTCTCCGTCAGCGGCGCGCTCATCGAGTACGCCGAGGTCACGGAGTCCAACGAGGCGTCGTTCCACTACCACGGCGACACGTCGCTGCTCCCGCTCACGGCGGTCCTCGCGCTCCCCCATTCCGACAAGGACGCGACGCTGCTCAAGAGCGGCGTGAACGCACGCATGCCGCTCCAGGCCGTCACCCCGAGCGCCGTGATCGACGACCTCCTCGGCGTCGTGTTCAGGGTGAAGGCGTTCTTCGACCTGGTCGGCGTGTTCCTGATCCTGACGACGGCCGCACTCGTGGGCCTGGTGTTCCTTCTGTCGTCGCGCCTCCGCACCTCCGAGATGCGGACGCTCGATCGAATTGGCGCGCCGAAGAGCGCTGCCCGCACGCTGATCGGACTCGAAGTCCTGGGAACGCTTGCGGTGGCCATCATCCTGAGCGTTTCCGCCACGGCGCTCACCCTTCGACTCCTCCCCGACCTCGTCGCTTCTTTCTGATGCCCATTCCGCGATCGCCTTGGTTCGCCGCCACGCTGGTGGCCACCTTTGGACTCTATTCCTGCGGCGCTGGCTCCGGCGCTGGTGCCGCGCGCGCCACCGTGCGCGACGTGATCGCCGTCGCGTCCGCGCCGGCGGAGCTCATCGCGAGCCTCAGCGTCGGTCCCGCGGGCGTCGAGCGGCTCGGCGCGGACGCCGAGACCGGTGCCCTGGCCTGGGCACCGAGCGATGCTGACCTGAAGGCCCTCGTCACCGCGCGCCGCGTGCTGCTGCTGGGGAACGAATTCGAGCCCTGGGCCCAGCGCGCAGGGCTCCCGCCCAGCCGGACGATCACGCTCGCGGGCGGTCTCAGCCCCGACGCCGTCCTCACCACGGCCACCGTCTCCCACACCCACGGCCAGGGCCCGGCCCATAGCCACGGCGGCGCTGTCCCGACCACCTGGACCGACCCCGCCCTCTTGCGCGCCATGGTGCACGGCGCGGGCGAGCTGCTCACCGGCGTCCTCCAGACGCCGGAAGGCCCCGGCGCAGCGGACGCAGCCGTCGCGCGCCACCAGTCCTTCGGAGAGGAGCTCCTCGCCTATGAGGAGGCGCTCGAAGCACTGAAGTCCAAGGCCGCCGGAAGGCGCCTCTTCGCAGTCGCCCACGGACTCGAGTACATCGCACGCGCCGCCGAGATGCCGCTCCTCGTGACTCTCCTGGAGATCGAGGCCGGCGGCGGCCGCAACGACCACGCGGCCGCACTCCTGGAGCAGGCCGCCTCCGAGCCAGGACACGCGGGCGTGCTCGTTTGGCCAGGCCCCATCGATGAGGACTTCGCGAAGGTCGCGAAGGAGCAGCTCGCACTCACCTCGGTACGCGTCGAGCTTGGATACGGCGGCGACGGCGACGGGTTGATCCAACGCCTTACCCAAAGCGTCACTCACCTCACGGCCGCCATCGCCGGGGAGTAGAACGCAGGTGAGCCCCCACCGACCCGTCGGGGTCAGTGAGGGCTCGCCGTAAAGGTTCACCGTGAGAGTTCACCGTGAGAGTTCACCGTGAGGACTCTCCGTTCGGGCGAAAACGTGAGGGCTACTGAACCAGCACGTTGTCGATGTAGCCGCGCTCGTTGTTGCGGTTCGCGTTCGTGCTGAACTCAATCGATATGGAACCCGACACGCCGGTAATGGTCTGGGACTCGGGCGTAAAGGACGAGCCGCTCATGGAGACGGTGACCGGGCCGCTGGAACCGCCCGTGATCGTCGCCTGAACCCTCTCTCCGGAGTCGAGGTTGCTGGAACTCCAATCCCAGCTAACCGCAACGGACGTCGCCGAACCGACGTTGATCGTGCGCGACATCGAGCTCGTGCGACGCAGCTGGGCCGCGAACGATCCAGTGCTCGCGGGCGATCCGACGCGGACGTCGCCGGACGTGGTCCAGCCGCCCAGGGATCCGCTCTCAAAGTCGTCGAAGAAGATCGCGCCACCACCGGTTTCGGCGGCCGTCGTGAAGCTCCACTCGTTACCGGCGGTCGTACCGGTGCCGTTCTCTGAGTCGACGCGCCAGAAGTAGGTCGTCGAGGCCGCAAGCGTTCCGGGATCGTAGGACGTAGACGCCTGGTTCAAAGAGGCGCTCGGCGGGTTGGAAGATGTTCCGAAGAACACGTCGTACTGGCTGGCGCCGCTGGCCGACGCCCATCCGAGAACAGCGCTGACTGGGACGTTCGAGGCGCCGCTCGAGGGTGAGGCCCCAGAGACCTGGTCCGGTGCCGTACCGCCGGTGCCGCCGCCTTCCCAGGTGGTCAGGTCCACGCGCCAGTTCTCGAGCGTGCAGCGCATCCGAAACGCCTGCTCCATCGTGAACTCATCCATGCACGCATCCTCGGAGTAGTCCATGTAGTTGCGGACAGGATCCTGGCTGCCACAGGTGGACCGCTCCGACGGCGAACAGGCGGTGTAGCTCGGTGAGCTCTCCGGGTTCGTATCGCAGCAGAAATCGCCGCTCGCGTTGCAGTTGCTGGTACCGCATCCACCATCGAAGGTGTGGAACAGCCCGAGGTAGTGACCCACCTCATGCGTGCCGGTGCGGCCGAGGTTGTAGGGCACGTAGTTCGTGAGGCCGATCGAATTCCAGAGGAGACGAACGCCGTCGAAGCTGGAACCGACCACGCCGCCGCCGTTCGGAACGTAGGCATAGCCCAGGTTGCCGCCGGCGGTGTTCGAGTAGATGTTCAGGTAGCGCGTCGTGTCCCAGCCAACCGCGGTCGCATAGCTGCCGCGGTCGTTGTAGTACGACGTACTGCGCGTCCTCGTGATGCCAGTCGTCGCACCGCCTTGGGGGTCCTCGGTCGCGAGGTGGAACTGGATCCGGCTGTTCGTGAGCGCGGCGAAGTCCTGGTTCAGGATGTCGATCTGCTCGTAGATACGGGCGTCCGGAATGTTCCCCGCTCCATTGTTGGAGTAGAGGACGTGGAACGCGATCGGGATGTCGTAGACGGGCGCTGAGCTGCCGTTCGGATCGTAGACCGGGTCCGGGAAGGAGCTGCTGTTCGTGCAGTCGCTCTGGGAACCCAGAAAGGCGACCTCAGGCGGATGGGCGAGCGCGCTGAACCCACACCTCTTCCCGTTGCGGAGAAAGAACGACGACCTGAGGTACGCGTCCCAGGTGTCGTAGACGTACGTACCGGAGGCGTCCGCTGCGACAATTTCGCCTCCGTCGAGCTCGTACACCGAATTCCCAGAGGTGGCCGGACCCCGGTCGGGGATCTGGGCCAAGGCAGGTGAGAGAAATGCGAAGGAAGTCGCGGCGCCGAGGAGGGCGGCCATGGCGGTCGTTCGAGGATGGATCATCAAGTACCTGAGTGGAGTGGGGTAGCACCGGATGCTCCGGTGCCCAAGAGCGGCAGGCTCGCCGTTTACGCTAAGGGAACGCCCGAGATCTCGCCACGGATGAAATCTAAGGCGTACCTGAGGAGGCCGTCAGGGGGAGCTTCAGGGGTTGTGATCCGCTATCGTGTGGCCATGACCACGATCTTCGACAAGATTCTCGACGGTGAGATTCCGTGCCACCGCGTCTTCGAGAACGAACACGTCCTGGCCTTCATGGACATCTCCCCGATCAGCGCCGGGCACACGCTCGTCATTCCGAAGGAGCGCAAGGCGAAGCTGCACGAGCTCTCGGACGAAGCGGCGGCGGAGATCGGTCGCGTGCTGCCCAGGATCGCCCGCGCGGTCTGCGAGGTCACGGGGACCGAGGACTACAACCTGCTGCAGAACAACGGCGCGTCGGCGCACCAGGCGGTGTTCCACGTCCACTTCCACATCATCCCGAGGCCTAGCCGGGAGGTCGGGCTCGGGATTCAGTGGGAGCCGATCGAGGCACCTGACCCGGCGGAGATGGCCGAACGCCTCCGCGCTGCGATCGGGGAGGTCCAGGCATGAAGGGCTCTATCCTCATCCATGGCGGCCGGGTGGTCGGCGCTGACGGCGTCTCCCAGGCCGACGTTCTAATCGAAGACGGCCTGGTCACCGAGGTCGGACCGGGTGTCGCACAGGGCCCGCGGGCCCGTGCCCTTGGAGCCCCTGGAGGCGCTGGCTCTACTGGTGCCGCGGCAGAAGCGGGCGGCCTGGAGCGTCTCGATGCCACGGGCCAGCTGGTCTTCCCCGGCCTCACGGACCCCCAGGTCCACTTCCGCGAGCCGGGCTTCCCGAACAAGGAAGACCTAGGGTCCGGATCGCTGGCGGCCCTTGCGGGCGGAGTGACCGGCTTCATGGAGATGCCGAACACCAACCCGAACACGGATAGCCCGGAGCGCCTTGAGGAGAAGTTCGAGCGCGCGGCGGGTCGCTCGGCCTCCGACTACGCCTTCTTCCTGGGCGGGACCCACGAGAACGCCGAGCAGATCGGCGAGTGGGAGAGCCTGCCCGGCTGCGCCGGCATCAAGGTGTTCATGGGCTCGTCCACGGGCTCGCTCCTCGTCCCGGACGATCCGACGCTGGAGAAGATCCTCCGGTCGGGCAAGCGCCGCGTCACCTTCCACAGCGAGGACGATGACCGGCTCAAGGTGCGCTACGCCGCCGTCCAGCCCGGAACCCACGTCCGCGAGCACCACCTTATTCGCGACGTGGCGTGCGCCGTCCAAGCGACCACCCGCCTCCTGGACCTCGCTGAGCTCACCGGCCGCCCCATTCACATCCTACATGTGTCCAGCGCCGATGAAATCCACCTGGTGCGGGAGCGCGACCTCGGCGACCTCGTCACGGTGGAGCTGACCCCAAACCACCTCTTCCTGGCTGCGCCTGACTGCTACGAAGTCCACGGCACTTGGGCCCAGATGAACCCGCCCGTTCGGGACCGCGCGCACCAGGAGGTCCTCAGGGAGGCCGCTGCCGACGGCACGGCCGCCTGCATTGGGTCGGACCATGCGCCGCACGCCGCCGATGAGAAGGCGCTGCCGTTCCCCCAGAGCCCCTCGGGGATCGCTGGCGTCCAGACGACGTTACCCCTTCTCTTGACGGCAGTTCGGGATGGATGGCTGCGCTACGAAGACATCGTGCGGCTGTGCGTCCAGGGTCCTGATCGCGTGTACGGGGTCCCGAACCGCGGCCCGCTCGCGCCCGGCGCGCTCGGTCACGCGGTCGTGGTCGACCCATCCGCGGGCGGAACCATCGGCGAGCGCCCCTTCCACAGCCGATCGGGCCGCACGCCCTTCGCAGACGTGGAGCTGGCGGGCTGGCCCACCGCGACCATCCTCCACGGGCGAATCGCCTACAAGGACGGCGCGCTCGTGGGGACTCCCCAAGGCCAGCGAATGCTCTTCCGGTAGGTCCCAACCGCGACGCTGGGACCCCCACGGGTCCCATCAGGTCTTCCGGACCAGAGCTGAGGGTCTTGAGCATCGAAGAGAATACGTCGATGTTCCGGTGAATCCTCCGGGTCAGCGTCGCGCGTAACGGGGTTGCCAGGATAGAATCTTGCCCAAAATTGGAGCGAAAAGCCGTCTACCCTTCGCGCGCGAACGAATGCGCGGGGGGGAGCGGTCGGTTGCTCATATCCCTTGAAGCCTGAGCTCCACGGGCACCCCACTCCCGGGCTCCCTCAGCGGTCCCGTCCTTTCGGAACGAACTCCACAGTCCATGGCCACGATCAAAGCCAAACGAGGTCTCGATCTCCCGATCCACGGTGCTCCTAGCACCGCGGAAATCGTCAGTCGACTCGATGTGACCCGCGTTGCACTCCTCCCCCAGGAGTGCTGGGGCGCCAAAGTGCGTCTTCTCGCCCAAGAAGGCGATGAGGTCCTTGTCGGGACCCCTCTGTTCGCGGATCGCCGCGACGAGAACGTCGTCTACACATCCCCCGCGGCCGGAAAGGTCTCGAACGTCTACCGCGGCCTGCGCCGTGCGGTCCTGGCGATCGAAATCGAGGCGTCCAACTTCAAGGATTCCGTCCCCTTCAAGCCCATGGACGTTGATAAGTCCTCGGCCGAGGACGTGAAGAACGCGCTCGTGGGATCGGGCCTCTGGCCGACCCTCCGGCGCCGCCCCTACGACAAGGTCGCCGAGACCACGGACGAGCCGGCCGGCATCATCGTGATGGCCCACGACTCGAGCCCGTTGGCGCCGGACCTCACCCTGGTCGTCGAGGGTCGGGACGCCGACATCGATACGGGCCTCACCGCCCTCGCCAAGCTCACCAAGGGCAAGGTTCACCTCTGCGTCAAAGATGGCGTGAAGTGGGGCAGATTCGCCGAGGATGGCGTCCTGGTCCATCACCTCGCCGGGCCCCACCCCGCAGGCACCGCGGGCTTTGCGATGCACAAGCTGTGCTCTGCAGGCGCCAACCGCATCGTCTGGCACGTCGGGATCCAGGACGTGGCTGACATCGGCCAGCTGCTCCGCACGGGCCAGCGCCCCACCGAGCGCGTCGTCGCCATCACAGGCCCGTCGGCCAAAACGCCGCAGCTGGTGCGTACGCGCCCCGGCGCGGACCTGACCCAGCTCTGCAAGGACGCCTCGACCGCCGCGGTCACGCGCCTCGTCAACGGCTCGGTCCTCTGGGGCAACACCGCCTCGGAGACCAACCACTCGAACTATCTCGGACGCTGGAACACCCAGGTCACGATCGTCGAGGACGACGTCAAGCGCGACCTGATCGGCTGGGCCCTCCCCATCAGCGGCCGCTACACCCAAACGAACACGGTCTTCGACAAGTTCTTCCGCAAGACGTTCAAGTACGACACCGACACGAACGGCAGCCTCCGCGCCATCGTCCCCATCGGCCAGTACGAGTCCGTGATGCCGATGGACGTCCTCGCGACCCAGCTCATCAAGTCACTGGCTTCCAACGACATGGAAAGCGCCGAGAAGCTCGGTGTGCTGGAGCTCGCCGAGGAAGACCTCGCGCTCTGTCAGTTCGTTGACCCATCCAAAGTCCCGATCACTGACATGCTCCGTGACATGCTGACCGCCATCCAAAAGGAAGGCTAGCCACATGAAGTTCCTACGCAACTCCCTCGACAAGGTCGAGCCGCTCTTTGAAAAGGGCGGAAAGCTCGAGAAGCTGTACCCCGCCTACGAGGCGACGGACACCTTCCTCTACACGCCGGGTCACAAGACGGCGTCGGGCCCCCACATCCGCGACGGCATCGATCTCAAGCGCATGATGATCATGGTCGTCATCGCGCTCGTGCCCTGCACGCTGTTCGGCATGTGGAACATTGGCTTCCAGAACTACCGCGCGACGGTGGACTGGAACGCAGCGCCGCTCGACCCGAACATGCTCTCGATGCTGTTCTACGGAGCGCTGAAGTTCCTGCCGGTCTACGCGGTCACCATCGCGGTCGGAGGCACGATCGAGGCGATCTTCTCGATCATTCGAAAACACGAGATCAACGAGGGTTTCCTCGTTACGTCGCTGCTCTTCCCCCTGACCCTGCCGCCGGACATTCCGCTCTGGCAGGTCGGCGTGGGCATCGCATTCGGCGTGATCATCGGCAAGGAGATCTTCGGCGGCACCGGGATGAACATCCTGAACCCGGCGCTCACCGCGCGGATCTTCCTGTACTTCGCCTACCCGGTGGACATCTCCGGCGACCGCGTCTGGGTCTCCGGTAGCGGCGTCGCCGCGGGCACCGAAGGTGCCTGGATTGACGGCGCGACCGGCGCCACTCCGCTCGGCTACTTCGCCTCCAACGGCGCAGCAACCGACGCGATGGCCATGACCTCTGACCTGAACATCTCCTGGTTCGACGCGTTCATGGGCTGGATCCCCGGCTCCATGGGTGAGACCTCGACCGCCATGTGCCTCCTCGGCGCGGCGATCCTGATCTTCAGCAAGGTCGGCAGCTGGCGCATCATGCTCAGCTGCGGCCTCGGAATGGCGCTGTTCACGCTCCTGCTCAACGCGCTCGCCCCCGCCGCCGAGGCAGGCAGCGCCGATCACTTCATGTCGCTGGGTCCCCAGTGGCACTTCGTCGTTGGCTCCTTCGCCTTCGGCTCGATCTTCATGGCCACTGACCCCGTCTCGGCCGCGCAGACGAACACTGGTCGCTGGATCTACGGCTTCATGGTGGGCGCGCTCACCATCCTCGTTCGGGTGCTCAACCCGGCTTACCCCGCGGGGATCATGCTCGCGATCATCTTCATGAACGTGTTTGCTCCGCTCATCGACCACTACGTTATGAAGGCGAACATTCGCCGTCGGGAGGTGCGCCTTGGACTTCAGTAACAAGTACGTCCTCGGCTTCGCATTCGCGATCTGCCTCGTCTGCTCGGCCCTCGTGTCGTTCTTCGCGGTTGCGCTGAAGCCGCGCCAGGACGCCAACAAGATCCTGGACCAGCAGCGTCAGGTGATCACCGTCGCCCAGCTGGCATCGCCAGGCGAGGAGCTCACCCAGGAGCGCGTCGACGATATCTTCAAGGACATCAAGGCCCGCGTCATCGATCGCAAGACCGGCGAGTACGTGGACATCTCCGTGGCCGACGTGGACCCGCTCCGCCAGGCCAAGGACCCAGATACGTCCGTGAAGACTCCGCGCGAGTTCAAGAAAGCCCAGATCAAGCGACTCCCCGACCAGCTTGAAGTCTTCGAGATCACCAAGCCCGGTTCGGAGTGCATCGTGCTTCCGATCCACGGCAAGGGCCTCTGGTCGACCATGTACGGCTACCTGTCGATCAAGAACGACCTGTCCTCGGTCGTCGGCATCACTTTCTACGCGCACGGCGAAACGCCGGGCCTCGGCGGTGAGATCGACAACAAGAAGTGGCAGGCCTCGTGGATTGGCCGCTCGGTCTACGGCGACGATGGCGAGGTCAAGCTCGGCGTGGTGAAGGCCAACGCTCCCCGCGACGAAGACAGCGAGGTCGACGGTCTCTCTGGCGCGACGATCACCACCAATGGTGTCGACGGAACCATCAAGCTTTGGCTCGGCTCTGCCGGCTATGGCCCCTATCTAAACAAGGTCAAGGGCCCTAAATAACCGGGAGCCGCGGAGTTCGCTCCGCCCCTATTCCATCATGGACAAGCAAACCAAATCCATCCTGCTCGACCCGCTGGCCGAGAAGAACCCGATCACCCTCCAGGTGCTCGGGATCTGCTCTGCGCTGGCGGTGACGACCAAGCTCGAGTCCGCGCTCGTCATGAGCGCCGCCGTGATCTTCGTGCTCACCTGCTCGAACACGATCATCTCGATGCTCCGGAACAAGATTCCGGGCAGCATCCGAATCATCGCCCAGCTCGCGATCATCGCGTCGCTGGTGATCGTTGCGGACCAGATCCTGAAGGCCTTCCTGTTCGACGTCTCCAAGGGCCTCTCGGTCTACGTCGGCCTGATCATCACGAACTGCATCGTGATGGGTCGCGCAGAGGCCTTCGCGATGGCCAACCCCCCGGGCCGCTCGGCCCTCGACGGGTTCGCCAACGCACTGGGCTACAGCGTCGTGCTCATCTACGTCGCACTCTTCCGCGAGCTCCTGGGCTCCGGCAAGGTGCTCGGGCACCCAGTCTTCGCCAGCGTCAGCGACGGCGGCTGGTACGTGCCCAACGGCCTCATGGTTCTCTCCCCGGGCGCTTTCTTCCTGATCGGCCTTCTGATCTGGGGTCAACGCGCCCTGACTCCCACCCTGCAGGAGGCTGACTAATGGATCTCGTCAACCTGGCCGTCAAGGCGATCTTCGTTGAGAACATCGCGCTGGCCTACTTCCTGGGCATGTGCTCATTCCTGGCCGTGTCGAAGAAAGTCGACACCGCCATGGGTCTCGGCCTCGCGGTCGTCTTCGTTCTCACGGTGACCACGCCGCTCAACGCCCTCATCCAGAACTACGTTCTGAAGGAAGGCGCTCTGGCGTGGGCCATGGGTGAAGAAGCCGCAGCCGGCTACGACCTTTCTTTCCTGGGCTTCATCACGTTCATTGCGACAATCGCTGCCACCGTGCAGGTCGTCGAGATGGCCATCGACAAGTTCGCTCCGGCGCTCTACACGGCGCTAGGCGTGTTCCTGCCGCTCATCGCGGTGAACTGCGCCATTCTGGGCTCGTCGTTCTTCATGGTGGAGCGCGAGTACGACATCCTCGAGTCGACGGTGTTCGGATTCGGTTCTGGCGTCGGATTTTGGCTTGCGATCATCGCTCTGGCCGCCATCCGCGAAAAGCTTAAGTACAGCAACGTCCCCCCGGGCCTTCGCGGCCTCGGCCTCACCTTCATGATCACCGGCCTGATGGCCATGGGCTTCATGATCTTTGGAGGCATTCAGCTTTGAACGCTTCGCGCCCAAACCTTCATCCCTCCAAAGAT
>JBLIHL010000067.1:0-15992 GCA_047635895.1 Paracoccaceae bacterium | reverse complement strand
GACGCGCGCGGCGTAGTCTCCGAGGAAGACGAAGCCGAGCGTCCAGCACAGGAACACCGTGACATGGCCGCGGCGGGCGTGCCCGATCTCGTGGCCGTAAACCGCGCAGAGCTCCCTCGTGTTCAGAATCGACAGCAGCTGGTCCGAGAAGAGAACCGTGCGTCCCTTCGGCGTGAAGCCGACGATCGCCGCGTTGGCCATCAGGTCACCGGTGCGCCACAGGCGAATGTCGCGTGGCTCAAAGCTCGCTGCCTTCGCAACCTCATTCAGCCGGTCGCGCTGGGGGCCATCAGGGAACGGAACCGTGTCCCAGGACCAGCGGAGTAGCCAGGGAAGGAGCTGCGCGAGGACCAGCACCATGAGACCGGTGAAGAGAACGGACGCCAGTCCGACGTGCTCCACCTGGACGCGAAGCCATTCGTTCCTGCCGAGAACCACGGAGGCCGTGATGAAGACGAGTATCGGCGCGAGACAGGCGAAGAACATGCGGCACTGAAAGGCGCGCAGGTGCCTGCGGGTCACGCGGGTACCACCGCCTGCGCGCACCGAGGCGTCAATGGCGGCGACCTGGTAGACAATGAACGGCAGGAACGACAGCCCGAGCGCACCCTCGGGCCAACCGTCAAGATCAAGGGCTGCGCCCGTCCAGCCGCGAACCGCCTCGATCCAGCCGCCGACGAACAGCAGGAGCCCAAAGGAGATCCAGCCGGAGTTCTCCGTGAGCGTCTGGTAGATCTGACCGCGCCGCAGATCCCCTTTGAGCAAGGCGCGCTGGGCGCGCCGAGCCAGCAGGTAGGGAACAGCGAGTGCCAGCACCAGCACGATCGGAGCTAGCGTGCGCGCCCAGCTCGGGGCGCTATCAAGAATCCGATCGAGGAGCGCCGGAAGCCCTTCCGCACTGCCACTCTGGGCAATGCCATGCAGAAGGATGGCGGCGATGACGGCGAGGATGGGGACCATGAATTGAGGCGAGCTGCGGAGCGAGGTCCTTAGACCCGGCTAAGGATCTTTTCCGTGTTCTTGAAGTGCAGCTTAGCCGCGCCGCGCAGCGCCTCTTCACCCTGAAGACGCACGAGTTCGATGCCGACCGCATCCACGGGGGCCCCAGCGCCCTTGTGCAGCGACATTCCGAAGTCTCCGGACAGCTCCTCGATGCCCAGCAGGAACTCTTGACGCGCGAGGATGCTCGCGGCGGCGACAACGGGGTGGCGCTCGGCCCGTGGCACCTCCGTCAGGCGGATCTGAGCGGAGTGCAGCGCCTTCCTCACCAGGCCGCGACGTTCGAACTGGTCGACAAGGACGTTCTCTCCCGGCTGGGCGAGGGGCCGAATCACCTCGGCGTGGAGGTCCGCCAGGAACGAATTGAGCGCGGGGTATTCGGGATAGAGCGCGTTGTACTCGTTCGGGTCGACGCGGCGGATCGAGTGCTCGACCGTATCCCGGAGGATCGCGCCGAGCTTGAGAGCGCGCTTATCCGTCAGTGTCTTCGAGTCTGCGACGCCGATCTCGCGCAGCGTCTCGATCATTTTCGCGTCTGCCCGCACCGCTGCGACCACCAACGGCCCGAAGTAGTCGCCCTTGCCCGCTTCGTCGCTGCCCGTCACGGGCGGATCCAGGTCGAGGACCGGATCCTCAGCGCCGGGCTTGGCCTTCTTCGCCTTCCCTGGATCGGAGGCCTCGATCTTCAGATCCGTCCACTGGGCCACGAAGGCCTCTGGGTCGGGACCTTGGACGACGAACTTGCCCGATTGATAGAGCGTCGCCACCACGCCATTGCCCTTGACGCTGAAGGCGGCATGGGGAACGCTCCGGAACTCGAAGGCTCCCCCGGAGAGTCGTGCCCGGAGGCTCTCGAACTGGCCGGGCGGGACCTTGGTGACGAAAGTGGACTGGGGCATGCTGTCGAATAGGGCGCAGGAGGCGGGCTTAGCGAGTAGATTGCCGGAATGATGCCCAAGGGTCCCGAGGAACCGGCCGTCTTCCCGACGAAGGTCACCGCCGCCGAAGTCCGTGAGCGCGGAAGGCTCGTGGAGACTCCCCGCGGTCGGTTGGCGCTGATCGCGGATGGCCCAAGCGAGGCGCCCAAGACCGGCAACCCCGAATTGCCCTTCGAAACGGGCAAAATCGTAGCGATCGACGCCTGGTGCCCCCATATTGACGGGCCGCTGTGGGAAGGATCCGCCCGCGACGGTGAGGTCGCGTGCCCCTGGCACCGCTGGCGCTTCTCACTCGCGACCGGCCGCTGCACCTGGGCACCGGCGGGGGACGCGGAAGAAGCGGCTGAAACGGAGATCCAGGTCTTTGGAACCCGGATCAATGCCGATGGGTTCCTGGAGATCCTCTTCCCGCCCCAGGACGGCTTACAACTCGGCTCCGAATAGCCGTCATTGCCCGATCCTCCCGTCTACACTGCTGCCCGACCCCCGCTTCCCCGCCCCCTTGAGGCGCACTGCGCCTCACCCCGAACGACTCCTTCAGAGAACCCAATGGGACCCCTCGACACGATCCTCGATGCCATCGGCTGCACGCCACTCGTTGAACTCAAGAAAGTAGGCAAGGAGACCGGCTGCCGGTTCCTCGTCAAGGCCGAGTTCATGAACGCTGGCGGCTCCGTCAAGGACCGCATCGGCCGCCGGATGGTGCTCGAGGCGGAGAAGTCCGGCCGCATCAAGCCGGGCGACACGCTGATCGAGCCGACCTCCGGCAACACCGGCATCGGCATGGCGCTCGCCGCCGCCGTCCGGGGCTACCGGATGGTTATCACGATGCCCGAGAAGATGAGCCGCGAGAAGCAGGTCGTCCTCGAGGCCCTCGGCGCCGAGATTATCCGCACGCCGAACGACGCGTCCTTCGACAGCCCGGAGAGCCACATTGGCGTCGCCAAGGCGCTCCAGAAGATCATGCCTAACTCGCATATCCTCGATCAGTACTCCAACGAGAACAACCCGCTCGCGCACTACGAGGGCACGGCGGTCGAGATCATGGAGCAAACGGACGGCGGCAAGTTCGACTACTTCGTCGCGGGCGCCGGCACCGGCGGCACCATCGCGGGCTGCGCACGCCGCTTCAAGGAAGATGCCCCCCACGTCAAGATCGTGGGCGTCGACCCCGTGGGCTCGATCCTCGCGGGCCCCGAGCCCATCGGCGGGTACAAGGTCGAGGGCATCGGCTACGACTTCATCCCCGAGGTTCTGAAGCGCGACCTGATCGACGAGTGGGTCAAGAGCGAGGACCGCGAGTCCTTCCTCATGTGCCGTCGCCTCATCCGCCAGGAAGGCCTGCTCTGCGGCGGCTCCAGCGGCAGCGCGATGTGGGCGGCGATTGAAGTCGCCAAGCGCGTCGGTCCAGGGAAGACCTTCGTCGTCATCCTTCCGGACAGCGTCCGGAACTACATGACCAAGTTCATGGATGACGGCTGGATGAAGCAAAACGGCTTCACCGAGTCCTCCTGGGAACACGCCACGTGCGCGGACATGGTCCGCAAGCTCCCCCAACGCGACCTCGTCACCGTTTCCAGCGAGGAAACCCTCAGCGACGCCGTGCACAAGATGAAGGAGCGCGGCATCAGCCAGCTTCCCGTCGTCGACAGTGGGAAGCTGGTCGGCATCGTGACCGAGAGCGACCTGCTTTCACGTCTCGTCGACAAGAACACCTCGCTCGACGCGCGCATCGCCGAGGTCATGTTCCGCAACGTGGAGACGCTCCACAAGGACGAGAACGCGACCGCCCTCATGACGCACTTTGCGAAGGGCAACGTGGGCGTCGTCGTCGACGACGAACGCAAGCTCCTGGGCATCCTCACCAAGATGGACGTCTTCGATCACCTTTCGAACGCCGTGGTGCCTGCCGGCGCCCCAGCCTGACCCAGGAGCGTGTCGCGCATAGCTGAACCCATCTATCCGCGACACGCCCCTGGAGCGGCGGCTCCCACAGTCCCCCCCATAGGTGGGAGCCTGCCCGACTCACTGAAACCCTGTATCCCCCCATGCTCCGAGCCATGAACTCCACCTCGATTCTCAAGGGCGCAGCGCTCGCCACGCTCTGCTGCTCGTGCGCCGCCACGCTAGAGCCCGCTGATCTCGCGCCTACTCCGCAGCGTCCGCGAATCTCGAAGAACACGCAGACCACGGCCAAGGACTCCGTCGAACTGGAGGCCGGTCTATCCTTGGACCCGAACGACTTCGTCGATACCCCGTTCGTCTTCAAGTACGGCGTGTCCGACAACACTGAGGCCGTCCTTGAGACGTCCCCGCTGCGGCGGTACGAGTTCGGCGGCGAGAGCGAGACCGGCATTGGCGACCTTGCCTTCGGCTTCCGCCACCGCTTCGACAACGGCGGCGACGGCGGACCGGCCTTCGGTATCGAATTCGTCGGCAAGCTGCCGACGAGCGACACCAGCGACGAGGGCAAGTTCGGCACCGGCGGCCGCGATCCGCGCACGATGATCGCAGGCGCAGCGAACACCGGGTCGACCGACCTGACCATCGCCGGCATTGTCGAGCAGCAAAACGGCGACATGAACGTCGTCGGCTACGGCGCCATCAACGCGTTCGGCTCCGGCGTAGGCGGGACGCTCTATCAGCTCCTGCTCGCGTCGCACGCTGCGATGCCGCTCACTGACGCGGACACGGTCTTCGCAGAGATCGCGTGGGCCCTGAATGAACAGGTTCCCGACACCGCCGTCGTCCAAGGCGGCGTCTACCGCCGCGTGGGCGCCAACATGACGGCCGACGCAGCCGTCGGCCTCGGGCTGAACGGCGACTCGCCGGCGCTGTACTTCATGGTCGGCGTCTCGACCAACTTCGGCTACCTCCGTTAGCCCCGAAGCCAATCAGGAAGGGCCGCCGCTTCCCGCTGGATCATCCAGTGGGAGGCGGCGGCCCTTCTCTTGTGCAGACCCTTTGCGCGGATGCCTGGCGGACCCGACCGAAGTGAGAGGCCCGCTGCATCAGAGCGGAGCACTCAGCCTCACTCCTTCCCTCCGAACAGGCCCTCGAGACCGGGCGCCGTGCGTAAGTGCAGGTCGCGCTGGGGGAACGAGATCTCGATTTCGGCCGCGCGGAACGCCGCGTCAATTCGCATGTGAAGATCGTGCAGCACGCGCGGCTTGATCTCGCGGCCAGAGACGAAGACGCGCAGCTCGAAGTCGAGGGAGGACGCGCCAAAGCTCATGAAGACGACGTTGGGCGCGGGCTCCGTGACCGAGTAGGGGCATTCGCGACCCGCTTCCAGGAGCAGTTGAATCGCGCGCTCCGTGTCCGAACCGTAGGCGATGCCCACGTGGGCCGTCACGCGCGAGATAGGATCGGAGAGCGTCCAGTTGATGAACCGCCCCGTGATGAATTCACGATTGGGAACGATCAGCTCCTTGAGGTCTCGATCCCTAATCGTCGTGGCGCGGATTCGGATCTTCGAGACAACGCCTTCGATGTCACCGAGCGTGACCCAGTCCCCCACGCGAACGGGCCGTTCAAAGAGGAGGGTGATACCACTGACGAAGTTGGCGAAGATCTCCTGGAGTCCAAAGCCAAGCCCAACGGAGATGCCGGCGACAAGCCACTGGAGCTGGGACCAGGCCAGGCCGAGTTCGTCAAACGCCAGGAGCACGCCGACCGTCGTCAGGAAGTACCGCAGCAGCGTGGTGATGGCGTAGCGCTCCCCGGAACCGAGGTTGAGCCGACGCAGCAGGATGATCTCCAGCAGTGACGGAAGGTCACTGACGGCGCGCCATGTCACGACAAGAGCCAGTAGAGCCAGCCCCACGTTCGCGAGAGTGACCGCCTCCGACACGAGCCCCATGGCGCCATCCGCGTCCGCTACGGACACCTGCTGCTGCCAGAGTGGGACGCGATCGAACGCTCCTAGCGCCGGAAGGACGGACGACCAGATCCAGTACGCGCCGCCGATGGCGGTCGCGAGCGTCGCCATTCGAATCAGGCTCTTCAGGTCGGATGAGATGGACGCGAGGTTGACCTCTTCCTCTTCGACCCTGAGGCCCTCTGACTCCAGCTCGCCGAAGTCCTCCCCAGCGTTGCGCCGACGCTCGATCTCATCGAGACGCTTCGCACGCATCTCGTCGCGCTTCTTCCGCAGCTTCTCGAGGGCTTCACGCCGCCGGATGAGCTTGATCCAACGTAGAGCGATGGACCGCACCGTCACCATGCCCAGAACTAGCCCCACGGTGAGCTCCGACTTTCCGAAGAGGCTGCGCGCCGTGAAGCCGTAACCAATGAGCGCCAAGATGGCGAGCAGCCCGAGCACTGTGACGGCCAGCAGGAACCAAAGGCGACGCAGCTTCGTGAGGAGATCCTCCGGCCCCGCCGAGCGAGCATTGATCGCCAGCACGCCACGCTTGGGGTTGAGAACGCGCCACGTGAAGACCAGGAGCGACCCGACCTCGACCAGGAACGCCATGCGCGATAGGGCGTCCGCCGTAGAACCCGCGTCGAGGCTCGCCATGAACTCGCCGAACAGCGCGGCCGTAGGCATGACGGGCAGGAGCCAGTTCGTTTGCCGCCTCACCAGCCGCACCGCCTCGGGCTGGGCCTCGAAGTGGGCTTCCTCCAGCCCATCCTTAGCCGTCAACGCCCGCAGGACACCGATGATGAGCGCCGCGGCTGCCGCCCGCGAGCAGGCCTCGCTGAGCGCTCGCATCAGTTCGCCGTCGTTCGTCGAGGTCGCGGTCACCCACGAGACGGCGTAGAGGACGGCGGCGTAGGGCGCCGCGATGAGGATCGAAAGCGCGGCGGCACGCATCGTCGGAGCGATCGAAACCTGACTGCGCTGACGCGCGAGGTCTCCCTCTTCCGTCAGCGCTTTCTTCACCCGCAGGCGCGCGGCCAGCAGAACGAGAAGCCCAAGCGCCAGGAGCACCATGATGAGCGGGCGGCGCCTTACCTCGTCGCCGACGCCGTCCGTGATCGAAGGCAGCGAACTGAACTTGCGCAGCCGCCCAAGCTCTTCGCGCAGGTCCCTTTCATTGACCTTCCAAAGGGGCTCCGAGCTGCGAATCCAGAGGATGCGTTCCGCAACAAAGGCCTCGTAGGTCGCGTGAATCTCAATCGTCGAGGTGTGCCTCTGCGTGATCGTGAGGAGCTGCGCGGTACGGTCCGCCAGCATCGCTCTCTGGGCGCGTAGTGCCGACAGGAGGTCCTGCCTGAGCCGTCGTGCGAGCGTCTCGATCTCCTCACCAAACTGCTCGTTGGCCGCCGCCTCCTCCACCAGCCTGTCGACGAACCGGTCGTCGTCTAGGATCTCGCGCTCACGGGAGTCGACCTCGAAATGCGCCAGCTCGATCTCGGTCAGCCGCTCACGGTCCCGCGCGAGGTCGGCCCGCGTGCTGCGCCGATCCAGCAGGCGAATGCGCTCGCGCCGCAGGTGTAGCCCCGTGTCCTTGGACAAGCCCGCGATCTTGATGCGTCGCTCGGTCTTCCCAAATCGCGCCTTCAGGTCGCGCTGGCGGTCCTCTAGCACGTCGATCCTCTTACGGTCGACCTCCAGCTCCCCGGCTAACTTCAGCGTGTCCGCGCGGCTCGCCACCAGCTCGTCCCCGAGGCCGGCGAAGGGTGGGCCCTGCATCGCCTCCGCCTCAGCCTGGGCGACCGCCTCCTGCGCCTTGCGCTTGGCGTCCTCCTCGCGAGCGGCGTTGAGCGCTGACTCGAGAGAAGCCAGCACGGCCGCGGTGGCCGCCGAACGACGACGGTCGCGGATCAGGCGCGCCTGGAGCAGGTCCTGGCGCACATCGAACGTCGCCTCCTCCACCCTCAACGCTTCGATCTTCGCCTCCACCGCCTCCAATTCAAAGGCGATGCGGGTCCGAATGGCCCCGTTGACCCGTTGGAGCTCCACGCCTGTGACATCGGCCGTCATCCGCTCCTCAAGCTTCGCGCGCGCTTCGGCGAGCTCCGCCAGCCGGCTCGTAATCACGGCGCGCCTATCCTGCGCTGCTGCGGACTCATCCTCGTGCGCTGCGAAGGCGTCACGCGCCTCAGTCGCCCTGAGGTCCGCCTCGACTTTGAGCGATTCAAGCGCGCTGAGGTCGAGGCCCGCCGTCGGAGGCAGCTCCAGAGGCGGCTCTGTCTCCAGCTGAACCTGGATGGCGGCCGCCTCTTCGGTCGCCCCGAGCGATGCCTGCTCGAGGTCCCGGGCCTCCTGATACGCGGCATCCCGCTCATCAATCGCGTTGACGGCCTGGGAGTAGTGCTTGACCAGCTTCTCCGCCAGGTCCCCGTCCTGCTCCGAGTCAAGCGCCTGCGCATCCCTGAGCCGCGCCACCACGTCCTCACGGCTAAGCTGCGACGTTGAGCGCTCGGTCGCCTGCTCCTTGGGATCCACCTGGACCCCATCCTCCTGCACCCGGTGTTCCGGCCCCCCGTCCTCGGGCACCGACACCGCCGCCGAATGCGGCTGGGCCCCCGCAAGCGCGGCGATGAAGATGGTCAGCAGTCCAAGACGCGTGGAGACGGCGAGTAAGCGGCGCATGACCGCAAGCTACCAGGGGGCGTACACCACCTCTCCGTTTACTCGTCCTTCTCTTTGGCTTCGTTACCCGCGCCGTGGCTGTATCCCATCCCGTCAAGCACGTTGGCTCCGCCCTGCCCAACGCCGGCGATTCCACGCGGCCTCTGCTCCCTCGCAGCCCCGACCAGTTCACTAATCCGCTCCGCGGCCGCCCTGGCCTTCTCCTGCGTGACGATAACCACGTTGTCCTGGGCCGTTGGGTCACGGCGATCGTCATAGAACCGGAGATCCGTCAGGGGCACCTCGGGCACCGGAAGATCCGAATAGCGCCACTGCGTAGTTTGCGCCCCGCGCCGAAGACCGAAGAGCTGCTGGCCTCCCGAGAACTCGGGAGGCCACTCGCCCTTCGTCGTTTCGAACAGCGCCTCGTCCGGCAGCGTCTCGTTCAGCATGTCGAGAGGCCGACCGAAGCCGGGCAAACCCACGTCGCAGAGCGCCGCGATCGTGGTCGGCACGTGGCGGTTCGAAACGACGCCCATCCGTCGATCCGGCTTGGTTCCCGGAACGTGGAAGATGAGCGGTGCACGCACAAGCTCTGGAAAGACGGTGTGTCCGTGGCCGCGGAAACCGCGATCCAGGAGCTCCTCCCCGTGATCCGACGTCAGGACAATGATCGTCCGATCCTCAAGCGCGAGGGCCTCCACTTTCGCCAGGAGTCGACCGAACCACATGTCCGTGGTGGCCACGCTGGTGTCGTACAGATCGCTCGCGTACTGCGTAAGCTCGGGCGTAATCTCAGTACCTGGCACGGTGGCTGAGCCGCGGTGAATCCCGTCCAGTCCGGACTCTGGCCAGTTCACGGGCGGGGCTCCAAGCTCGAGCCGCTGTACCTGGCTCAAGTCCGGCCGGTGCGGCGTGTGCGGATCGACCAGGTGCAGGTAGAGGAAGAACCGCAGCGGCGCATGGGTCTCGAGCCAGTCCAGCGCCTCAGGCATGAACTCATCCGACATCCGGAACTGCGCGAGCGTCTCATTGAACGTCTCGAAGCCCTGGTCGAAGTAGCGCGTCGACGAGACGATTGGGTTGCCCACGAAGGCGGCCGTCGTGTAGCCCTTCCCTTGGAGGGCCTCGGCGATCGTCGTGAGGCTTTGGGCGAGCGTGCAGGACTGCGAGCTCTTCACCCCGTGGGCGTCCGGCGGAAGGCTCGTCATGAGCGAAGCGGTCGAAGGCCACGTCCAGCTGGACGTTGTGTAGGCATCCTCGAACACGATGCTCCGCTCGGCGAATGCGTCAATGTTCGGCGTGGTGCCTTTCTGGTAGCCGTAGGTCCCGATCCTGTCGAGACGCTGGGTGTCGACCACGACGTAGATGACGTTCGGCGCGCTCGGCGTCGGGACACGGCGCGGCCTGCGCTGGCTCTGCACGAGTGCGGCCCCACCGAAGCCGAGCTTGAGCTGGGCGGCGCTGAACTGCGTTGGATCCAGATCTCCAGCCAGCTCGGTCTCCAAGCGAACGGTTTGCCCTGGCTTCAATGGAACGCCCAGTGCGCCGTCCACCTCGACGTGCTGCCAGGCCATGTGCTCGGTATTCCATCCTGCGCGTGGGGCCTCGTGCACGAACGTCGTCTCCCAGAGCACTTCGCCATCCACGCGAACGCGATAGGTGACGGGGAGCTGCGTCATCTCAAGCGGCATGAGTCCGAGCGACGACGCGTCGAGGTTCACCGCGCCCTGGAACCGCAGCCCGTCGAACCCCTGCGGCACCACGAATTCCACCGTGGCCGGCGGCGGCAGGATGAGCGACGGCTTGTCCCCCGTGTCCGTACGCTGGTCGACGATCGGCGTCATCACGCCCGCCGTGACCGGGGCCTCGGGGCGCTCGGAAACCACCTTCAAGAACTCCATGTCCTTGGCGCCGGAGAGAGCCGCGAGCTGCGTGGCCACGATGTCCACGACGATCTGGCGCACGGGCATGCCCTCCTGGTTCTTCTGAACGTAGGTCGCGGAGGCGTAGGGAAGCCCCAGCCCGACAGCGAGGCCGATCACGAGCGGAAGGACACCGGTGAACGGAATGCGGGAGAGCCCAAAGGCCATCAGGCTGACGCCCACCGCGGCCCCCACCGTTCCAACGCTGATTCCGGGCAGCGTGTCGGGATAGCCCGTCATGAAGGCTCCCGTCGCCAGAAAGGTCACCAGGACGGCGATGGGAGTTGTGGAGGCGCGCCGGGGACGCGATTCACTCGCGAACATCAGGACGAGCGCACACACCACCCCCGCGATGAGGGCCTCGGCGAGAAGCTCAGGCCAGCGCTCGGCGATCGCGAGGACCCTATAGGAAGTCGCTTGTTCGCTCACCCCTGGGGCGCTACCGAACTCCGCCAGCAGCGCGCGCGACGCCGCGAGAATGCCGCCGAGCGTCAGGCCGAGCGGGAAGATGCCCAGGACGATGCTGGACGCGGACGATTCGCTCTCATTGGTCATAGACCCAGCGTATCACCCTCGCTCCGGCTCCTGTGGGCTATCCAGACAGGCCCCATGGCCGCCCATTAGTATACTTTAGATTATTCTACGCGAACGTATTTTCCACCGGAGTCTTCCGCAAGCCCTTTGAGCAGCGGGTGATCCTGGCCCACCGCGATGGCGTGAATCAGAATCCCCCGGATCGAGTTCCAGCGCTCGACCTCGGCCCGCAGCGCCGTCACGTCCGTCAGCTCCCCCACGCTGGCGCTGCCATCCGAGAGCAGATAGACCGTGTCTACGCGCTCGTCCTCGAAGGCGGCGCTGAGACCGTCGTAGATGTTCGTACTGCCCGCCTCGCGCAGGACCGCAACGAAGGCCAGGGCCTCCTCCCGAGCCTTCTCATCCATGGTCGTGAGGCCGTCCGACAGGGGACGAGCACCGTCGGCGAAGGGAATCACGTTGAAGAGGATGCCGTCCTGCACTCGGTTGAGCGTCTTGGCCATCTGCTCCTTGGCCACATCCAGCCGCGTCTTACCTTCGCCCACGATCGCGTTCATGGACCCGGACGTATCGACGACCATAACGAACGCCTCCGAGAGCACGTTGAGCCCATAGAACGCCACGGTCGACTCGCTGGCCTCCTTGCGCTTGGCTTGCTCCTCGATGGCCTTGGCAACAACCTCTGGGCTGGGAACCTGGAAGGTCTCGCCCTCCTTGCTCCAGAAGATCCGCCAGCGACCGGCAGCGAGGCCCAGGTTCTTGGCGGTTAGCTGGAGCAGCGCCTCGTTAAAGTCCGCCGTCAGCCGCCCCTTTGCCTCCCCGAGCCCATCGATCAGCACCGGAATGGACGAACGATGGCGCAGGCGCGTGACCGACCGGATCGCCTCGGCCCGGACGTGCCAGTCCTCGTCCTCGATCAGCCGGTGCAGCGCTTCGAGCGCCTCGTCCCCCCCGCGGTCGCCCAGGCCAATCGCAGCCGCCTGACGAACCACACCGTCGTCGCTCTCCGCGAGCTCCAGGGGCTTCAGCGCGCGCGAACCGCTGTCATCCGCCTGGGTACGGAGCAGGGCGATGATCGCCGCTCGCTTCACGACCCTGTCCTTCGACTTCGCCAGCTTGGCCAGCGACTTCGGCCCGGAAGTTCCTCCCCGCTGCGCCACCGCCACCAGCGCGCGGAACTGCACCATCGGATCGCGATGCCGCAGCGCCTCTTCCAGCACAGAATTCACTCCCTCGTCCACCACGGGGTCCAGACCTGATGGCTGGGCCCCCATGGCGTCGATCACCACGACCATCCGCTGCTGCGGCGTGTTGCGGCCTCCGACGAACTTCTTCATCAACTTGAAGTGACCCTCGGACCGGAATGCGCAGAAGATCTCCGTGGCCTTCGCCGCGCTACCCGACGCCGGGACCGCGTAGGCCTCCAGCATGATCGTGAGCGCTGCGTCGTCCTTGCGCTCGAGCAGCAGCGAATGGAGACCACGGATCGCCTCCGCCCGCGCCACATCTTCCCAAGCATCCTCGGCGACCTCGTAGAGCGCCTCCTTGGCCCCCACGCCCCAGCCGACCATCGCACCCGCCGCAGCCCGCGACTCCATGGGGTCACGGCGCAGCGCCGCCGTTCGCGCGAACTTGATGGCCTTCTGCGAGAGCTCCGCATCGTCCATGAAGAACCTCATCGCGGAAAACACGTGCTGCTTGCCCCACCGACTGCGCATCTCGCCCACCGAGCGCTTGAGCATCTCGAGCGCTTCGGACGTTTTCATCTGACCCAGCTCCTCGATGCGCGCCCGCGGCGTCTGGTCTCGGTTTTCGCGGATGAACTGGAAGTACTCGAGCGGAGTTCGCGGAGCCTTGGCGTCTTGAACCGAACTGAGGGCCTGAGCCGAAGGCACGAGGGCCTGTGCCAAAAGCAACAGTAGGAAGCTGGGGAGTAGAATGACGCGAAGCATGAGACGGAGCAAAGACAAGGCTGAGGGTCATGAGAATGGTAGCCGCCCGACGCAGAACAGCGCCTCCGATGTGCGGAAGGGCTCGGTCGTCCCCCTGATTCTATGCCTCGGCGTTCTCTTTCTGGGGTTCACGATGGAGGCCACGCCCCAGCGCGCGACCTGGATGGGGATCGAAGGACCACCGTGCCCATCGCGCCTGCTCCCGGAAACGTGGCGACTCCACGAAGCCGGATGCCCGGGCTGCGGGCTGACTCGGGCGACGGCCATGGCCATCCAGGGGAAGATCAAGCCCTCGCTCCGGCTCCACCCCGCGGGGGTGCTCGTCACAGCGCTCGCCACGGCCGGTGCGCTCATCCATAGCCTCATCTTGGTCGCAGGCCGCCGGCCCCGCTGGATCGACCGGACGCTACGCGCGGGGCGCGTGCTCCTCCTCCTGGGCCTGACCATTGGCTGGCTGACGAGACTCTTTTGATCCGTCGCCTCGAATTTTTCGCTGGTGCGGGTGTACGTGTCACTTCACTACGGTTCCCCTTGGGGCGAATCGGCTCGCCCCCACTCGCCGCCCCTCGCTGGCACCTTCCCGCCATGGACGAACTCCTCATTCAGCTCCTCGTGCGCGCGATCTTCGGATCGATCGTCGCAGCCATTGCCCACAGCCGCGGACGAAGCGTCATCGGCTGGTTTCTGATCGGCTCGCTGACCGTATGCCTGGGACTCATCCTGGTGCTCGTCCTGCCGGATCTCAAGGTGGAGGATTCGCGTCGCGATCGACTCCGCCGTGACAATCGGCGCCTCCGGGAGCGCGTCAACAAGGAGCGCCAGATCTCCGACCAGCGCCACGCCGAAACGTCGAAGCGGCTGGGCGCCCACGACGCCGTACTCGGCGTCGAGACCTCCACGGAAACCGCCACGCCGCCGAAACTGCGCGCGCGTGATGAGACTGCAAGCGCCGTCGCGGAGCAGGATTGGCACTACGCAGCTACCGAGAACTCTGGCACGGAGGGACCCATTCCCTTTGACGCCCTCCACGAGCTCTGGCAAGAGGGCGCGCTGACGATCGATTCCCTCGTCTGGACTTCAGGCATGGACGACTGGCTCACGATTGCCGAGTTGCCCGACCTGCGCGGAGAGCTGGAACGTGGCTGATCCAGGCGAGGTTTCGAAACCTGAGGTCGTGCCCCCCCGGGGGCCCGTAGAGATCAATGGACCGCCGCGGTTCGGCTGGTTCGCCGGGGTGCTCGAAGGGCGCGTCGGGGACCGAGACGCGCTCCATAAGGCGACCGACGCCGTCCGAAAAACACGCACAGCACCGCCTGACCTGGAGATCGAGGGCGGCCGATTCAGCCTGCTTTTCGACGAGGTCGCCGTGCCTGGCGCCCGCCTGGACGTCTCGGACCAAGAGGCGCTCTTGACCGCGCTGCAAGGGGTTGTTGACGCGTCGGCCAAGCCGGATAGCGTCGAATCCACCCTGCGCGGTTCGCTCGTGTACGGCGAGTCCGTCGTCGAAACGCTTTTCGTCCCGCGCAGCGGCGTCATCGAGGCGGTCAGTCGCCACCGCGCCCTCTCGGCGGCGGACCGCAGCCACTCACCCGGCGCCGCCGGCGAAGAAGCCAACGAGGCCCCGCGCCTCAAGGGCGTAGCCCTCCTGGGCCTGATCGCGGCCGCCTGCCTTCTACTCGCGTTCTACGGCGGCTACGTGGATCGCGCCCGAGGAGCGTTCTTCGGGACCAGCGCCGAGGCCGTTAAGATCCAGACCGACACCTTCGCCGGCAGCCTCGACGTTTCACTTGAGCGCAAGTTCGGGAGCTACCTCGTCACGGTCCGCCGGGGCCCCGACTACCCGACCACCTCGGCGGAGGTCGAAGCACGAATCGCCGCCGCAGAAACGCCCGCTCAACGGGCTGCGGCCAGCGCTATCGCCGACGGCGGGGACGTGTGGCTCCGCCTGGAAGACAGTGAGGGCAAGGTGCTCCATGCCACCGAGCTCGACCTGGGCGGCCTCCTGGAATCAAGCGAGCGAGAGCTCCAGCGGACTCTTCCGTCGAAGCTCGGAACGGCCCAGCTGCGGCTCAGCCTCGATCCAGGCAAGAAGCCTTGAGCGAGCGCCTCGTGTGGCCTCCCGGCCGGACGACTCCGGCGGAGACGGCGATCGATATGGACTGCGCCGAATGCGGCCAGCCATGGCGGATCCACGAGAACATGGCGGGCTTTCGATTCGCCTGCTCGGACTGTGGTGGCTGGGTGGACGTACCCCAACCCGCCGCGCCGACGCCCCTGCAGATCGCCACGAATCTCGCGCTCGAAGGGCGCCGCGAAGAAGAGCACGATCCGTCGCTAGATGCGGCGCTCGTACCGTTCTCCGAGCAGCCGAGGGACGAGGACGGCCTCGTGACCCTGAACCTGCCGGAAGGTCGCGTATATGAGGGTGACATCCAGCCGGGTGACGCGGTCGCACCAGGGACTCTTCAGCACGTGCGCAACGACGTTCGCCAGCGCTGGACGAGCCGCACGGCGCTGGAAATCACCCTCATGTTCCTGGCTCTCGTAGGCCCACCGCTGACCCTCTTCCTCTGGGTCCCGGAGGACGACGCCGTCGTGCTGCTGCCAGTGGCCTCGCTGATCGGAGGGTTCCTCGTGGTCCTCATCGGCTTCAGCGCCCCCAAGTACACCTTCGGCGGCCTGCGCCGAGCGAGCCCGTGGTACTTCCTGGAGGCCACGGCCGCTTCCGCACTCGCGCTCGGGGCCGCCGTGTTCTGGATGTCCCTGATCCGGGGCGCCCTGGACTCTCCCGTGCCCGAAGGCGGCCAATTCAGTGACCTGAAAGACCTGCTTGGGCCCGCCCTCCTGGTGTGCGTGGTGGCTGTCGCCCCCGGGATCCTCGAAGAACTCGCCTTCCGCGGCCTGCTGCAGGGGCGCCTGATGGCCCTCATGGGCAGGCACAGCGGCATCCTGACGGGCGCCGCGCTGTTCGCGCTGGCCCATGGATTCAGCCTTGCGACCCCGCTGCACCTCGGGATCGGCGTCTACCTCGGCTACCTGAAGGACCGCTGCGGCAGTCTCCTTCCAGGAATGTGGCTCCACTTCTCCTACAACGGGACGCTGGCGCTGTTCCTGTCCCCCT
>JBLIHL010000066.1:0-16029 GCA_047635895.1 Paracoccaceae bacterium | reverse complement strand
TCCGCTCGTGGCCATTCTTGGCGGCGCCAAGGTGAGTGACAAGCTCACGGTGATCGACAGTCTCCTGGATCGCTGCGACGCGCTGCTCGTCGGCGGTGGGATGGCCTACACGTTCCTCAAGGTCCAGGGGCACTCGATCGGCGCTTCGCTGGTCGAGGAGGACCGGCTCGCGATGTGTGAGGCGGCCCTGGCGAAGGCCAAGGAGAAGGGCGTTGAACTGCTCCTCCCCGTGGACCACGTCGTGGCCGACCGCTTCGCGGCGGACGCGGAGACCCAGGTCACGGGAGTCGATATCCCGGATGGCCTCATGGCCCTGGACATCGGTCCGAAGACCTGCGAGCTCTACGCGGACCGGGTGCGGTCCGCGAGGACCGTTATCTGGAACGGACCGATGGGGGTCTTCGAGATGGAGGCGTTCCGTGGCGGCACAGAGTGCGTCGGAAAGGCGCTCGCGGAGTGCGTTGGAACGACGGTCGTGGGGGGGGGAGACTCGGTCGCCGCGATCCACCTCTTGGGCCTGGCGGACCAGGTGGACCACGTCTCCACCGGTGGTGGAGCGTCGCTGGAGCTTCTGGAAGGCAAGACACTTCCGGGAATCGAGGCGCTTCGGGGGACCCCCGGCTCGTAGCCGGGTCCAGACCTCCTATCATATCCGCCATGCAGGTCACCCCCATCCGCACGCCCATTATCGCGCCGTCGCTTCTGTCGTGCGATTTCTCGAGGATCGGTGAAGAGATCCGCGCCATCGAGCAAGAGGGCGCGGATTGGCTTCACGTGGACGTGATGGACGGGCACTTCGTGCCCAACATGACGTTCGGTCCGCCCATCGTAAGTGCGATGAAGGCCGTGGCCACGAAACCTCTCGACGTGCACCTGATGGTGTCCAACCCTGTCGCCTACGCGCTGAACTATGTGGAGGCCGGAGCGGACATCCTGACCTATCACTGGGAAGCCGTCGGCGGCGGTACCGCGCGGGGCGCACGTCTCACCAACAAGGCTTTCCGCGACGCGGGGGCTCCGAAGGTGGGCGTCTCGATCAACCCGAACACGCCTGTCGAGCCCCTCGAGGCAATCCTTGACGAGGTGGACCTTGTGCTCATCATGAGCGTCTTCCCCGGCTTTGGAGGCCAGAAGTTCATGGAGCACACCCTCTCGAAGGTGCAGTGGCTACGTGAGCAGGGCTTTCAAGGAGTCGTGGAGATGGACGGTGGACTCAACGCAGAGACGCTGCCGCTTTGCGCGGCTGCGGGTGCGGATGCATTCGTTGCCGGCTCGGCCATCTTTGGATCTAGTGATCGTAAGGCCACCATCGCGTCGTTTCGGGCGAATGCGATCGCGGCGATGAAGGCCTCAGCGAGCGAAGGCACCACGGAGCCGGTGAGCGGCTCGGGAACTGTCCGATGAGCGATATCAGTATGGCCAAAGAGAACACTCCGCCGGACGGCAAAGACGAAGGCGCACCCAAGCGGGGCCGTCTGGATCGACTGCGATTCCGCAAGAAGGAGCTCCCCACCGGCCTCTGGCTGAAGTGTGAGCACTGCGCTACGACGATCTACCGCAAGGAGGTGATCGACAAGTCCTACACGTGCCCATCGTGCGACTTCCACTTCACGATGCCTGGACGCGATCGCGTCAGGCATACGCTGGATGCGGGGTCGTGGGAGGAGCTCTTCCCGGATCTGACGGCGATGGACCGGCTCCATTTCGTGGACTCCGGCCCGTACGGCGACAAGATCGAGCGAACGGTTCAAAAGACCGGTCAGAACGAGGCGCTGATCGCCGGCCGGGGTGAGATCGAGGGTCGACCCGTCGTGCTCGGCGTCATGGACTTCAAGTTCCTGGGAGGTTCGATGGGCGAGGTCGTGGGCGAGAAGATCGCCCTGGCCTGCGACGTCGCACGCCTCGAGAGGCGTCCTCTGGTCCTCTTCACAGCGTCCGGCGGCGCTCGTATGCACGAAGGCATGCTTTCGCTCATGCAGATGGCCAAGACGTGCTCGGCGCTCTCGTCCCTGCAGGAAGCCGGCGGTTTCGCGATCTGCGTGCTGACCCATCCGACCACGGGTGGCGTGACAGCTTCGTTCGCGATGGTCTGTGATCTCACGCTGGCCGAGCCGGGCGCGCTGATTGGCTTCGCGGGCCCGCGGGTCATCGCGAGCACGATCAAGCAGGAGCTTCCACCGGGCTTCCAGCGGTCGGAGTTCCTTCTCGAGAGGGGGCAGATCGACTTGATCGTCTCCCGTGACGATATGCGCGAGACGCTGGCGAACCTGATCGACTACGGCACGGATTCCTGGGACGGTCTTGGCACAAGCCGCGCCATCATTCCTGGTGAGGCCCGCGACGGCGAAGGCGATGGCCCCGCAAGTGAGGACGCTGGCGAGGACGCTGGCGAGAGTCCCGCTGGCAGCGACGCCGGATCCGAGCCACAGGGCTCCTGAGTCCGGGGTCCCCCGCGGGGCTTGGTCCGCCTCCGCGGGCACCCATCAACGAAAAGAACGCGCCGTGGGGCGCGTTCTTTTCGTTCAGGTCGTTCCTGGCGTGCGGCGGAGCCGCCAGGTCGTGCTATTCGCCCGTACCGGGTGCCTTGAGGTGCATGACCCACGAGTCGAAGCGGTCCTGCATTGGTGAGCCGAACGATCCGTCCAGCGCCGTCATGATCTTGTTCATCCAGAGGAGCGGGTAGGTCAAGAGTCCCTTCAGCTTGGTCTCATTGACGTGCATCGCCTCTGGAATGGGACGCGTCATCTGGTACGCGCCGCTGCGGATGTGCGTGAGGCCCCGCTCTTCCAGTCCGGATCGGATGGCCTCGCGGGTTCGGGCGTTCATCTCGCGCACGGGCAGGAGCGGCTTGCGCTTGCGGCGGCGGAGGAAGCCTTTCGAGAGCGGGTGGATGTCACCGACGACGAGGTCCGCACCGGGCTTGAGCGTGGCCACAAGGCCATCCATCCACGCCTCGACGTCCGGAGAAAAGCTCACGACGCCCGAGCTCACGACATAGTCGAAGCGCTCATCCGTGGCGCCTTCGTGAACGCCGCCGAAGGGAGGAGCTTCACCGAAGCCGACGCGACCATCAAACTGCTTGACGCCCTCCTTCTCCGCGTTCTTCTGGGTGATCTTCACCATCTCAGGGCTCGGATCGAACGAGGCGAGGGCCACGTTGCCAACGGCCTTGGCGATCTCGATCCCGACCCAACCGGCACCGCACCCGAAGTCGAGGACCGTCAATGGCTCGCCGGCCTTGGGCTTGGGCAGCGGCTGTGCGAAGTGCCCGACGAAACGTCGCATCCAGCGGAAGTGCGGGTAGCCGGGCCCGCCAGGCTTGCCGTCCCAGCCTGCCGCGTTCTTGTCGAACTTCTCGACGGTTGCCTCGGGCGACATGACGTGCTGGGTCCGTCGTCCGAAGAGGACGCAGCCCTCGAAGTCGAAGGTCCCTTCGAGCTTTTCGGATCCGCTCAGCGTGATTCGTGTGCCGCGACCGCCTTGGCAGCGGACTAAGGCGCCGACGTGCAGCATCGGCCAGAGCGAATTCCGCCAGGCTGCGAGTCGCCGATCGTCGGTCTTGCCCTCGAGGACCAGCATGAAGGCTGAGTCGTCGCTCAATTCGGCGTCGAGGGTCGCGAAGCGGCGCGCGACGAGGATTTCTTGAGGGGCCACTACGTGGAAGCGGTGCCCTCGCTCGCCCGATAGAGCCTTAGAGCCGAGCTCTCCCACTTCGCCCGGTTCGAGGCCGAAGGCCTTGAAGACGTCCTTCAGTTCTGCCATCCCCACGAGGGGGCCCAGGGGCGAGTGGGGTCCTAAGGCCGCGAGCTGGGCACGGTCCGGCGTCGCGGCAGTCGATACAGGGAAAATAGCAGCCATAGGTATGCTTAGTGTATCGCGATGCAGGCCGCTCAGTCTGTGGGGAAGCTTGTCGCAACCTGACAAGCCTTTCACCTGCGCCTCGATCTGGGACGGCGACGGGTGCTCCCTGGGCTCTTGCGGGGTGAACCTGCGCCGTTACTAGCTGGACGCCCGCGCCTGCGGCGCTTGCGTGGATCAAAGATCTGGTCCGGATCCACGCCGTCGGTGGTGGTTCGGATCGCGAGAGATAGCGCAAACCCGGGCTCCTCGCCGGCGCAGAACACGGAGTGCATGCAGGTCGAGGCGTGTCCGTGGTTCGGGAGAAGTATTACGTCTCCTGGCCCCAGGATGAAGGCGTGCCCGGCATCTGCACAGAGCGACGTGAAGTCTGGCCCATAGTTCACCAATGGTCCCAGTACTCCGCAGCCAGGGAGGCTCAGCTCTTGGACGAGGCGCGCGTCACTGGCGACGACTTCGAGGAGCTCCTTGCCACGTGAGTGCTCCGTGATGAGGGCGGCTCGGGCGGCGGTGAGCGTGCCGTCCTCCATGAACTCCACGAACTCCCGAATGCGGAGCACCATGTCTTGGACAGAGAGGGCCAGCCAGGCTGTGGAGCCCGTGATCTGTGAATACAGCACGCCGCGCTGGCGCCCCTGCAGCGGCTCTTCGAAGGCATCGTGGTGGAACAGGGCGCCTCCGTTGGGCGCGTTCCAGTAGGCGATGCCCTGGGTCATGAGGGGGGTCGCACCTATCCAGTCCTCCAGAAGCCCACGAATCTCCTCGTCAGCCTGGATGGCGGCCGCTTCGGGCATGAGCCGGTTCGACAGGTCTCGCACGAGCTTGTGCCGGGCCATGTCGCGGCTGGCATCGTCCGTGCCTTCGTCGCCGAAGGAGAAGCGTACGCGTACGGAGTCGTCTTCACCGTGCAGTGAGAGCCTCTGGCTCTTGATCCAAAGGTTGCTGACGCTCGCCGGGCCCTTGATCGTTCTTCCCTTGGGCGCCTTCCATGACACGAAGGCGCGGGCCAGGTCGCGCTCGTCCGGCAGGTTGGCGCCCTTGGAGCGCCCTCGCTCCTCGAGGGGGCGCTGGACGCGAAATTCAGGACCGATGAGCTGCTCTCGTTTTTGAAGCCAGGCGTTGAGACCCTTGGGCGACAAGAGCTCGCCTCCCATGTGGGCAGTCGCCAGGGGGTCGTCGACTGCATCGAGGACCTCGTCGGGCAGCGCGTCGTGGAGAACGATCGGGCGTGCGTCTGCCCACCGCTTCTTCAGGACGGCTAGCGGCTCCTTCGCATCGAAGGCGAGTGAGTCATCGAGCTCGGCCCAGTGCCCGTGAAACGCGCCGCGGCGCTGGAGCTCGGGCGCTGAGACGCAGTGTGCATTGACCTCGGCGATGAAGTCCGGATCGTCGGTCTCGGAGACCGAGACCACGACGCGTGCGCCGGGGCAGCGGTCGCGGTCGGCGGCGTCCAGGAGGCCGAACAGTTCGCCGTCGCGGGCGAGGTCGGGGCCCTGATCTGAATCCAGATCTGAATCCTGACCTGGGTCCTGATGTGAGCCTTGACCCGGGGCGGGGGGGGCGTCGTCGCCTGGTTCGTCTCGGGAGTTAATCGGGCTAGCCTGCGTTGGAGAGGCGGACGATGCCTCGCTGCAGGTTCGCGCGAAGCGCAGCTTCGACGGCCCGCATGGCGCGCTTGGAAGAGTCCGTTTCCTGGTAGGTGTTGATCGTCTCCTCGGTGGTGATCACCTCTTCCCAGAACGTCCGGGAGCGATCAGGGGACATCAGCCGCCATCGAAGAGAAACCTCACAGGTCATATCGAGCCCGATCTCCGGCTCGGTGAGTTGGTCGACCGTGACCGCGAGCACCCGGTCTGCTGCGCCGTAGCTGACGACCTCGTCGAACAGCCCCGCGGCAAGGACTGATTCCCGGACGGCGGCTTCCAGGGCCTCCGTCTCGACGAGGCGGCGCCCGATCAGGGCCTGGCGGGATGAGCCCATCGCGTCAATGCGGACGCTGCCCCCTCGTGCGGTCGCCGCGGCCTTGATGTTCGCGGGGATCATCGTCGATGACGACACCGTAGCGCAGCCATGGGCCAGTAGGACCCCAGCCAGGGCAGCAGAGACGAGGAGTGATGGGGAAAAGCTCATACTGTCAGCTCCAATGGAGGGGGTGGGGGTGCGACGCCCGGTGCGGCGCGAATATCCCGCGCCGCACCGCCCATCGGCCGAGGGAAAGCACTTCCGGACAGGAATCCGTCTGGGAACGGGCTCGCGTGCGTAAACTCCCTGGGAGAATGGGCTCGATGGAAAGATCAAGCGCGCCGGAGACGTGGCGCCTAAGCGGTTTGCGGCAGGAAGTCGAGGAGCCGGACCAGGCAGTGCTCGACCGGGCCGCGCGTCAAATTGGCCTTGACCCGGGCCAGCTCGCCTTTGCCCGCCTCTCCAAGCGGTCGGTGGACGCGCGCGGCCGTGGCGCGGACCTGCATTTCGTCTGCCAGGTCGACCTTGCGAGCAAGGATCCAATCCGCTCGAAGAAGTTTGAGCGCCTGCAGCGCTCGGGCAAGGTGCGCGCGGCGCCAGCGGCGGCCAGCTTCCGCGTGGACGTGGGGGCGGCTGCCAGCGGTCCGGCACCCCATGTGGTCGTCGTGGGCGCGGGACCTGGCGGCCTGTTCGCGGCGCTGAGCGCGGCGGAGTCGGGCGCCCGGGTGACGCTGCTCGAGCGCGGCGATCCCATTGAACGGCGGGGCCGCAAGGTCGTCGCATTCCACCGGGGTGGCGAGCCTGACCCTGACAACAACCTCCTTTTCGGGGACGGTGGGGCCGGTACGTATTCCGACGGCAAGCTCTACACGCGAATCTCTGACTCGCTGGAGTTCAATGTCATCCAGGAGCTCATCGATGCGGGCGCACCGGCAGATATTGCCTATGACGCGCGGGCCCACATAGGTACCGACAGGCTCCACCGGATGCTCCCAAAGCTCCGCGCGCGGCTGGAAGCCGTAGGCGTGGAGTTTCGCTATGGCGTGCGCGTGACGGGCCTCGTTCAGTCGTCAGGCGGCTCGGGAGCCTCGCGAATCCAGGCGGTCGCGACGACGGAGGGGGAGGTCCCCTTGGACGCCCTCGTTCTTTGCATAGGCCACAGCGCGCGCGACACCTGGGCGCAGCTTCTCGAAGAGGGCGTTCAGCTCGAAGCCAAGCCATTCCAGCTGGGCGTTCGTATCGAACATCCCCAGGAGCTCATCACGCGCGGCCGGTACGGCGCCGCGATTGGCGACGCCCTCGGTCCGGCGTCCTACAACCTGCAGAGCAAGGGCAGGCCGCCAGCGCACTCGTTCTGCATGTGTCCAGGCGGGCGCATCGTGGCCAGCGTGAACGAGCCTCGGCGACTCTGCACCAATGGAATGAGCAATTCCAAGCACTCCTCGCGGTGGGCGAACGCGGCGCTCGTCACGACGCTCACCCCCGAGGACTTCGCAGCCTTCGGATTCGAGGGGCCGCTCGCGGGCGTGGAGTTCCAGCGAGATCTCGAGGAGCGATTCTTCGTCGCCGGAGGGGAAACCTATCGAGCACCTGGCCAGCGCGCCCATGATTTCCTCCAGGGGGCCGAGTCCCGTGGAGAGATGAAAACTAGCTACGGCTTTGGTGCGACGCCCGCGAGAATCGACGAGCTCCTGCCGGTACAGGTCCGCGATGCGATCCGTGAGGCGCTGGAGCGTTTTGACCGGACGATCCCAGGCTTCGGTGGGCCGGAGGGCCTGCTTGTCGGGGTGGAGACTCGGAGCTCCGGCCCCGTACGCATGACCCGCGACCGGGAGAGCCGGCGTGCGCTCGGGTTCGAGAATCTCTTCCCGGGAGGGGAGGGTGCTGGCTACGCCGGCGGGATCATGAGCGCTGCCATCGATGGCGCCCGATGCGCCCAGGAAGCCGTCCGTGCGGCCGTGGGCGGCTGAGGTTCAGAGCTATTCGCGACGCGCTCCGTCATGGTACAACCCGGCCATGTCTCAGCACCCCGAAGATGCTTCCGGCGATGGCCCTGTCCCCAGGCCGCGCGCGAAGTCGCAGTTCTCCAAGCGGAAAGTTACCACCAACCGCCTCAAGGAGATGAAGGAAGCGGGCGTCCCAATCGTGGCGCTCACGGCCTACGACTACTCGATGGCCGAGCTCGTGGATGCGGCGGGCGTGGACGTGATTCTCGTGGGGGATTCGGTGTCGACCGTCATGCAGGGACTGGAGACCACGGTCACGGTGACGATGGATCACATGGTCTATCACACGACCCTCGTGCGACGCGGCGTCGAGCGAGCGCTCGTTGTGGCGGATCTTCCGTTCATGTCCTACCAGGTCAACTCGGACGAAGCACTGCGCAACGCCGGGCGCATGGTGAAGGAAGCGGGCGCCGAGGCCGTCAAGCTCGAGGGCGGGCGCGTCGTGGCGGATACGGTTCGCCGCATAGTCGACGTCGGGATTCCCGTGATGGGCCACCTGGGTCTCACACCCCAGTCGATCCATAAGTTCGGGACGTACCAGGTGAGAGCCCAGGACGACGAGGAGGCGGAGGAGCTTCGGCGCGACGCCAAGCGCCTCGAGGAAGCCGGCGTCTTTTCAATTGTGCTGGAGAAAGTTCCCGCTGAGCTGGCGGCAGAGGTGACCGCCAGCGTAAGCGTGCCCGTGATCGGCATAGGAGCGGGCGGGCAGTGCGACGGGCAGATTCTCGTGAGCCACGACATGCTGGGGATCTGCACGCGCTTCAATCCTCGCTTTGTGCGGCGCTACGCGAGCATCGGTGAGGACATGCAGAAGGCGTTCGAGCACTACGCGCGCGACGTACGCTCGCGGGGATTCCCGGACGAGTCTGAGTCGTACTGAGACGGGGGCTGTGTCCCGCACCCTGGGAGGACAACGCGTCCCAGGTCGAGATTGACCGTCTGGACCGGGAGTTTCCCTTGGGTCCTGGCTGCCTGATTAGCCGATCCACCAGGCAGACATGTCTGCCATTACCCAAGCTGCGTCCCTCTTCGTAAATGAGATCTTCGACCGTGTCGCTAGCGACCTGGCGATGCTGAGCGATCGGGACTTTGAGATCCTCAGCGTCGATTACGAGGAGCGCACGGATCGACCGGTCGGCGCGGGGGGCATCCACGTGTCGTTTCGCTTCGGCATCGTGGATCAGGCCGGTGAGGTCCAGCACGGCGCGTTGATCCTGCCGTTGCCCGAGTCGATCTCGCTCGCGGCTTACCTGATGATGCAGCCCGACACCGTGGTGGCGGACCTGCGCACGCGGACTGAAATCGACAGCGCCATCAGAGAGGCGCTGCTGGAGGTCGGGAGCTTCGTAGCGGCGGCGGGTGAATCGGCGCTGCGCGCGGTGGGCTCGCAGGCCCAGAGCGTCATGTTCGAGGGTTGCCAGGGCGTCCAGGCGGACGTGCGCCCGGCCCTTCAGTACGAGGAGGGCGGACCGCTTTCGGTCGGGCGAGCCCAGGTGAAGATCGCTGGCCAAGAGGCCGTTGAGATGGTCGTCATGGTGCCAAGCACGAACGTGCTGGTTGGCTCCTGATCGACCACGCGAACGATTAGACCCCGGCGGAAAAAAACTGACCCGCACCACTCGTCCGCTCAGGGGCCAGGCCCAGGAGCAAGATCGAGTCGCGCGGGCCAGCTATTCGCGGGCCGACGTCGTGGACGCTCGACTACTTCTTCATCGCCTTCTTGAAGAGGTCGCCAAGATTGGTCCCGAGCGGGGCCGACGGCTTGTTGAGCGCGGCCTGGATATCGCCGTTGTCGACGGCATCCTCAGAGCCGATCATCGCGCCGCGGGCGTCTAGCCTGGAAAGGCCGATGCGCTGCGAGCCCGGATCGATGGAGGCCACGCGAACCGCGACTTCCTGACCAACGCTGAGCACGCGCTGGATGTTCTGGACGCGCTCGGTTGAGATCTGGCTCACGTGGAGCAAGCCCTCGATGCCGGGGAGAACCTCGACAAACGCGCCGAAGTCCATGAGGCGGGTGACCTTTCCGTTGATCTGGCTGTCGACGCTGAGGCGGTGCGGGATCTCGTCCCAGGGATCCGGCTCGAGCTGCTTCATGCCGAGGGAGATCTTCTTACCGCCCTCTTTGATCTCGAGGATCATGGCGTCGACGTCTTGGCCGACCTTGAGCACCTCGTCGACCTTCTCGACGCGTTGGCGTGAGATCTGGCTGACGTGTACGAGGCCTTCCACACCGTGCCCGATGTTGACGAAGGCACCGAACTCCTCGATGCGAGTGACCTTGCCCTTGACCTTCGTTCCGGGGACGAGGTTGCCGACCGCCTCGGAGAGAGCGACCATGCGCTCGCCCTCTTCAATGCGGCGACGCGAAAGCAGCACGCGGTTGCGGCTGCGGTCGATTTCCAAAACCTCGCACACGAGCGTCTCGCCGAGGAGCGAGGACGCATCAACCTCACGGTCGATCGAGACCTGGCTCATCGGCATGAATGCCTCATTGCCACCGATCTTGAGCGTGAGTCCGCCCTGGTTCTGCCCGGTGACGCGGGCCTTGGTGTGCGACCCCACTTCGAGCTGTTCCCAGACCTCGAGGTCCTTGGCGCCGCGGAGGGAGAGCACCCAGAGGTCGTCGTCGTCCCGTCCACGATTCATGAACCGGAACTCCTGGCCGATGGTCGGGGGCTCGTCGAATTCGGTCAGCGCGCAAACGCCCTGCATCCGAGGTCCTAGTTCGATGAAAACATCATCACCACTGGTGCCTGACACGGTGCCGGGCATCAGTTCGTCGGACTTCGAGCGGCGCTTGCCACCTGCAGAGGAACCGTCTTCGTCGGGGCGGGCGCCGAGGGCTTGAAGGTCGACGCCGTTGAGGGCGGCTTCGATCTCCTTGTCGAGCGAATCGTTGGACATGGGGCCGTTCGTGAACGGTGAGGTTGCTGGGGACTGGAAAGGGTGGACCTCGGTGTGCTCAGCGGGGAGCTCTCCGGGGATGGTCTAGTTTGAACGATGAACGTCCCGAGTGCTGGCCTGATCCGTCGGCCAGAGCACGATTTCTCCGATGTTCACGTGCGCGGGACGGGTCACGGCGTAGCCGATCGCGTCCGCGACGTCCTCGGGGCGGAGCGGATTCATGCCGTCATAGACGGCATTGGCCCGGGCCTCGTCGCCCAGTCGGACCACGCTGAACTCGGTTTTCACCATGCCCGGGTCGACGGTGGTAAAGCGAATGCCGGAGCCAACATTGTCCAGGCGCAGGGCGTCATAGATCGCCTTGACGGCGTGCTTTGTGGCATTGTAAACGTTGCCGCCGGGGTAAACCTGGCGGCCAGCGACGCTACCTATGAGCACCAGATCGCCCATTCCCAGCTCCCTGAGGGCAGGAAGTGCGGCACGGACCGTATGGAGGACGCCCTTGACGTTGGTGTCGATCATCGTCGACCAGTCCTCTGGGTCGCCGTCCTGGATCGGTGAGACGCCGAGACCCAGTCCAGCATTGGCTACTACGAGGTCGAGAGGCCGGCCAGCGGCCCGTTCGGCGTCGAAGATCGCCGCTACGGCAGCGGCGTCCCGAACGTCACAGCTGGCGACGGAGGCGGATCCCTCGCGAATGCCGTTGAGCTCCGCCTGGAGTTGGGTCAGCCGGTCAGCGCGCCTGGCGGTCAGTACCACGCTGGCTCCAGCCCGGCAGAGCATCGCAGCGGTCGCTGCGCCTATACCTGCGGATGCGCCCGTCACCAGGGCGCGTCGGCCCGTAAGGGAGCCGGCGGGAGCGCTCGAGGAGCTCGACGGGGGCGTGGGGTGGGTCATAGGGCGTGCTTCTGGCTCTTGCCGGCGTCGATCTGGGGGCTTGCGGGCAAACTTCGGCGTCGAACTGTAGCCGCGACTCACCCCCAAGGGCACCATTCACCGGCCACCAGTTGCGGATAACGACGACTCAACTCCGAGCGTCACTCCATCACACGCCCTGGGAGCCGCCTTGCATCCTTCCTGACGGCCCCGTTTTCACCATGGACGTCCCCCGATCCAGCCGCATTCTCCTGACGCTTCTCTGCGGCTGGATGGCCACGGTGACCTTGATCAGGGCCGCGCCAGAAGGTGATGCCCATACGGGCGGCCTGTCGGATGGACTGTCGGATGGAATCACTCGCCTCTACTACGGCGGGATCTTCCACACGGGAGATCGCCAGGAAGACGGCGGCGATGAGCCACTTCAAGGCGGTGATCGCACGGTCGAGGCGCTTCTTGTTCGTGACGGCCGAATTGTCGCGCTGGGTGATCGCTCTGAGATTTCGGAGTCAAACGACGCATTCGGCGCTGAGCGGATCGACCTGGGCGGCGCGCACTGCTACCCAGGTTTCCAGGACTCCCATGCCGATTTGGAAGCCTTCGGCGCGTCGCTGGAGAACGTTGACCTCGCTGGGGCCACAAGCTTTCGCGTCGTTGTGGAGCGGGCGCGCGCCTACGCCTCTGCGCTTCCTGAGGGTGAATGGGTCGTTGGCCGCGGATGGGATCAGACGCTCTGGGATGGCGCGGCGGCGCTGCCGAAGCATGACGAGCTGTCCCAGGCGATACCTGCGCACCCCGTCTTCCTTCTGAACGACGATGGGGAAGTCGGACTCGCGAACCAGGCGGCCATGGCCGCGGCGGGGGTCAAGGAAGCCGCTCTTCTGTTGACCGGGATCTTCCGGGGGGAGGCGCTGGAGCAGCTTAGCCGCAGCGTCCCGGTACCTGCCCGCGGCGTGCGGGAGCGGCGCCTCCTTCGCGCGCAGGACGCGCTCCTGCCGCTGGGCATCACGGCCGTCCACGGGATGCCTCTCGATGCCGAGGGAGTGAAGATCATCGCGGCGCTTCGGGACTCCGGCAAGTTGAAGCTGCGGGTGGTGGGCTATCTCGATTCTCTCAAGACGGCGCGCATGCTGGGCGCGGAAGGGTTGGCCGCCATGGCTGATCGTCACGATGTCTTCTCGATCGCGGGAGTCTACCTCTCCATCGACGGAAGTCTTGGAAGCCGGACCGCCGCCCTTCTCACTGCCTATGCGGATGCCCCGGAAACCACAGGCACCGCGCATTGGAAGGTCCAGGACCTCTCTACCGAGGTCGAGGGGATCGCGCGGATGGGACTGCAGCCCTGCGTCGGCGCCCACGGCGACGGTGCCGTTCGAATCGTACTCGCCGCTTTCCGTCAGGCGTCGCAGCGCTTTGAGGGCTTCGGCGTGCTGGCACCGCGGGTGGAGTATCTTCACCTCTTGGCCGAGGAGGATCTCCGGCACTTGAAGGATTTCGGGGTCGTCCCGTCCATGCAGCCTGCGCAGCTGCTGAACGATATTCGGTGGCTTCCAGCGCGGTTAGGAGCCTCGCGAGCGCAGCGGTCACACAGGTGGCGATTCGTCCAGGCGAACGCTTCCCAACTGCTCGCTATGGGTAGCGGGGTACCGATGTCGTCACCGGATCCACGGCTCGGCATCTACGCAGCGATGACGCGCCAGGTGCCGGCTGATGAGGCGCCGACGGCTCAGGCCAAGAAGGGCTTCTACGTCGATCAGCAGCTCAGCGCGGATGCGGCCGTGGGCGGCTACACGGCGGGCGCCGCTGCGGCCGCGCTCCAGGATGATCGCCGCGGCCGCCTGGCGCTCGGCTACGCAGCTGACTTTACGGCGCTCGATATAGACATAGGCCGGCTGGCACCGGCCACGGCTTCACGCCTCCTGACGGCGAAAGTCGTCGCCACCGTGATCAACGGTCGCATCGTATATCGTGCCGACTGAACCCCATACATCCACGCCACGCACAATGCCCACCATCAAGATTAGCTACGAAGGCCAGCTCCGGACGCAGGCCGTGCACGTTCAATCGGAAACTCAGCTCATCACCGATGCGCCCACGGACAACCAGGGCAAGGGCGAATCGTTCTCGCCCACCGACCTCGTGGCCACGGGTCTCGGCTCCTGCATGCTGACGATCATGGGGATCGTGGCGGAGCGGCACGGCTGGGATCTCTCCCGCGCCAGCCTTTCCGTGAACAAGGTCATGGCCTCGGAGCCCGTTCGTCGGATTGCCCGGCTAGAGGTCGAAATTCGCCTGCCCGGCGAGTTCGACGCGCGAGCGCGAACCGCGCTGGAGAAGGCCGCGCTCAGCTGCCCGGTGCACGCCACGCTCGGTGCCTCGGTGGAGATGCCAGTCGCGTTCCACTGGGACGAGTGAGCCTCGGCGCTACTGGCTGTCCGCGGCTGCCGAGGGCTTGGTCGTGACCGGGACGTCCGGCTCGAGCGCGTCCATGAGCGAGATTACGTGCGCGACCAGCTTCTTGCGTGCGCCGAAGGGGACGGCGGGCGAGATGCCAGGCATGTACTTATTGGACCCACGCAGGTGTGGAGTCTTGGCCTTCACCTGGGCTGGTTGCGCGATGTAGGCGAGCAGGGTGGTCTCGGTCCAGAGCTGGCGCTTGCCACGGTAGGAATTGCCAGCGCCCTTGATGGCGGTCCCACGGTCGCCATGGCACTGCATGCACAGTTTGCCGTAGAGCTCTTTGCCCGTCATGGTGGCGTAGGCAGCTGAGCCTCCTCCCTGGCTGAGCATCATCACGACGCCTCCGACGATCACGGCGAGCATGGTGACGATTCCGGCGATGATGACGGGGGGCTTCATGCGTGGATCTTCAGCTCTCACGGTGTGACTTCCTACCCGGGACCTAAGATCCTTGGGGAGGTTTCTTCACCTGGGCCCCGGGCGCACTTACGTGGGCGTTCAGCGATCCGCTTCGGCCCGCTTCAGGTCCTGAAACAGGGCCAGGGTGAGGCGATCGGTGGGGGCCAGCTCCATCGCGCGGCCAGCGGCCTCCCTGGCGGTGTCCAGGTCGTCGAGCGCCAGTGCCGCTCGCGCCATACCACGGTGGTAGGTCGCGCGGCCTGGGCTCAGCCGTGCGGCATCGCGGTAGTAGTCGAGAGCCTCCTCGGCGCGGCCCTGCCGCAGCAGGATCGTGGCGAGGTTCCCGCGGGGCGCCGATTCGAGCCTTCCCTCGAGAATGGCCTGTTCGAACCATGATTCGGCGGCTTCCAGGTGGCCTGCGCGCGCCTCAAGAGCGCCGAGGTTGGCGAGGGGGCGGCTGTAGCGCGGGTCGAGCTCGGAGGAAGTCGCGAAGTGATCTCGGGCTCCGTCGAGGTCGCCGCGCTCCCGAAGAGCCTCCCCGAGGGCGTTCCACGCCTGGGCCTCCTGTTCGTGGGCTGGGAAATGCGCTCGCCAGTACGATTCGCGGGTGTCGTAGACGGGGGCAGCGCGGTGAATCGAGGACGAGGCGAACAGAATCAGCAGCGCGATCTGCACCGCCGGGCTCCCGTGCCGTCCGAGAGGACGAAGTAGCGTGGTCGCGAGGGCACCTGTCCACACAACGCCCAGCAAAAGTGGCTGGTAGAGGAAGCGGGGCGCAAAAAGCTCGCCCGCGGGGATGATCTGGACCAGCGGGATGACGGCGAGGCCGCTGAGCATGAGGCTCAGGCGCGCCCCCGGCGCCCTACGGAGGAGCCACCCGGCGAGCGTGAGAAGCGCGACGGCGCCTCCGAGTCCGAAGCCTGGTACGCCATCGCCAAAGAGGAGCGTGCCCATGGGGGAATCGAACCGAGCCTCGCCTCCGGCTCCGAGGATGTCTCCGAGGCTGAGGCTCGGCGGCGCGTAGGTCCAAGGCAGGAGCGCGGCGTTGAGTCCCTGCCACCACGCGGAGCACCCGATGCCCAGCCGCTCGATCCAGGGGACGGCCGCAAGTGGCGCGGACGGGGCGGCTGGCAGTGCGGAGCCCAGGGCCATGTGGCGAAGCCAGCCTGCGATCAGCACCGCGAGCGTAGCTCCGGCGAAGGTGGGGAGGGCGCGGCGAATGCGAGCCGCTGGCGAAACGAACTCGTGCTGCTGGGATCCCGTGGGCACGGTCGACCCTGCGGGGCAGGTCGATCCCGCGGGCCAGGCGGCTGCGACGACGGGCAGAGCGGCTGCGATGACCAGTCCGTCTTCCTTGGCCAGGAGCGCGACCAGGGCGCCGAGAAGTCCGGCTGCCATGCCGAGACCCCTCGCGAGCCAAGGCCTTGCGCCCGCGCCGTGCGAAACCGAGAGCAGAGCCAGTCCGAGCGCGGCCCCGAGGGCGGAGATGAGTGAGGTGCGACCCGAAATCCACGCAACGGCGTCGGCGCTGGCCGGGTGAACGGCGAACAGGGCCAGGCCG
>JBLIHL010000065.1:0-16045 GCA_047635895.1 Paracoccaceae bacterium | reverse complement strand
GTCGTCCTCCCCCAAGACTCCCGCGATGTTGGAGGCGCCGCGATTACCCGCCCCGATTGCCGCGAGCTTCAGGCGAGAGCGGAGCGGGGCGCCCTGGGTCGCTGCTTCCTGACGAGTTCGCGCGTGAATAAAGGGAGCCAGGACGAGCGATGAAGTCGCCGCGGCGGCCGTGCGTAGCACCGTCCTTCGCGTGAGGGACCGCGAGCCACTCATCCTCGCGGGGTCCGCGACTTTCGAATCAGGAGTAAGTGTCATGTCGTCCAACAGCTTACGGAAACCCCTATCATCCGTGACATGAGTGAACTCAACGTTGGAATTGTCGGCCTTGGAGCCGTGGCAGGCGCGCACATCGAGACCTTCCGATCCGTGGAGGGGGGCTCCGTCACGGGTGTTTCCTCCAGGCGCCCGCAGGATCCCGCCCAGCTCGAAGAGACCTACGGAATCCCCCTCCGACCCTACGCCAGCTACGAGGAGATGCTGGCTGATCCTGAGATCCATGTGATCGACATCTGCACGCCCCACAGCCTCCACGCCGACCAGGCGGTCCAGGCCGCCGAGGCCGGCAAGCACCTGATCGTCGAGAAGCCCGTCGCGACGAACTTCGCGGACTGCGAGCGCGTCTCGGACGCCATCAAGGCCAACGGCGTCCAGGCAATGGTCTGCTTCGAGTGCCGCTTCAGCGCCCAGTTCCGGATGATCCGCTCGATCCTCGACGAGGGTCTGATCGGGGACGTCCACTACGCCGAGGTCGACTACTACCATGGCATCGGCCCCTGGTACGGACAGTTCCCTTGGAACGTCAAGAAGGACATCGGCACCTCCTCCCTGGCGACCGCCGGCTGCCACGCCCTCGACGCGCTCCTCTTCTTCATGGCGGGCCCCGACGGCAAATCGGCCGACGTCAGTGAGGTCACCGCCTACTCGACGAAGTCCAAATCAGAGATCTTCGCGCCCTACGAATACGACACCTCCCAGGTCTCGATCCTGCGCTTCGCGGACGGCCGCACGGGCAAGTGTGCGTCGGTCGTCGACTGCCTTCAGCCCTACTACTTCCACGTCCACCTCGTTGGAAGCCACGGATCGATCCTCGACAACAAGTTTTACTCATCCAAGCTGCACGGGATGAACAAGGACAAGTGGTCGACCCTCGAGACGCATCTCATCGATTCGGGCGCGGTCAAGGATCACCCGTACCAGCCCCAGTTCCAGGCCTTCGTCGACGCGACCAAGGCAGGCAAGCCGATGCCGTGGACGGACTTCGAGACCGCCCTGACGACGCACCGTGTCATGTTTGCCGCGGACCAATCGGCCATCGAAGGTCGCTCCATCAAGCTCGGATAGCCGGGCAGGTTGAAAGCCCTCTCCGCTTGCGTTCTGACCCTTGTCTGCGCGAGCGGCGCGGGCGCGACCTACGGCAACACGCTGTAGGCACTTGCCGGCGTCACGCGGCGCGGTCGCTCGCGCTCTGAGAAGACGAGTTCAGGGCCAGGATCGACTCGAGCTCGTCGCGGCGAAAGGGCTTGGATAGCAGGGCATCGAAGCCCGACTCCAAGCAGCGGCGGATCGACTCCTCATCGGTCTCTCCCGTGACGGCGACGATGAGGGCAGAGGAGCAGAGCGAGTCGTCTCGCACGGCGAGCGTCGCGTCGCGGCCCCCCATCACGGGCATGCTCAGGTCGAGGAGCAGCACGTCGAAGACTCCCTTCTTTGCCTCCTCGACCACCTGGGCACCATTCTCAACGACCGTGTACGAACCCACGAGCGCCTTGAGGTGCAGACCCAGCACCCGGCGGTTGACCTCATCATCGTCCGCTGCAAGAACGCGGATCGTGCTCAGGTCACGGCTGCCGATGATGGGCCCCAACGCCTGGGTCGGATCGGGGCCGGCCGCCGCCGTAGCAGGCAGACGAATTGAGAACCGACTGCCCACCCCCATCACCGAGGTCACCTCGAGCGTTCCGCCCATCAGCTTGATCAGCTCCCTTGAGATGGAAAGGCCAAGTCCAGTCCCGCCGTACTCTCTGGCGGTAGAGACCTCCGCCTGGGTGTACTCCAGGAAGATACTGTCGAGCCGCTCCGCTCGAATCCCGATGCCGGTGTCCGCAATCTCCACGAGCAGCGCGGAGCCGTGCTCTCGGCTGTCCCACTCGAACGTGACCCGCACCTCGCCTTCCGAGGTGAATTTGAGCCCGTTGCTCACGATATTCAGGAGCACCTGACGGAGGCGCGTAGCATCGCCAACGACCCAGCGCGGTACATCATCTTTCGCTTCCACGACGAGCTCCACGCCGGTGCCTCGATAGGGCGAATGCCGCGAGAGCTCCAGATCCTCCTGCATCTCCTCAAGGGAGAACGGCGCCGACTCGAGCGTCATCGCGCCCTCCTGGAGTTTGGCGTGGTCGAGCACGCCATTGAGCATCGCGAGCAGGTTCTCCGCTGAGCGCTTCCCCGCACGCGCAAGCGATGCCTGGTTCACGGTGAGCCCGCTCTGCAGGAGCAAAGATGTGGTCCCGATCACGCCGTGAAGCGGTGTCCGGATCTCATGGCTCACGGTAGACAGGAATCGTTTTCGCGCGTCGGCAGACCCGAGAGCCGCGTCGCGACCCGCCTTGAGTGCGCTCTCGTCGCGGGCCACTCTTCGGCAGAGCGGCTCGAACACGAGGGCTGCCTCGGCGATCAGGATAAGCAGCGTCGCGATCAGCACGCCGACCTGCCTGGCTCGGACGCGCGCAGCCTTCGCCTGCCCCTCCTCTTCGTAGGCGTTGACCGCCGCGTCCATCTTCGGAAGAAACGCCGCTGCGGCGGCGTGGACCCGCATGGCCGACTCGTTGTCACCGAGCTGAAGGACCGCACGCCCGCTGCCCAAGAGTCGAACGAACTCACCCTCCAGGCCCGTGAGAAGCTCATGAACCGGGTGGCCAACAGCGGTGGTCTTCACCAGGACGCGGTGGCCCGCCTCGAAGTCCAGGAGCGCCTGGCCGAGCTCGGCGCGCGCGCCGTTGCGCTCCGCCAGCTGAAGCGTCATCGCGGACCCTACGATCCGCTGTGACAGCATTCGCTGGCGAGCCGCCGCGTGGATCTTCGCGGAGTCGGGCCGGGCGGCGCTGAACATCCCCGGTATCAGCATCAGCGACCCGAAATTCAGGAGCGCCAGCGTGCCCAGGGCGAAGAAAAAGTGGAGTCGTATGCGGAGCATGAGCAAGGGCCTCCCAAAGCCGGGAAGGGCTCCCGTGCCACGAGAAGGTTCCCCTAGGAGTATTTCGACTTGTGGTGGGGCCTTCTTGAGCGGCAGGAGGGGAATCACACGGCTGGTTCCCCCGATGGACCACTCGCTGGCCGGCCCGGACTCGGCGTTGAAGCCACCATCCCGATGACATCCAAAGGACTGCTCCATTTCGAGAAGCGGCAGGACGCTCGGGCTCCCCCATTCGGCGGCCATCCAGTCGGCGGCCGCCCAAGCCAGTCGCGCCAGGGCCATCGAGTCGGAGAGTCACGCAGAGCCGTCACGCGCGAGTGGAGCGCTGCGGCACTGAGACTCAGCCCGCCGTACGACGCTCTCCCGTCCGGAAGTATGTACAAAAGAAACCACTCCCCTGAGCGGCGTGAGCTGCTCAGGGGAGTGGTGACCCCAGGGGGATTTGAACCCCCGTCGCCAGGATGAAAACCTGGTGTCCTAGGCCTGACTAGACGATGGGGCCGGAGTGTCTTGCGACGCCGAGGAAGATAGGGCTCTAGTGGGAACGTGTCAAACCCTCTCGCTAAAGTTTCTCCGCACTTCCTTCAGATCTTCGGGAGCACGCTTCGACCCGCCTCCGCGCAGCGCGCGAGGACGTAGCGATACTCCCGCTCGAGTCCGTCGACGATCGCCGCTTCTGGCCCCGATTTGGGAGCCGCCGCTCCGGGGTCATCGGGCAGGACGGACCAGGTGTAGGTTTCGATCTCCACGTGCAGCTCTGGGACGTTCCACGAGCTTGGGTCGGCCAGGGCGGCGGCCAGAATGGAATCTGCGTGGCCACGCGTCGTGACGAGGCCCAGCGCCTCCTGGAGGTCGACCGGCACGTGGAAGTGGCAGCGCCATTCGGCAGCCCCGAGCCAGGTCGACGATGTGCCGCGCGCGACGTCCTCGGCCAGCGCGGGGAGATCCGCGAGGTGCAGGAACTCGCCCTCTTCGGACATGGCGGTCACCTGGTGCAGAAAGCGCGGTTCGTCCAGCCCCAGCAGTGCCTCGACCGCGGCCGGGCAGTCGGCCGGATTCGCCAGAGAAAGCGCGCTCGAGAACTGAATCTTCCCGAGCGGGCCGCCGGCCAAACCGGCGAGCCTCAGCGATTCAGTCGGCTCCTCGAACTCGACGGCCGAGTGACAGCAGTCGAGACAGACGCCAAGGTGCCTGAGCATCAGCGCCGCGGACGCTTCCACGTCGTGTCCGAAGTCGTCCTGGAGAACCTTGCTACCGACCAGGCGCGCGAAGACGAGGTACTCGGCTAGCGCGCGGCTGTTGCGAGCGCTCGCGTCCGGTTCGGACTCCAGCGACAGCACCACTCGGTGCCCGGACGCGGCCTCCAGCGCAGCGAGCTCCCCCACCGCGCGCCCCATGTTCTGTGCACAGCGCCTGAGCCCCGAACGATCCGTGATGTCCGCGCCATAGGCACCTGGGTGGGTGCTGATCGAGAGGTACCTCTGCGCTGCATCCCCGAAGATCTCGGTCTGAAGCGAGCAGGCGACGCGGGCCACATCCACGGTGTAGCGCAGCCGCGCCTCGTCCTCCCAAGTCGGCGCGTACACGCGCTCCTTCAGGCCGTCCTCTTGGAAGCCGCCGTACGGAAACGCGTTGAACGTGAACGGGTCGAGCCGCTCCTTCGCCATCAAGAGGGCGAGTTCACGAACCTTGCCGGGGTCTCCTGCGAGCTCCGCAGCCGCGGGCGCCTCGAAGTACATGCCGACGCCGAAGGGCTCCCTGCTGTCCGCGCCAAGGAGCCTGTCACGGAGCGGAACCGTATACGTCCGCAGCACGTGGGCGACCTCACTCAGGGTGGTCGCCGCGTGCAGGTTGAGGCAGTAGGCCAACCGGACGGGTGGAGATTCCAGCCCGCCGGTCTCGCGGCTCGCAGCCGCTCTCGCTAAATGCAATGAATCTAGCCCGCGACCAGAATGCCTTCGTCCACGAGGAGCACGGGAATGCCGTCGCGAATGGGGTAGATCACCTGGCCGTCCTCGCGCACGAGGCCGGCGGCCAGCGCGTCGGCCACGTCGGCGCCTCCGACGTTCTTCACACCGCCTGCGGCGATTCTCTCGTTCACGGACCCGAGGAGCGCTTCATCCGCGATCTGAAAGGACTGACGCGTTTCCGGGCAGGCAAGGATGGAGAGGAGTTCGGGCTGGATCACGTGCGGTTTCGGGTGTGCGGAGGGAAGGGGAGGGCGTAGCGCCTGAGTATACACGTCGCCCGGTCCACCGCAGGCGGAGAGGCTGTCCCGTATTCAACGATGCGCAACACGCTCCTTGACGCCCGGGCCGAGTTGACCGACGTTCTCCCCCATGGGAGCCATCTGTCTTGGATTGAGTTTGCTGTGCCTGACCGCGCCGTTGGAGCTGACGGCGCAAGAAAAAGGCGCCACCGCACCCTGGCTGGAGATGCCCGACGACCCCGTCGGCCGGCTCTGGGCCTCGGTCGGCGACGACGTCCAGCCCTGGAACCCGCCCCAGGCGGGTGCTGCGGGCGCGGACCTGACGTGGGATAACTGGTCGAAGGCCCTGAAAGTCCTGACCCCGGTCAGCGAGGGAGCCACCTTCTACGAGCCCGACCAGTCGGCCCGCCGCGCGGCCACGGCTTTCCTGGTGCGCTTCGCTGTCGAGGATCGACGCGCGGAGGACGCCTTCCGATGGCTCCGTGGCGTGGGAGCGGACGACCCCGAGGCGCTTGCGGGACTTCTTCCGACGCTTTTCCCGGGCGTCCCTGCGGAGACCAAGCTGCTCCCTGGCGGCCGTATCCCCGCCCTGTCCGCGGACGTCGTCCTCCGGCCGCAGCTCCCGCCCGAGCCCCGCGCCGCGGCCAGGCGCGGCCTGTCGCGGCGCTCCACTTGCCGTGGCCTCGTGATCGGAGGCGCGACCCTCGACCTCACCATGAAGCTTGACGGGTCGGGGGTGGTCGCCGAGTTCACCCACCGCGGCGGGCCAGCGGTGACGTTGGTGGTCGTGCTCCCCGCTCCGAAGGGAAAGCGCCTCAAGAGCCTCTATGTGGATTGGGACATCCAGGAGATCCCGCAGGGCCGCGACGAGTCATGGTTCGACTGGGCAGAGACCCCGATCCAGATCACGCTCCAGCCGCAGCCAACGGGCGAGGACTCGCCGGGGTACGCCGAGAGCTTCTCCATCTTCGCCCGACTGGATTTCCTCAAGGGTGGCATTCCGTCCAGCCCCAGCGCCGCCCTGCCGACCGCGCTCAGCCTGGGAGGCCTCGACCTTTGGATCGGGCCGCCGCCCCCGACCGGTGAGGACGTGGAACCCTGGGGACAGATTTCTTCCGCCTGGGCGGAAGCCGCCTCCATCCCGGTCCACGTGATCACTCCGGCGCAGGCCGAGGCCAGACGCGCGGCCGCTCGCAGCTCCCAGCCGGATTCACCTCAGGATGCACCTCCGTCTTCACTTCAGGGCACAGCGGTCCATTTCGACAGGGCCCCCGATCCGAGTCTCCTGCGGCGCCAGATCACCGGAGCCATCGAGGAGCGCCGCCGCCAGGCCCACTTGCTGTATCGTTAAGAGCGAACCCCATGAGCATTTCACCGTACGCAGCCCACCGCACCGCTCTTCTTGAGCGGCTTACTCGCGACCAGATCGCGGCCGTCATCCCCACCGCGACCACCAAGGTCCGCAATGACGACTCCGACTATCGCTTCCGGCCCCACAGCGACTTCTACTACCTGACAGGCTTCGCCGAGCCGTCGTCGTGCCTCGTGCTGCTGCCGGCACGGGACGACCGCCCCGCACGATCGATTCTGTTCCTGCGCGAGCGCGACAAGGAGCGGGAGATCTGGGACGGCAGGCGCCTCGGCATCGAGCGCGCCACCGGAACCATCGGTGTCGATGAAGCACGCGATATCGAGACCCTTTGGGACGAGCTGCCCAACCTGCTCTCCGACCACGAGCAGATCATGTGGAGGCTCGGGGACGGCGAGGATCAGGACCGCCGAATGACGATGCTCTTCGCCGGCCTCCGCGATCGCGCGCGCGGGAGCATCCGCCCAGCGACGACGCTGGTCGACCCGGGCCCCTACGTTTCGGAGATGCGCCTCTTCAAGACGGAGGGCGAGCTGGACAAGATGCGGAAGGCCGCACAGCTGACCGCCGAGACCCACACGAGCCTCATGGCCAAGGCCGCGCCGGGCATGAACGAGGCCGAGGCCGAGGCCTTCCTCGACTACAGCTACCGCAAGGCAGGAGGCACCGGCGCCGCCTACGGGCACATCTGCGCCGGCGGGGCCAATGCCTGCATCCTCCACTACATCGAGAACAACGAGCCTCTCCAGGACGGGGATCTCATGCTCGTCGACTCGGGTGCCGAGTGGGACTTCTACGCCGCCGACATCACGCGCACCTTCCCCGTGAACGGGAAATTCTCCCCGGAGCAGCGCGCGCTCTACGAGATCGTGCTTCGCGCTGAGGAAGCCTCCATCGAGAAGGTGCGCCCCGGCGTGCCGTTCGACGAGGTCCATGCCGCCACGCTGGAGATCATCGTGGACGGACTCATCGATCTGGGCCTCCTGAAGGGCACCGCTGAGGAAGCTTTGGACAGCGGAGCCTATCGCGCGTTCTTCATGCACAAGACGAGCCATTGGCTCGGCCTCGACGTGCATGACTGCGGCACGTACACGAAGGACGGCAAGCCCCGCCCGCTCGAGCCGGGCATGGTGCTCACGGTGGAACCAGGTATCTACGTCGACCCTGAGAACGAGGACGTCGAGGAGCGCTGGCGTGGCATCGGCATCCGCATCGAGGACGACGTCCTGGTCACCGAGACCGGGCATGAAATTCTGACCGCTGCCGCCCCCAAATCCATCGTGGACGTCGAAGCCGCGTGCGCGGGCTCCGTGGGGCACAGCCCCAGGGAAACCGTCCGAGGAGGCGCGTAGGCGTTTGATGGAGCCGCTGGACCAGCCAGAGCCCCCGCCAGGGACACCGGAGGGCCCCCAAGATGGACCTCTGGCTAGAAGTCGTGCCAGGGGCCTCGTGGCGGCGCTCTCTGCCGCCTCGGGAACCGAGCCTGCAAAGCCCGCCCCAACGCCGGAGCCGGCCGGCGCTGGCGCCGATCGACTGGCGGCCTTTGCGGCCAGCGACACGGGCGAGGACGCTTCCCGCGTCCTGCGTGACGCGGTCCGACGCGCGCCCCTTCCGAGCCTGAGCGGGCTCTGCTACGAGATCATGGGCCTCGCGTGGTTCCTCGGCGTCACCGCGGGCCTCGCCGTGCTCTCGCTCCTCTTCGACGACCTTTCGCTGGTCAGCCAAGCCGTCGGCCCGCTCTTCACGATCCCAAGCGTCATGGAGAACGTAGACGCCCTCTTGATCGCCATCCCGATCGTGTTCGTTGCCATGCGCATCGCAGCGGGGCTCGCCACGATCGCCAGCGAGGGCGTCGGTCAGGGCGGCGGAGCGAACGCCTGGCGAGCGTGGAAGCTCGGCAAGCGCGCCACCCTTTCGAGCATCGGGATCGCGGCCCAGATCTTCGGCATGATGACGGCCGCCACGCTCGTGCTGCTGACGCCGCTGGTCTTCTTCGCCAGCGTGGTCGGAAAGGACACCTTGGGCCTCTTCGGCGTCGTCCTATCGGGTCTCGCGCTCGCGTTCATGCTCGTTTACGGAGCAGCGCTCGGAGCCCTACACGAGCTCAGCATGGCGAGCCTCGTGCGACACCATCGCGGCGTCGGTTCTGCCATTCTCCACGGCTGGCGCCTGATGCGGGCTCGACCGCTCTCCGGCCAGCGCATGGCCGCGGCTGAGTTCTCCTCACGCATCATCGTGGTGGGACTCGCCGTCACCATCGGTCGCGTCGCGGGCTGGGCATGGGGCATGTCCGTGCTCATCCTATTCGGAGCGCTGGTAGGCGGACTTCGATGTCACGCTTGGTCGCTGGCCTATCCGCGCATCGGCGGTCTGGCTCGCGTGCAACCATCGGACGGAACCGAGTAAGGTTCGTACCGGCGGCACGCCGGCTGGAGCTCATCCCGAGCCGCTTCAGGCTGCGAGGGAAAGCGTCCAGCGCCAAGAGAAAGGAGTGGTGAGCGCGCCTGGGCTCGAACCAGGGACCTACTGGTTAAAAGCCAGCTACTCTACCAACTGAGCTACGCGCCCACTCGAGTCTCTTGTCGTCGCCGTCCCCTATGACCCTACGGTCGAAGATGGCTTCGAGGCAGGGAGAATAGCGGCTTTCTCACGTGAGGCAAGTGCGAGCCCTGCGGTTTTTGCGCATTTCGTCCGTGCCCCTAAAATTGCGTGCGCCCCCGCCCGCCGAAGAGGCTGACGGGGGCACAGTGCAGGCCCGACGATCGGACCTGGAGGGGACTCTGAGGGGACCCCCTGGAGGAGACGCGGAGGAGACGCTGAGGAGACGCGGAGGTGGTGCTGAACGACCAGCACGACCGAATCAGTCCTCCAAGATCTCCTTGGTCTTCTTGTCGAGGATCTCGGTGACCTTGACCTCGTAGTTCTTGAGCAGCTTCTGGATCTCGTCCTGAAGGTCCTTGTGGCTGTCCTCTGTGATCTCGCTGCTCTTCTTGAGCGCGTCACCCTCCTTGTTCGCGTCGCGGCGAATGTTGCGCAGCGACACGCGGCCCTCTTCCCCGAGGTCCTTCGCCTTGGCGGCGTACTTCTTGCGCTGGTCGCCGGAGAGCGGCGGCATCGTCAGGCGAATCACCTTGCCGTCTGACTCGGGGCTAATCCCGAGGTCGGACTTCATGATGGCCTTCTCGATCTCCTTCACGATGCTCGCATCGAACGGCTTGATGGACAGCGTCCGCGGCTCAGGCACGCTGATCTGCGCCACCTGGCTCAGGGGAGTCGGCGTACCGTAGTAGTCAACGCGAATGTGCTCGACGAGCGCGGAAGACGCGCGCGACGTACGGATGTTCTTGAGCATGTCCCGGCTGTGGCTCACGGCCTTCTCCATCCGGGTTTCAGCGTCCTTGAGGACCGAGTCGTAACTCATGGCAATGGTGGCTCCGCGAGCGCGAAGCGAGCAAGGTTCAGGGGGGAGGAGTGAATTCGGAAGGAGAGGGCTACGCCTCGCCAGTGGTGGTCACGGTCGTACCAATGTGCTCACCGCGGACGACGCGCTCGAGGTTGCCCTCTTGGAACATGTCGAACACGATCACAGGGATGCCTTGGTCGCGGCACATGGACATGGCCGTTCCGTCCATGACCTTGAGGTTCTTGACGATGGCCTCTTCAAAGCTCAGGCGGTCGTAGCGGGTCGCGCTCGGGTCCTTATTGGGGTCCGCCGAGTAGATCCCATCGACCTTGGTCGCCTTCAGAAGCACGTCGCAGCCCAGCTCGTTCGCCCGGAGCGCTGCCGCGCTGTCCGTGGTGAAGAACGGGTTGCCCGTGCCAGCGCCCAGGATCACGACCCGGCCACGGCTGAGGTGACGCTCGGCGCGGCGCCGCACGAAGGGCTCGGCGACCTGGCGGATATCGAGGGCCGTCATGACGCGAGTCTCGAGGCCCGCGCTCTCCAGCGCATCCGACATCGCCAGGGCGTTGATCACCGTGCCCAGCATGCCCATGTAGTCAGCATTGACGCGGTGCCCGCCGAGTTCGCTGAACTCAGCGCCCCGCAGGATATTGCCCCCACCCACGACCATGGCGACCTCGATACCGAGTTCAACGACGCGCGCCACCTGGCGCGCGATCTTCTGGACAGAGGGAGGATCAATACCGTGCCCGGAGGCAGGATCGCCCAGCGCTTCGCCGGACATCTTGAGCAGGATGCGTTGATAAGGCATAGGAAGCATGAGCTTAGCCTCCGAGACCCCCATCGCCCCCCTGCGCGACCAATAAAAGGCCCCCTGGGATAAAGTCGCCGGGGAAACCCGGCCGCGAGGCACTCCACGAAAAAAGCCCTCCACCCGGGTTGGGCGAAGGGCTTTCCGTGCCGCCCGATCAGGGCAGCCGCGGCGAATCAGGAGCCGAGCTGGCAGCGCGTGAACGCGTCCACCTTGGTGCCGTCGCCGAGCTCGGCGATGAGGGCCTTCGCCACGGACTTCTTGTCGTCCATGATCCAGGGCTGTCCGACGAGCGTGCGCTCGGCGAAGAACTTCTGAATGCGGCCTTCCATGATCTTCGTCTGGATGTCCTCAGGCTTGCCCTTGAGGCCGTCCTTGATGATCTCCTTCTCGCGCTCGATTTCTTCGGGAGCGATGCCGGTCTCGTCCAAAGCCAGCGGGTTGAACACCACGAGGTGCATGCAAAGCTGCTTGAGAGAAGCGCTGGCCTTGTCGACGTCGCCGCCCGTCGTCACGTTGACGAGGGCACCGTTCTTGTTGTCGTGGTGCACGTAGCCGACCACGCGGCCGGCGTCGTTGTTGTACGACGTCGCGTTGACGATCTGAAGGTTCTCCTTCATGTCGCCAATCTTCGTCGACAGGACGTCCTGAACGGTGCCACCGGCGTGCCACGGCTGTCCGAGCATCTCAGCGGCCGTCTGGGGCTTGTGCTCGAAAGCGTGGTTCACCAGCTCGTCAACGAACGCGATGAAGCCCGGCGTCGAGGCCAGGAAGTCCGTCTCAGAAGCGAGCGCGACGATGGCGCCAGTCCTGAGGTCATCGGAGACCTTGACGGCCACGCGGCCCTCAGCGGTATCGCGACCGGCCTTCTTGGCGGCCGACTTGAGGCCAGCCTTACGAAGTTCGTCGAGCGCCGCGTCAGCGTCGCCGTCGGTTGCTTTGAGCGCCTTCTTGCACTCCATCATGCCGGCGCCGCTCATCTCGCGGAGCTGCATGACCAGTTTGGCGGTGATCTCAGCCATGGTGTTTTGGCCCCGACGTGCGGGGACTCCTGTTCGTGTCTCTAAGGGGTGTCGTGCGAGGAGCGCTAGCCGCTACGGATGCAGGCGGTGCGCGATGGAGGGTTCTTAAGCCAACGTCCGTCAAGGCGTCGGGGTCGACGCGATGGCGGACGCTGGACTCAAGGAGCCGGCCTGAAAATCAGGCGCCGGCGGTGCCGTCGGGAGCCGGGGCCGGGGCGACCGGAGCGGCTGCCTCAGGCTTCGGCTCAACGGGTGCTGCCGGAGCGGCTGCTGCAGGAGCCGGAGCTGCTGCAGGGGCTGCTACCGGAGCGACAGCGCCGTCACCGCGCTCGGGGAGAACGTTGCCGGTCGTCGGACGAACGTCGTCGCCAGGGATCGTCTGCTCTCCGTCGTCGCTGCGCTGGGCGGCGCCAACAGCCTTGAGGCTATCGGTGTGCTGGTGGTGTCCGGCTTCCACCGAGTCCACGAGCTCTTCGATCAGGAGGCGGACGGACTTCAGAGCGTCGTCGTTGCCCGGGATGACGATGTCGACATCGTTCGGGTCGCAGTCGGTGTCGAGGAGACCGATGACAACGATGCCCATCTTGCGGGCCTCGCGGACGGCAATGCCTTCGCGCGACGGGTCAACGATGACCATGGCGCCGGGCATCTTGTCCATCTCGCGGATACCGCCGAGGTTCCGGTCGATCTTCTTGAGCTCGCGGTTGATCTGAGCGACCTCTTTCTTGGTCAGCTTCTGGGCCTCGATGGCCTTCTCGTCGATGGCCTCGAGCTGAACCAGGCGCTTCAACCGGCTGCGGATGACGCTGAAGTTCGTCAGCGTTCCACCGATCCAACGCTCGGTCACGATCGGCATGCCGGTGCGCTGACCCGCGTCCTGGATCACGCCCTTGACCTGGCGCTTCGTGCCGACCCACAGGACCGTTTGGCCCTCCGAGGCGATGCGGAAGAGGAGGTTCTGTGCGCGGAGAAGGCCCTTGACGGTCTCGCGCAGGTCGATCACGTGGATCATCCCGCGGCGGCCGTGGATGTAGGGGGCCATTTTCGGATTCCACCGCGACACGCGGCATCCGAAGTGCACACCAGCTTCAATAAGCTTCTGTGCGTCGATGTTACTCATGGTGTTTGTAGGAGCAAAAAGTGATGGAAGATTCCATCGATCCCAGCCGTGAATGGGCCCTCCAAAGCGAGGGCATTCCCGGCTGGAAATGAGGCGAAGAGTCTACGCAAGAGCGTCCAGATGTCCACTAAATGGGCGACTTTGAGAGAGTTTGGGCGATCCGCCCATTCCCGACCAGCCCCCACCGCGAGGAATGGCTCCCATTGAGCTATCTTCCAAGCATGCCCACGCGACCCCGCCGACTCCGCCCGATGCGCCTCCTGATTGCCGACGTGCCCGCAGCCAAGGACGGTGCTGACGGCGCCAACGGACGCCCAGGAGAGGCTAACGGTCCGGATCCAGGTGGGGTATCGGCAGATTCCACGCGGCCCTACGCGTTCTCGGCCGATCTGGGCCGTGTTTTTCGCCCCCTGGAAGCCTTGGGGGTCGAATTGAGCGTGACCAAGACCCCCGAGGCCACAGAAGCAGCCCTCAGCGACGGGACGTTCGACGTGCTCGTGATCGACGCCAGGGCCTTCGGCAATGGGGCCAAACGCCCTCGGAGCGGGACCCTGGCCCTCGGAGACGTGCCCGTCCTGCTCGTCGCGGACCCCGGCGACCCAATCCCGGCGGTCGTCGCAGGTCGCGCCCTCCGTGGCAGCCAATGGGACCTCGTCCACCGAGATGCCCCCCCCGAGGAGCTTCTTCTCCGCCTTGAGCGGATCATGGACCAGGTTCAGCTCCTCGAGGACCTCGAGCGCGCCCGCTACCACGCCTCCCATGACGATCGGACGGGCCTCCTCCGCCCCCTCCGCTTCGACGCCCGGCTGCGAGAGCACTTCTCCGCCGCCCAGCGTCACCGCCTGGAGCTCGCCCTCGTCCTCGTGGACCTCGACCACTTCGGGCAGGTCAACAAGACCTACGACCACACCGTCGGCGACGAGCTGATATCTCGAGCGGGTAGCGTCATTCGAATGAGCCTCAGGACGGAGGACGTGGGTGCCCGGATCGGCGGCGACGAGTTCGCACTCATCCTGCCCTATACCCAGAGAGTCGATGCGGCCCGCGTAGTCACCCGCCTGGCCGGCCGCTTCCGGGCCCTCTCCGGCCCCCCACCCCAGCGCCACCAAGGCCACGGCTACGACTCCGAAGCACCCTCCATCGCAGTCTCCGCCAGTATTGGCTTCGAGACTTTTGATGGAACGGACCTCCGTTCCCTGGAAGAGCTACGCCTCCACGCCGAGACCGCCCTCCGAGCCGCCAAGGAACGGGGCGGTAACCAAGGTGTCTACTTCCGCAGCCTCGCCGAGGACGAAGAGTGGGCCCCCAAGATCCTCCAGCCCATGCCGCCCCCGACCGCGGAGGTTTTCACGGCAGCGCTGAACCCGATGCCCCCCCGTGACGGTCAGCCCAAGACCCTCCCGTTGGAGCCCAAAGACGAACGCCTCGATTCGTTCAACGACTGAGCCTGTGGCGGCCTGCTGTGCTGCTCGCCCGCATGGGCGAGTCTTCTGTTCTGAGTTCTGGGTTCTGTGCCTTGCCGCCCAGCCCGAAGCCGCCCAGCCCGAAGCCGCCCCCACGCGTCCGCAGGACGCCCGGGCCATAGCGCGTGCCCGTAGGGCTCGTGCGGCCCGGCGCGAGGCTCGCCCTCGCGGCCCCTCCGGCGAGGAGGCCCGTGCGGCAGCACGCCCGTCCGGCGAGGACGCCTGCGCGGCGAGCGCACAGCGACATAATCGCTCCAGCGCCGTCAGGCGATGGGCGCATGAATACAGCGCGGTGCCTCAGCGATCGGGCGGTTCGGCATTCACTGCCTTGGTCGCAGTCGTGACGGGTACCGACCTGGACGGTACCGACTTCCCGGCGCCGACCTGCTGCCGTCGGCGCGCAGCGCTCGACGCGTGGACTGTGTCCTGACCGAAACAGGCGTGACCTGTATCGACCTGAACGGTATCGACCAGGCCGATACGGACTACCTGCCGTCGGCGCGCAGCGCTCGACGCGTGGACTGTGCCCTGACCACTGACGGTACCGGTATCGCTACCGGCATCGTCATCGCCCAGACAGCTGCTGCGCGGTGCCGCCGAGCCGAGCCGCCTTGGCCGATACCGAAGTCGGTAGCGCAGAAGTCTCAGCCCACGCGTCGAACGCTGCGCGCCGACGGCAGCCAGTCGGTACCGGGAAGTCGGTACCAGCACGTCCGCGTCGGCCAAGACTCAGCCCACGCGTCGAGCGCTTCGCGCCGACGGCAGCGGGTCGGTAGCGGGAAGTCGGTAGCGGGCGAGTCGACAGTGGTCACGACTGCTACCGATACACGAAATGCCGAGCTGAGCGATCGCTGCAACAGCATCACACCGTGCCGGCCGACTACCGCTGTAACCGGTATCCCGCGTGGGTACTGGGTAACACCGACACAGGACGCAGCGTCATCAGACGGTTCGGCGTTCCACTGTCACAGCGATCGTCCTGTTCGGCATTCACTGCCTTGGTCGCAGCCTAGCCGCCCGCTGACCTGCCCGACGCCGACTTCCCGATACCGCTTCGCCTGCCGTCGGCGCGAAGCGCCCGACGCGTGGGCTGCGGCCAGACCGAAAACGCCTTGTGCTCCAGCGGCGCGCTACCGCCGACGCCCCGGGCCGAGACACTCGTCGGTACCCCTGAAGTCTGAGCCCACGCGTCGGGCGCTCGCGCGCCGACGGCAGGTAGTCGACACCGGCCAAGTCGGTACAGGGCGTGACACAGCCCACGCGTCGAGCGCTTCGCGCCGACGGCAGCAGGACGGTACTGGGAAGTCGATAGCGGCCAGGTCGGTACCCGGCACGACTGCTACCAAGGCACTGAATGCCGAACCGCCCGATCGCTGAGACACCGCGCTGTATTTATGGCATTTCCCCTGACGGGGAAATAGCGATTATGCCTCCGGCGCTCGCCGCGCAGGC
>JBLIHL010000064.1:0-16197 GCA_047635895.1 Paracoccaceae bacterium | reverse complement strand
ATCTACGCTGATGGCCTACGTGGATGCGGATGGCTCCTTCGACTTCGGAGCCGTGGACGAGTCCGAAGGCACGCTTGTGCTGATGCCGAGCCTCGACATCGGCATCCAACACGGCGTCATCCCGGCCAGCGGTAGAACGCTTGGGCGGGCCACCCTTCGTACCGGTGAAAGTTGGAACGGGACCTTCGACTTCCCAGGTGTTCCCCCGATCTCGGCTCACTTCACGCTCCCATCCGACGCGCTGCCCGCACCTGGGGCAAGCACATCGATCTGGCTGAGACGGCGCCCCAATGGCCCTCCGGGTTTCGCAACGGGAACAGGGTTGACCCTGGGGCCGATAGCGCTCGAGCCTGGGCTCCACGACGCCTGGGTCGTGGGTAGCGACTGGGTCGCTCAACCCCGGGACCTGACGGTCCCGGAAAACGGACCCGCCGAGGTCCACGTCGAGCTATCGCTGTCCACCCAAAGGGTGCGAGCCATGGTGGGCGCCACGCCGCTGGCGAACACCACCATCGAGCACTCGACATTGCCCCAAGGGGCACCCAGCGTACGCTACACGACGGACGCGCAGGGCTACATGGATGTCCGTCTCGGCCCAGGTACGTACCAGCTGCATGAGCGCTGCGCTGACGTCAGGAACCTGCGAGTCGCGAGGCTGTGCTGGCCGCTGGAGCCAGGGTTCGACATCATCGTGTTCGAATCTAGGTGAGCACGCGCGGGACCTGCTCCGCTCCACTACGCAGGCGGCTTCAGGGCGCGAAGCGCGCGCCGGCCCAGAGGCCGCCGAGGAGCGCCGCGCCCACGAGGTAGTTCGCCACCGCTCCCGGTATGAACATTGGGCACGCCATCATCGCCAGGCCGACCATCAGCTGGAGGAACTGCGACTCGTTCTTGCCGTACATGAAGACGGCGAAGCCGATGCCGCTCACAACCATGCCTGCAAATAACGTCGCCGGTGATAGATCGAATCCTCCCATGCGACGTCCATCGAGTGCATTGGGTCCCTGGCAGTGCACCAATGATCGAAAGCGCATGGAGTTCCCTTCCAGGGATTGCACCTGGAAAGGTTTTCTCCCATCGAGCCGCTCACCCGGGGAAACGTGCTCTTTTCCGGGAACGCAGGACCTTTATTCCCGCTCTCGCTGGGAGGCTCCACCTCAACGGTCGATCAGGTTCCATGGGTCTGAGGGAGTTAAATTGAACATGCAAAACAAGAACCGGTCTGGATTCACGCTGATCGAGCTGACAATCGTGATAACGATCATCGCCATGGTGGCCGCCATCGCGATACCTACCTACGTGTCAGCGCGCTCCAGCTCGAACGAGAACGCCGCGATTGCCACGCTGCGCCACATCGCAACCGCCCAGGCGCAGCTAGCCGCCAGCACTGCGATCGACTCCAATGCCAACGGCGGCGGCGAGGTTGGCTACTTTGGTGAACTCACGGGAGCGATGCCCATCCGCGTGTTCACCCCGACAGGCCCAGCATTGGGAGGCCCGGCGCGGCGACTCGATCCGGACTTCCTCGGCGTCCGATTCGAGCGCATCGTCTCCGACGGAACGGACGGCGTCGCCATGGTCGGCGGCTATTACTTCAAGGTGTTCCTGCCCGATTCAAGCGCCGCGGCGCCCGTGGCCGGCATCGGAGAGGATCCCCTGGGTGGAGCACGCTCAGGCTCCCTGCCCGGAGCCGGCAATTCGGAGCGCCTCTGGGCCTGCTACGCCTGGCCGGTACGCCACGCACGGACCGGGAACCGCGCGTTCTTCATCAACCAGGACGGCGAACTGCAAGCGACCCAGAATTTCCCGGCTCAACCAGGCGGCTCCTATTCTGGCCTTGATCGCGTCCCGACCGCGGACGCAATCTACTCAAGTCCGGGGGACATCAGCTCCCCCAAGGCGACAGCGAGCAACGGCTTCACTTCGCAGGACGGACTGGTCTGGACCCCCGTCGGCGGCTGACGCGTTCAGCGCGGGGGTTTCCGCGCGTTGGACGGCAACGCCAGCCTCAGCTCCTCGGCAGACGTCACGACCAGAGTCTCCGCATGTGACAGCGTGGGCAAGCGAAAGCGCCCGCAGCCCTTCAGAAGATTCACCGACAACGGAGGGGTCAGCGACCTGAAGCTGCCCGTGGAGAGGCCCCCACCCCCACGAGCGCCAGGTCCACCGGGTCCACCGGGACCTATCTCCGGTGATCGAAGGATCCAAGGTAGACGCGGAGCGCCACACCAGCGGCGGCGTATCACTGGACATCCTGCACCGATTGGTATAGGATAGAAGGCGATCCGCATTCGGGCCTATCCACTGTGAAGGCCGAGGCAAGGAGTTCCGAGAACTCCAAGGGTCGCCTTCCTTGGAATCCCCTGCCCCCGCCTGCCGCCTTGAACCGCTTCCTCCAGGCTCGCGAGCTGACTCGCTTCGAGCTGCTCACCCAGCTACGTCATCCGGCGTTCTGGCTCTCCGTGGCTGCCTGCGCGGCCGCCGGGGTCGCGTTCGGAGCCACGGACCTCGGCGCGCTCTCCGCTGCGCCCGGAAGGCTTGCTCGCAATGTCCCCGTGGGCGTCGTCACAGGGCTGTCCGGACTCTCCAGCGTTGGGATGATCATCGCGCTTGTACTCGTCGGCACAGCCGGTCTCCGGGACAGCGCCAGCGGAATGACGCCGCTGATACTCTCGAAGCCCGTCTCGCGCCTGAGCCTCCTCGCAGGACGGTACGCCGGCGCCGTGCTCGCCGTCCTCGCAGCGATGAGCGTGGGAGCACTCGCCATGGCCGCGACCTATGCAGCCCACTCAGGATCGGATCCTGCCATCACGGCGGGGACCGCCTGGCCATGGGTGGTCGGGATGGTCCTCTTCGTCGTCCCCAACGTCCTGTTCATCTCGTCATTCGTCCTCCTGGCGGCTCTGTCGACACACCGAATCAGCACCACTTTCCTGGCGGTCTTGCCGGTCATCGTGGGACAGGACATCGCCGAGGCCCTCGCGTCGACTCACCCGGATTCCTGGCTCCCTGCGCTGATGGATCCCATCGGCTTCGCAGCTCTCCAGGCGGTCACGCGCGGCTGGACGGTCGCGGAGTTCCAGCACGATCTTCCAGCCTTGACCGGACCGCTGCTCGCCAATCGCCTGCTCTGGCTGGCGATCACACCCGCACTGCTGGCTCTCTGCCTGCGGGTCCTGAGCCGGCATCCGAGAGCCGACCGCTCGCCATCGTCCAAGGACGAGGCGGACGGGGCCACTGCGTCCCCCACTCTTCTAGGAGCCACCGCTGCATCCCCAGCTCCGCTCCGCGTGACGGTTGGTTTCCAAGGCCCCCGGACCTCCATCCACCAAGGCCTGGCCATCGCGAGGCTGGAGCTACTTCGCTTCGGGCGCAGCCTCGTTTTCGTGACGCTCTTCCTTACCGGCGCGAGCGTTCTCATCTACAGCCTCATAGATGGCGAGCGCGTCCTCGGCGTGGCGGGTCTCCCCGGCTCGCGGGGGATTGCGCTAGGGATGGAGCGTGCTGCAAAGCTCTCCATGACGCTCCTCGTGGTGCTCTTCACGGGGGAGCTCGTCTGGCGTGAGCGGGTCTCCGGGATGGCCGCCACGCTCGACGCTTATCCAGCGTCCCGCCTCGTGGTCGCCGCGGGAAAGATCGCAGCGCTCAGCGCCCTGCTACTGGTGACCGTCGCAGGCTTCGGGCTCCTGGCATGGCTGGTCCAGTGGAACCTGTCGGGCGCAGCGGCACCGCCTGGTCATGTCCTGGGCCTCATCGGGCACCATTTCTTGACCGCGCTGCAACTCGCGTCCGTAGCCCTTTTGCTCCAGATCCTGGCGGGCGGACCGATGCTCGGTTTTCTCCTGGTCGGCGTGGTCCTCGTCGGGCGAATCGCCCTGCGCGCTTCGGGGTGGAGCGGCTCGCTCTATAGCCTTCAGGGCCTGAAGCTGCCGGACCTCGGCGCGCTCGAGGGCTACGGCCGCGGCCTGGAGCGGGCCCTGCTCGGCCACGCGTACTGGTGCGCACTGGCAATTCTACTTCTGGGGGCCGCCGTCTGGCTCTGGCCGCGCGGCGTGGCCTCGGGGCCGCGGGAGCGCTGGACACAGGCTCGGCGCCGGAGCACAGCCATGGGCGTGGGCACCGCACTGATCGGAATGCTCGCCGTCGGCGCGCTCGGGGCCCAGCTATACCGAACGACCGAGGCGCCGGGTGCCGGCTGGACGCGGCAGCAGTTCCGCGAGGCCCGGGCGCGCTACGAAAGGGACTATGGACACCTGCGCAACGCCGAGGTTCCGCGCGTTGAGTCCATTCGCGGCGTGGTCGACCTGGAGACCGCCAGCGGCACGCTGGACGTCCAGGGTCAATACCGCCTCGTCCACCGGGGGAGCGCACCGGTCTCGGAAATGCTGATCAGCTTCGAACCGGACCTCGAGCTCATGACCCTGGAACGCCGGGACGACTGGAAAGAACGTCATGACGCCGCTGGGAGCATGGGGCCATTGGGCGCACTGAGCGGCCACGCCGGCACGTCACCGGGGACCTGGCACTTGGTCTTCGACCCGCCCCTGGCAGTCGGGGAGACCACCTATCTGGCCTTCGCGCTGCGCCTGGCTCCAGGCGGCTGGGGCCGGCGACCGACCGAACGCTGGCTGCGGCGCAATGGCTCCTTCCTCCTCGGCGGCACCGGTACGCACGAGTTCTTCCAGGGGGCTCAGATCTTTCCCAAGCTCGGCTACGACGCCGCGCGTGAGCTGCGATCGACGCGCGACCGCCAGCGACATGGGCTGCCGCCCTGGTCCCCCGCGCTCACGCCGGAGGCCTTCACCGAAGGGGCCAGTCAGGTCCCACAGCCCGAGGATCGCGCCGACGTCGATCTCTGGATTCACGCTGCATCGGACGAAGTGGCGCTCGGTCCAGGCGACCTGTTGGAGCGGACCGTGGCGGATGGACGAAGCCGTCACCACTACGTCTGCAAGGAGGCCATTCCAGCGATGTTCCCCATCGTGTGCGGGCGCTACGAGGTCTCCCTCGGACGTGCCGGCGACGTGGAACTCGAGGTCTACCACGCGCCAGGGCATGGGGCGCGAGTCCCACACATTCTCTGGGCCATCCAGCGGTCACTGGCCTACTTCGAAGCGCAGTGGGGTCCTTACCCCCACCGCGTCCTGCGCGTGGCCGAGGTCCCGGGCGGCGCGACGTTCGCATGCTCTTTCCCAACGCTGATGGCCTTCGCCGAGGGAATGGCCTTCACTCAGCCGAAAGGCGACGGCGGGCCCATTCCATGGGACGGTCACGAGGCCGCCCACGCCGTCGATCCTCTGCTTTGGCTCGTGGCCCACGAGGTCGCACACCAGTGGTGGAACGGCCAAGTCGTGGCGGCGCCAGCGCTCGGCGCAGAGCTCATTTCTGAGAGCTTGGCCCAGTACGGCGCCGTGGGTGTGATCGATCAGGAGTACGGAGCCGACGTGGTTCTGGCGACGGCGCTGCACCATCGGGACCGGTACCTCGATGGAAGGTCGCGCTCGGATCGCGGGGAGCGCCCGCTGGTCCAAGTGGACGAGCAGGACCACCTGCACTACGGCAAGGGATTCCTCGCGTTCTATTCACTCGCCCGCGCCTTCGGACGCGAGCCCATCGACCGGGCGCTGCGCTCATTGATGGAAGAGCACGGCGGCCCCGACGGCGCGCCTCTTCTCTCGCCGGAGCTCATGGAGGCACTCGCGCGGGAGCTTCCCGAATCCACGGCGCCGATCCTCAAGTCCCTCTTCGAGCGGATCGAGTTCCACGAAGTAGCGGTTGATTCGGCGACCGTTCGCGAGCTTGGCGATCAACGCTACTTGCTGGTGGTAGACGGCGCGGCGCGCTCGGTCGAGGCCAATGAGCAAGGCGCCGAGTCCGTGATCCCTTTCGCGGTGCCGCTGGAGATGAGCGTCTCCTTCGGCGGTGTTGACCCATCCGCTGGGGACCAACCCGGCGGCGACTCCCAGCTCTTCACCATCCAGCCCGAGGATGAGCGTTTCCACCTGGAAGTCGAGCTCGACCGCGCTCCCGTCCACATCGTGCTCGACCCGCGCCTCCTGCTCATCGAGCGGGACCTGACCGACAACGAGGCTCCCGTCCGGGAGGAACGCCCATGACTCTCCTGACCATTCGCGGCCTGACGAAGACCTACCCCAATGGCACCCGCGCGCTCGACGGAGTGGACCTGGACATTCCGCGTGGCGTGTTCGGACTGCTCGGCCCCAACGGCGCCGGCAAGTCCAGCCTGATGCGGACGATCGCGACGCTCCAGGACGCCGACGCGGGCTCCATTCACTTCGACGGTATCGACGCCCTTCGGGAACCCCGCCGAGTGCAGGAGATCCTTGGCTACCTGCCCCAGGAGTTCGGCGTCTACCCGCGCGTGGGTGCACAGGCGCTCCTCGATCACCTGGCCGTGCTCAAGGGGATCACCCACAGGCGGACGCGCAAAGATCAGGTCAAGGAGCTGCTCGTCAGGACGAATCTCTGGGAGCATCGACGCAAGCCGGTTGACTCATTCTCGGGCGGAATGCGGCGGCGCTTCGGGATCGCCCAGGCACTCCTTGGCGCCCCAAGACTCCTGATCGTCGACGAGCCCACCGCCGGCCTGGACCCCGAGGAACGCCAGCGCTTCCTTGACCTGATCACAGAGCTAGGCGAGGACATTGCGGTGATCCTCTCCACGCACTGGGTCGAGGACGTACGTGAGCTCTGCCCTCAAATGGCCGTGCTAGACGGCGGGCGTATTCTCCGCGCCGGTTCGCCCGAGGAGGCCATACAAGAGCTTGAAGGGCGACTCTGGCGCCGCCGCTGCGAGCGAGACGAGGTGCAGCGGCTGGAACAAGAGGTTCACGTCCTCTCCACCCGCAGGCGGGCCGGTCAGGTGGTCCTTCACGCTCTGGCCGAGCAGTGCCCAGCGGGATTCGAGGCGGTCGAGCCCAGACTCGAGGACGCCTACTTCGCTGCGCTCAAGCGCCGCGGCTAATGGGCTGGAAGGCTCTGGCTTGGCCCTTGTTTGGCCCTTGTTTGAACGGGGTTTTAGATCTGCTGGGAGTCGATCCCAAGCCCAGTCCTTGCCGTAGAGCGGGCGGTACGAGCGCCCGAACGCTACCCTTGCGCCATGAAAGCTACCCGTCGCCAATTCGTCCGGGGCCTCGGCCTCGGCCTCGCCGCCCCCGCTCTCGCTTCATCGACGGCATTTGCCCAGGAGACCGCGGGAAAGGAGGCCCCGGAGGCTGCACTCAAGGCCGTCCTGATCCTCGTTCGCCACACCGAGAAGTCTGATGACGATCGGGTCGACCCGAGCCTGTCCGATGCGGGCAAAGTGCGGGCCACGGAGCTCGCGCGCACGTTCGGCGCGGCCGGAGTCACGGGGCTTGTGCACACCGAATACAAGCGCACCCACGACACCTTGGCGCCCATGGCGGAAGCGCTGGAGCTGGAGAGTGAAACCATCGGCGCCCAACAGATGCCCAAGCTGCTGGAGCGACTCAGAAATGCCAAGGCCGGCGAAGTGATTGCGGTCGCAGGGCACTCGAACACGATCCCTGCCATCGCGTTCGCCTTTGGCGTGCTGCTGCCCGGCCTTGACCCGATCTCGAAGGGGTCGAAGGCGGGTCATGGCAACCTCCCCCACGGTGCCTATGACCGGGTGCACGTGCTGACGCCTGGCAAGGATGGGGTCAGCCTGATGGAGCTTCGCTACGGCGACGCGTCGGAGTAAAGCCCGACGGGCCGCTCAAGATTGCGGCCCGCTCACACGTGCCTCACGTGCCTCACGGCCTGGTCATATGCCGGTCATATGCCGGTCGCGAGTCGATCGGCAGACGTTGCTCGCTCGAGAATGCCGAGGACGTGATCGACGTGCTCTCGGTGGGTGCGAAAGCACAGGATGGCCACGCGGATCCAGAAGTGGCCGTCGATGCGCGTAGAGGAAAGGAAGACGCGGCCATCGTCGAGCACCGCCTTCAAGAGCGCCGCGTTGAATTCGTTCGTGGCCTCCACGGAGCGACTCCCTTTGGGGATCCAGCGGAAGAGCGCGACGGAGAGGTCCGGCTCCGGCCCCACTTCAAATCCCAATGCGACCGCGCGACGCTGGAAGTAGCGCGCCAAGAGGTGCTTCTCGTGCAGCGATGCACGAAAGCGGTGCGCGCCGTGCAGCACGAGCGGCAGCCACATGCGGAGGCCGCGGAAGTGGCGCGTCAGCTCTGGTGAGAGGTCCGCAGGTGAAGGCTCCTCCTCGATGTCCGTGACGTCCTGGAGATAGGCTCCCCGGTGGCCGTGGCTGGCGGCCAGGTGCGCTGGATTCCTGAGGAGCACCGCGCCCGTGCCGTAGGGCAAGAATAGGCCCTTGTGCGGGTCCACGACGACGGAGTCAGCGCGCTCGATTCCCGCGAGCTTGCCACGCATCTCCTCCACCAGCACGAACGCTCCGCCGTAGGCACCGTCCACGTGGTACCAGAGGCTCTCCTCTTCCGCCACATCGGCGAGGGTGTCCAGCGGATCCACCGCGCCTGTGTCGGTGGTCCCCGCCGTGCCGACGAGCATGAACGGCCGCAGCCCCTCCGCGCGGTCAGACGCCAGGAGCTTCCGCAGAGCGTCAACATCCATGCGATAGCGCTCATCGACCGGCACCACTCTCTGGATGCACTCGGAGAGGCCCGCGATCGCGAGGGCCTTCGCGACGCAGTGGTGCGCCTGACCCGTCACGTAGACGACCGCCTCTTCGACGAAGCGAGCCCGGATACCCTTCGCGTCCCTCGCTGCGACAAAGGCGACCAGCGTGGCGATCGACCCTCCCGAAGTGAGCGTGCCGTGGGCCTCTTTGGGCATCCCGAGCTCGTCACGCAGCCAGCGCAGCATGAGGTTCTCCACCGCCACCGCGCCGGGGCCGGCGTACTGCACGCCTGAATAGCGATTCGTGGCCGCAGCGATCAGGTCGCCCAAGGCGCCAGGAAAGACGCCACCGCCGGGGATGTAGCCAAGGTGACCACCCGACGCTGCCTGGAGCCCAGGCCCGTCGATCTCGCGCTCGATCAGCCCCATGACAGTATCCAATGGCGCTGGCACCTCGGGGACGCCCAGCGCCAGCAGCTCGCCCCGGGCACCTGGCTCAGTACTCCATGCGGGTCGATCGTCGAGACCGTCGACCATGCCATGGACGAATTCGACGGCGCGGTCCGTCCATTCCCGCCGCTGCGCGGCGGGCTCCTGCAGCTCGCGGCTCGTGATCTCCAGGGCGGACAGCTGGCTGGCTTCCTCTTCGTGTTCGATTGGCATGGCCGGTGAGGATAGCCAGTGAGGGGGGCTGATTGCACAGGCGATACGGGCAGACCGTTCCTGGACGACCTCGGAAGAATCCCTGGGAAGAATCGGGGATGGCACCTATCCTGACGGCGTGCTGATTCCACCATCGACCCGTCCCCCAGGAACGTCCACGACACCATGGGGCCTGGCGGTTCCGCTGCTGCTTACGAGCCTGCTGGGTGGCCTGCTGGGCGGCTTGCTGGCTGGCCCAGTAGCGGGCGCGTCCGCACCCACTGAGTTCGCCCAAGACGCCGAAGCCCTCGAGCACTTTGAGACCTTCGTCCGCCCGATCTTTATTGAGCACTGCGTCAAGTGTCACGGCGGCGACAAAGCTAAGGGAGGCCTGCGGCTCGACACCGCAGAGGGCATTCGCAGCGGCGCCTACGACGAGCCGATCGCCGTGGCCGGGGATCTCGACGCGAGTACGATCATCGAGGCGGTCCGCTACGACGACCCGCTCTTCGCCATGCCCCCGTCCGGCAAGCTGCCCGACAAGGCCATACGCGCGCTGGAGCGCTGGGTGGAGCTCGGCGCGGTTGTGCCAGAGACCGTTCACGTCGACGCGGGCGACCTCCTGCCGTGGAATCTCGTTCCGCCGGCCGAACTCCCTGATGCCCTTCGCGTCGAAGCCCAAGAGGACGGCCGTGACTGGATCGACGTAGCGCTCGAGTCACGGCTCGATGAAGCCGGAGTCGAGCTGTCCCAGAGGGCCTCCAACGCCAACTGGCTCCGCCGCGTCACCTTTGATCTGACGGGCCTCCCGCCGACTCCTTCAGAGTGGCGCGCCTTCCAAGGGACGAACGGTGGGCTCGACGAGCGCACGGCGGTGGTCGACAGGCTTCTAGATTCTCCGGCCTACGCGGAGCGCCAGGCTCGACACTGGCTGGATCTTGTGCGCTACGCCGAAACGCGTGCCCATGAATTCGACTACTCGATCCCGAACGCCTTCCAATATCGCGACTACGTCATTCGCGCTTTTGAGGCAGACGTCCCCTACGATCGTTTCGTCACGGAGATGCTCGCGGGCGACCTCGTGCCCGAGCCCCGCCTCGACCCCACGGGCACCTTCGACGAGTCCATCCTCGGCACCGGCGCCTGGTTTCTAGGCGAAGAAGTGCACTCCCCTGTCGACATCCGCGGCGACCAGTCTGATCGCCTCGCGCACCAGGTAGAGGTCTTTTCAAAGTCCGTGCTGGCCATGGGCGTCGCGTGTGCGCGGTGCCACGACCACAAGTTCGACCCGATCAGCGCCGAGGACTACCACGCGCTGGCCGGCTTCGCGCTCTCGACCTCTGCGCGCCAGGTCCGGTTCGAAACGAACGCGCACAACGGCGACGTGGCGCGCGACCTGAGAGCTCTCCATGACGAGGTCCAGCCAGCCGCTAAGGAGGCTATCGCTGCCGCACTCGAGGCGGAGGCCGAGGGACTCATGCCATGGCTCGAGGCGCTCGCGAAAGGCGACGCGCTGCCCAAGATGGACGCAACCGCTTCCGAATTCACGGCATCCTCGGTCGCAGCGCTCGACGCCCGCTTCGGGCTCCAGGCAGGCGCTGCGCTGCTGCCGATCCTCATCGAGGACTTCGAGGCCGACTCCCTCGCCGCCGCGGCGCTCGGCCCCTGGGAAGTCGAAGGCGTAGCCTTCCTCGACAGGCCTATGCGTGAAGCTGACACCACGCGCCAGGCCGACCTGATCCCCCACGGCCAGGGGTCAGTCAACAGCTTCGCGGGGCATGACCACGAGCAGCCCGGCAGCCACGATGCCTTCACCGGAACGCTGACGAGTCGCCCCTTCCCCGCGGTCCGCCGCTATCTCCACCTGCTCGTGAACGGGGGCGACGACGAAGCGGTACGCATCGAGATCGTCGACGTGGAGGCGGACGCCGTGATCGGCACGGTTCGCGGAAAGCGCTCCAGCGCGCTCACCCACGCGCGATTCGACCTCAGCGCGGCGAAGGACCGGGAGATCCGAGTGCGCTTCGTTGATGAGTACACCGGAGGGTGGGGACACATCGGCGGAGATCATCTCGTCCTGTCGAATGATCCCGATCCTATCACGCTCGACATGGGCCGCAGCGTCACGGCCTGGCACCGACTGCTGGACGGCGCGGAGAACGATCCCCGCGCGCTCGAGCGGCTGATCGCCTGGGAGCCCGTCCTTCGTGGTCGTGCTGGACAGGCGGCGTCATCGCGATTGGCCTGGCTGATGGCGCCACCGAGCGAGGTGAAGGGAACCAAGGCTGCGCAGTCGGAATCGCCGCGCTGCCTGGTCGACGTTGGTGCTCTGACGGGCCCAGGCTGGATGACGAACGGTCCGGGCTTCGGCGTGGGACCTGTCCCCGCGTCCACGATCACCTTGGACGTGGAGTACGCCGACGGCCGTGCTGACACCGTGATCCGCTCGATTGCTCGCGAGAACAGCGCCCTTGCCCACCCGATGTGGAGTGACCTGTCACTGCGCGCGGGGACCGCGGGTAGCCGAGGCGGCAGCTTCAACTGGACACAGGGCGGCCGCACGCTCCACACCCCGACCTTCCGAAGTGATCACGGACGCATCGGCTACCTGGTTCGCGGACACGCCCGCGCCCTGCTCGTCGTAGCGGGGCACAAGATGGTCGCGGGCCCCCTGCCCAGGGGAGTCATCAAGAGCATCGACACGCGAGGGGAATGGGCCTGGGTCGAGCAGAGGGTACCCGCCTCAGCCGGTCTGCGTGCACACCTTGAGTTCACGGCCACCGGCGAGGGAACGTTCGAGGTCGCCAAGGTGGTAGACCTCGCGGCGGACGGCGCCCGGCCGACGCTGCCCGCGCAGTCGGACTGGTGGCGAGACTCGATCGAATCCGGAGACTTAGATCTTGGGACAGCGGCGTCCCGGGCCGCATGGCTGACCCAGTCGATGCGGGACGCTGCCGAGCTCCTCCGAACGGGTGGAGTGAGCGGGAAGGCCCTTTCCGACGGTGCGCGCGCCTCGCTGCTTCGCCTCGCAGAGGACCTGGCACGGGATCATCAAGGGATTCGCCACGACATCGCGGGTCGATTGACCGAAGCGGGCACACGGCTCGCCGAGCTGCGAGTCCGACGGGCGCTTACATCAAGCCTCGCACCAGCTGCGATTGAAACGGAGGGATGCGATGAGCGGATCCTCGACCGCGGAAGCTGGCGGGCACCGGGCGCCGCCGCGCCGCGACGTGGGCCGTCGGCCATTCGGGCCAGCCATGAGCCCCTGGCGCAGGACGGCGAGGGAAGCGGACGCCTCGAACTCGCGCACTCCCTGCTGCAGAGCCCCACGAAGATCGTCCAGCGCGTGTGGGTCAACCGCCTTTGGCAGGCGATGTTCAGCGTAGGCATCGCGGGCACGCCCGACGACTTCGGAGCGATGGGCGCAGGGCCAACGCACCCGGAGATTCTCGACCAGCTGGCCCTCGACTTCGAACAGGACGGCTGGTCCACGCGACGCGTCCTGCGAAGACTGGCGCTGTCGGACGCCTACGCCCGCAGCACTGAGCCCACCGAGAGCTCAGCGGAGCTTGACCCGCTCAACCAGCTCCTTTCCGCGATGCACGTGCGTCGACTCGAAGCGGAGGAGATCCGCGACGCCCTGCTGTCGGTCAGCGGGGAACTCGTGGAGGAACGCTTCGGTGCACCTGTGCCCATTCACCTGACAAGCTTCATGAAGGGCCGTGGACGGCCCGGAAGCTCCGGCCCCCTCGACGGCGCGGGGCGCCGGTCGATCTACCTGGAGGTCCGCCGCAACTTCCTGCATCCGTTCCTCACGGTGTTCGACTGGCCGAACCCAGCCACGTGCCGCGGGAGACGCAGCAGCTCCAACGTCCCGGCACAGGCGCTCACGCTCCTGAACGACCCCTTCGTCGAACAATGCGCAGAGCACTTGGCCGACAGGCTGCTGGAGCTTCCAGGCGATGGAGCGGATGTCGACCGACTGGCAACCCTCTGGCTCCGCGTTCTCGGCCGCCTCCCGCGTGACGAAGAACGCACGCTTTGGCAGGACTACCTCACGCAGAGCGCCGACTCGAAGGAGGCCTGGGTCGACGTCGTCCATGTGCTCTTCAACGTCAAAGAGTTCCTCTTTCTCAAGTAGCCGCCATGACTCGTCCACCCAAGAAGGCCCCGACGGCGTTCAGCGCTCTGCACGGCGTGAGCCGGCTGGCTTCCCGCCGCGACTTCCTCCGCACCTCCGCGAACGGGTTCGGCGCCATCGCGGCCTCGGCCCTCTTCCCCGATCTGGCGGGCGCTGCCGCCCTGGGCGCACCGAGTGAGCATCCGCTGACCCCGAAGAAGCCGCACTTTCCCGCAAGGGCGACGAACGTCATCTTTCTCTATATGGACGGCGGTCCATCCCAGATGGACACGTTTGACCCGAAGCCCGAGCTCGAGCGCTGGGCGGACCAGCCTCTCCCCATCGACGCGCCGCCGACGCAGTTCGACGATGTTGGAACGGTGATGGCGTCACCTTGGACGTTCCGCCCAGGCGGGACGAGCGGCCTGATGGTCTCCGACCTGTTTCCTGAGCTTCGGAACCAGGCCGATAAGCTTTGCATCATCCGCTCGATGACGTCCAAGTTCCCCGAGCACACCGCGGCAAACTACTTCCTGCACACCGGACACAACCCCGCCGGCCGCCCGTCGATGGGTGCATGGTGCGGCTACGGGCTGGGATCCACCGCCGAGGACCTGCCAGGCTACGTCGTGGTCGACGGTGGTCTTGTGCCGCCGGGCGGCATCGAGTGCTACGGCTCTGGGTTCCTGAGTCCGTCCTTCCAGGGCTCCGTCTTCCGGGCTGAAGGTGACGCCGTCGCGCACGCGCGGGGCCAGTACACCGGCACGAAGCGCGAGATGGCGCGACGCCGCCTGCTGGATCGCCTCGACCGGCCAGCCGATGGGGCCACTGACCAGCGAGTAGACCCTGCGATCGAAGCGGCCCTCGCCAACTACGAGCTCGGCTTTCGCATGCAGGCCGCGGTGCCCGAGCTGAACGATCTCTCCGGCGAGACCGCGGCCACGCGCAAACTCTACGGACTCGATGACGAATTCCAGGGAACCCAGACCTACGGACGGCAGTGCCTCCTGGCGAGGAGGCTCATCGAGAAGGGCGTTCGCTTCGTCCAGATTCCGATGGTCGACCTCAACAGCGATCGCTGGGACCAGCACGGGAAGCTCAAAGAAGGGCACGCGAAGAACGCCCGCGCCGTGGACCGGCCCATCGCCGGGCTGCTGAAGGACCTGGAGAGTCGCGGACTCCTGGAGACCACCCTCGTCGTCTTCGCTGGGGAATTCGGCCGCACTCCAATGGCCCAGGGCAGGAACCAGGCAAACGCGGGTGCGCCTGACACCCGGGGGCGTGACCACAACCCGAACGGCTTCTCGGTCTGGATGGCTGGCGGCGGCGCCAAGGGAGGCTCGACCTACGGCGCGACGGATGACTTCGGCTACTTCGCCGTGGACAAGCCGGCCGAGATCTACGACCTGCATGCGACAATGCTGCACCTCCTTGGGCTGGACCACACGCGGCTCACGCACCGCTTTAACGGCCGGGACATGCGCCTCACGGACGTCCACGGGCACGTTCTGACCGACGTGATTGCGTAGCCTGAACACTCCTAAGGGAGCTCTTTGCCCGATTTCTGTGGCAAAAAAAGCAGCCCTGGCCACCCTTGGGGGCCTATTTACGGGATTCTGGGGTTCCCCGTGAAAGATACCAGCCGACACATGCGAATAGCATGTCACGCGCCCACCCATTGGGCCCCTTCCGATCCCTGCCCTATTTCAGACAGATGAAAGCGACTCGATTCAGCCTCTCCCTCCTCCTGCTCGCCGCCCTCCCCATCGGTGTTGCCTTCCGCCCAGCCTCTGACAAGCTCGACCTGACGCCGCGCTTCGAAGTGGGCCAATCGTTCACTGCGACCACGGGCTTCTCGGCCGAAGGCGCTCTCGATGACCTCGCCGTGCTGATGAACGGTGAATCCGTCGCCGACGGTGGTGCAGTTTCCGCCGACATGGAGATGACCGGCAACATCGTGATGTCCGAGGAGATCCTCGAGGTCCGCGACGGCAAGATCGCCAAGATTCGCGTCACCGTCGACACGATGGACGTCGACGTCTCCGGTGAGGTGGACGCGATGGGCAACGCCGAGTCGATCGACGAGTCCATGGAGCCCGAGCTTGTGGGCCGGACGATCGAGATCACCATCGACGAGGACGGCGAGGAGACGCGGGTCGACGTGACCGAAGACGTCGAGCCCCTCGACGACGCCCTGATGGCTGGCGTGACCTTCAAAAATCACTACGAGATGTTCCTCCCGACCGCGCCGGTCGAAGAAGGCGAAGCCTTCGAGCTGGCACCCGACTGGGAGAACCTCATCCGCGAAGCCATGGATGGCATGGACTCCGGCGAAATGGGTGCGGACGAGATGCGCGCCGCCCAGGGCATGATGAATGCATTCATCGACGCCACGACCATCGAAGCGATCGGTACGGTCACGGGTGTTGACGACGGCATCGCCACCATTGAGTACGAACTGTCCGCCGACATGATGATCGACGACCTTCTCGCCCTCATCAAGTCGGTCGCGCCCGCCGGCGAAATGGACCAGCTGCCCCCCGGCATCGAGTCGAACGTTGAGGCAACTGCTGAGTTCACCGGCGTCGGCATGTTCGACATGGCCCTCGGCCAAATGGTCAGCCTTGAGATGGCTGGCGACTTCGAGCTCAGCATCAACGCAAGCATGGAGATGGATGGCGCCTCGGGTACCGCCGAGGTCCTGATGAGCGGTTCGATGGAAATGAACGGCGAGCTCACCAAGAACTGATTCAGCCGCCGGTGGACCCCGGCTGACCCATTGCGCCACAAAGAAGCGGCCCTCCGATCGATCGGAG
>JBLIHL010000063.1:0-16284 GCA_047635895.1 Paracoccaceae bacterium | reverse complement strand
CCACGAGGATGGACTCGGCAATCGCCACGAGGTCCGTGCCGCTCTTCGCGACGCGCTCGAGGGTGGGCCCCAGGTAGCCCTCCAGGCCAAAGCCGTTGTAGAGGACCAGGTCCGCCGCCATCAGGCTAGCGACATCGTCGCGGGTTGCGCGGAAGAGGTGCGGGTCGACGGTTGCGCCAAAGAGGACGTGGACCGTCGCTGCATCGCCCGCGACCTCGCGCAGGATGTCGCCGATCATCGACGTCGTGCAGACGACGATGGGGCGCTCGTTCACCGTGGGCTGCTCGCCATCCGTGTTCGGCTCGCTGCAGCCCCAGGCACCCAGGAAGAGGGCGCATGTGCCCGCTACGAAGGCAGCGGTGGCGAGATGGTGGCGGAGGCGAGGCATGTGGGTGGTCAGCGCAATGGGGAGGGGTGGGGGCAACTCGTTGGGCCCCGTGCAGCGGGCCATGCGCGGGGCCCGAGGTTTTATATTGTAGCATTGGCTACGGATGGTGCACCCTTCATATCCAGGACCAATAGACGGGGGTCTCGATAGCAGCGGGAAGGTTCTTTTTGCGCCCTGCTTACACTGGCTTTACTCTGGGCTCGAAGGCGGCCGGGGAGCCGGGCAGCCGCAGAGTGCGGCGAAGATCTCAAGCGTCGGCGGGCTGACGTGGTGCTCCACCCCCTCCGCGTCGATCTCCGCCATGCGTGCGGGCACGCCGAGCCAGCCAAGGAAGGCCAGGACGATTCTGTGGCGCTCGCGCGCCTGGTGGGCCAGTTCCAGGCCCGTCGAAGTGAGGTGGACCGGGCGGTAGGGAGCGGTCTCTACAAAGCCGTCGCGCTGGAGGCGGCCGAGGGTTCGGCTGACCGTGACGTGGCTCACCCCGAAGCGGTGGGCCAGGTCGACGACCCTTGCCTCGCCCTTGTCGCGGATCAGGTCGTCGATGGCCTCGACGTAGTCCTCCACCAGCTCGGTGGCGTGGGCAGCACGGACGCGCTCGAACCGCCCGGCCGGTTCGCTGGTCGCGGGTTCGAAGTCGACACCTGACTCGTCGATATGACGTTGAAACGCGGCCAGGGATTCGGGCCCGACGTGGTGTTCGATGCCCTCGGCGTCCATTTCGGCGGTCGCTGTGGGGACGCCGATGGCGAGGAGGAAGCGGAGGACAGCGGCGTGTCGCTTCTTGGACGCAGAAGCCATCGCCATGCCGGTTTCCGTCAGCTCGATGGAGCGGTAGGGGGCGGTGAGGACGAGGCCGTCTCGCTGGAGACGATCGACGGTGCGACTGACCGTGACGTGGCTGACGCCAAAGCACTCCGCGAGGTCGCGGACGCGGGCCTGGCCGCTTCGCTGGAGGAACTCGGCGATGGCCTCAACGTAGTCTTCGGCCATCTCCGCGCGATTGGCACGGCGCACGGCAGCGTGTCGGTCGCTGACCCGATGGGGCCGGGGGTTGCCGCCAGTCTTGAGGTTGGCGGGTCCCGGGTTCTCGGGCCCGGGGTCACCTTGTTCGCTCTTCTCTGGTCTGGTCACTGGGGGGGGAGCGCGAAAGAATCGGCTGGCTCTCCCCAAAGGGTAGCAACACCGCCGCCCCGCGCGCTTATGGTCTGCCCGTCATCGCTTGCCAGCCGTTTCATACTGAGTCCTGAATCCATGAACTATCGAAGGATGGGCCGCACGGGCCTCCAGATCAGCAGCGTTTCCATCGGTGGATGGCTGACGTTTGGGGGGAGCGTTGGCGCTTCGGACACCCGTTCGATCATCAAGGCCGCCGTGGACGCGGGGATCAACTTCATCGACCTGGCGGACGTCTATTCGAAGGGCGCAGCGGAGTCGGTGATTGGCGACGCGCTAGCGGACTACCAGCGCAGCGACCTCGTGCTTTCGAGCAAGGTCTTCGGTCGCATGGGGGACGGGCCCAACGATCGAGGACTGTCTCGCAAGCACATCATCGAGAGCGTTGAGGCCTCCCTGAAGCGGCTGAAGACGGACTACCTCGATCTCTACTTCTGCCATCGAAGTGACGCAGCGACTCCGCTCGAGGAAACCGTGCGCGCGATGGACGACCTGGTTCACCAGGGGAAGGTGCACTACTGGGGGACGAGCGTCTGGCCCGCCGACGCGCTTCAGTCGGCCCACGACCTTTGCGACAGGCGCGGCTACTACCCGCCGCTCGTTGAGCAGCCTCAGTACAGCCTGCTCGAGCGCTCCATCGAGGCCGATGTGATGCCGGAAGCTGCGCGCCTCGGTATGGGGCTCGTGGTCTGGAGTCCGCTGGCCGGCGGACTGTTGACCGGTAAGTATGGTGACGGTGTGCCCGACGGAAGCCGCGGCGCCGAAACGAGCTGGCTGGACGAGAAGCTCAATGACGAGACGCGTGCCAAGGTGCGCGAACTTGTGAGCATGGCGGAAGGCCTGGGTGTTCAGCCTGCCCAGCTCGCGCTCGCGTGGATTCTCAGCAAGCCGGAGATCACTAGCGTCATCACGGGCGCCACGCGCGTCGAGCACGTGACGGCCAACGTTGCGGCGGCTGAACTCGAGCTTTCGAGTGAGACCGTCTCGAAGCTAGATGAGGTCTTTCAAGCATGAAGGTTCAGTTGAGTAAGGCGTCGATCATCGGGAAGCGCGGAGCAGCGCAGCGCTCCGGCCGGATACTGCGCCGGCTCATCGTGCTGGCTACGGTTTCGCTCCTGTTCGTCGTGGGACTCGAGTGGATGGTGGGGCGCTTCATTCCTGTGGGAGGGCAGGTCTACGAGCTAGACAATCAGCTTCTCTTCGACGCGCTGCCGAATGCCGCCCGAATTCAGCCGATGGAGCGCGAGTTCCTCAAGGAAGGGGACGTGGCGCGGGTCGTGGTTCGGACCGGCGCCGAAGGGTACCGCAGCGGCGACCTGGACTCTCCCAAGGAGCGGACGCGCGTGCTCGTGCTGGGGGACTCCCTGGTGATGGCGGAGAACGTGCCGGAGGATCGGACGTTCGTTCGTGCCCTCGGCCGGGAGCTGGAGGCGCGCATCGGAGAGGCTGGTTCCATCGAAATGGTCAACGCGGGCCGTTCTGGCTACGGGCCGGACCAGGCGCTGCGCCTGTTGGAGAGTCGTGGAGACTGGGTCGACCCCGACCTCGTGGTGTTCGTGCTTTGCGCGCACAACGACTTTGGCGACCTGATGCGCAACAAGCTGTACCGGCTTGACGAGGCGGGCACGCTCGTTCGTGAGGCGGCGATTGTCGGCGAGCGCATACAGGACGTGTTCTCGAAGCGGCGGGCTGAGAGCCACACGTCTGCGCTTCTCAGGCTTTGGCGCTTCTGGAAGTCGTCTCGGGAGGCCGGCACCACGATGAAGCCCCTCGAGCCTGGTGCCATGCGGCAGGTTGCGCGGGCGCTCGAGAACGAGGCGCGTGAGCACCTTGTCCTGCGCAATCCCGAGGTTGTTTCGCTGTTCCGAGACGTGTACGACATCGACGTCGCGGCAGACCTGCCAGGGAGCTTCGCCGGGGCCAAGCGCGATCTCATGACGGGCGTGCTGGCGCAGACGGTGCGCCATGCGAAGGAGAAGGGCATTCCGCTGGTCTTCGTCGTCGTGCCCTCGGCCGTGGACCTCTGCAGCGAATTCGGGATCACGGTCGATCCCCTGCAGTTTCCAGGTCACCGCAAGACGCAGCTTGTCGACGCTCTCACCAGCTCGGTGGGGCTCGCGGGCGGAGTGGCGATCGACGTCACGCCCGCGCTGCTCGGGGACGGCCATGCCGACCGCTACTTTGTTGGCGGGACCGACATGCACTGGAACGTCGCCGGGCAGGCAGCTGGCGCTTCCTACGTGGCCGAGGAACTCTTGCGGGACACGGTGGCTGCCGGTGCGCTCGGCGTCGAGGTGGCGCGTTGACCGCTGAGCCCACCTGCTGGGACTACTTTGCTGTGCCCGCCCTGTGGGAGGGCACACACTGCCCGGGGGGGGCACACCGCCGGGGGGGGCACACTGCCCGGGGGCACACTCGGCGGCGAGGGCTCTGACCCCTCCCCTCCTGCCTCGACCGTAAGGTGCTGATTAGCAGCGACTTAGGGGGTGGTGCGCCCGACAGGAGTCGAACCTGTGACCTTTCGCTTCGGAGGCGAACGCTCTATCCAGCTGAGCTACGGGCGCTTTGGACGGGGATCTTAGGGTCGTGGGGCGTCCTGGCGCCACTCTGGGGCACTCCTAAACGTGCGTTCCCCACAGAATCTCGGCGGGGCCCTTCAGGAAAGATTGCCGCAGTCGGTCACACGGAGGCGGGCTAGAAGTAAGCGTGCATGGCGAAGCGGACGGCCGCAGGTCCGCTCGTCTCGAATCGAGATTGCTGGAAGGGTGTCCGATCCCGGGCCTGTATCCCATCTTTCATGCGGAATCCGGGGATCGCCTGTAACCTGCCTACCCCTGGATCCCTAGCCACACAAGTTCGTCCTCCCTCGGCCCGTCCCGGAGCTCCCTGATGCGTGACATCCCCAACACCCCTCGTCCTTCGCGTCAACCACGCGTTGCTGCACTATTGGCAGTTAGGACTGTCGTCGCAGGCGGCGTGGTGATGGGAGCGGTTACGTACGGATTCTTCACGGCGGTGGCCCTGCCCGGCGCACCGCTCGATCTGACGGGTGAGCCCATCAAGTCGCTTAGCGCAGCGCCGAATCCCAGCCTCGATTACGACGGCGACGGGATCCCGGATGACCAAGAGCTAGTCCTCAACCTCTTGCCGTTCTTCGCTGACTCCGATGGCGATGGCTATGGGGATGGTGAAGAGCTCGCGAGGCAAACGAACCCGCTCGATGATCTCTCCATCCCGTTCTCGGAGGACATCTCTTGTTCGCTGACCGCGCGCGGTGAGGGTGACATGCTCCGTCTCGTGATCGGAATTCACGAGCCAATGGGCGAAATCGGCCTGTCGAAGGTTCGGATCGGTGCTCTGACGAGTTCAGGCGCCGTTTCCGTGCCGTTGGAGCGATTCATTGGTCTCGCCGACATCTACGAGAGCGTCGGCACGGCGGGTTCCCGGGTGACCATGATCGATCTCCCGCTTAGTGCGGGCCTGGTCCACGCGAATGGTCACGTCACGTTCTTCCTGGCGGCAGGCAATTCCACCGAGGTCACCTACGACGCTGCGGCCAAGGTTGACGTTCAGTCCGTCGACGGCGTCTTGGTGCTGATGCGCCCGGTCGCGGCCAACCTCCAGAGCGCGCAGTTTGGCGGGAGCATCCGTCAGCCGATTCCGTCGACGACGAGTCCGACGCTTCCTCTTACTTGGATTCCGGGCTCCGTGTGTTTTCAGCGTGCGGTCACCGTGGGTGGAAACGGCGCGGTGGTGCTCAAGGAAGTGGTGGAGGCTGACTGCCTGCCGGGATGGGACACGTTCTGTGCCTCGGACTGCAGCATCTCCGTCGGCTCCACTTATGAGACGATCGATCCCGTCGCGCTGATCGGCGGTTGATCCGCTGGCGCTGAATCGACTCTGAATCCACGGGGTCGTAACGGGCGAACGTACTGATGAGAGGGAGAGTCTCGTAGCGAGGCACTCCAGCTTCGGGGTATCCCCTTCCCCGTGATCTGCCCCGCGAAGTTCGCCGCCTTCGGAGCGCAGGTCGGGCATACTCCAATGAGCAGGCTCCCCGTGCTCCTTGGTCAATCCCCTGTAGCCGCGCGTGATGCTTCGGAAAACGGGCGACGAGAGGGAACCCCTCTCCGCCTGCGACCGTCCCATTGATACCTCCCTATGACCGGACCCCTTCGTATTGATCCCGACCGCGACCTTGTTCTGGAGTGCCAGAGCGAGCCTGACCGTGGTTTCCAAGGCGCCTTTCGGCAGCTCTACGATCTCTATAAGGACCGGGTCTACAATGTCTGTTTCCGCATCACGGGTAACTCCACGGACGCCATGGACGCGTCCCAGGAGACGTTTGGGATTCTGCACCGCAAGATTAGCGCCTTCCGATTCGAGTCGAAGTTCTCGAGCTGGGTCTATCGCATCGCGGTCAACGCGAGCATCGATATCAAGCGCCGTTCGGGTGCCCGCGCAGTCACTTCCCTGGATTCGATGCGAGCCTCGGGATCCGAAGGCTCCTCGCCGCTAGAGATCCGTGACGAGGCAACGGAGGCCCCATCCGCTGCTGCGTCCAGGCATGAGCTGGAAGTTGATATCCAGCTCGCGATCGACCGGCTGTCGCCGAAGATGCGTGCGATCATCGTGCTTCGCTACCTCGAGAGCCTTAGCTATGAGGAGATCTCGGACTCTCTCCAGATCTCACTGGGGACGGTCAAATCCCGCCTCTCAAGGGCTCACGCTGCGCTGGATCGCGAGCTGACGCCCATGCTCGATCGGCATTTCATCAACTGATCAGGCCCGTGCGTGGCCCCTCCTTCGGATGTAAGGAGTCCGCCGCGCGCATGCCCGTCCGGTGAGGAGGAGGCGTTTCGGCTACGATCAGAAGATCGCGCCTTCGAGGCGCTCTGCCTCGCCGTATGAGCAGGTTCTCGAATCGAGATGAGGTTTGCTGAACCCTGATCATCTCTGATGGAACACGCTCGGGCGTCGGACCGTCTTGATGTTCAGAGAACCGCGGTTCTCAGCCGTACAATCTCTCTGCTCTCTACTCTCTCGCCCGCCAGAGCTGGGTCCTACGCCCAGCCCGAAACGGGTATTCATCGGAGTCGCCACTCCGATTCGCGTCATCTGTCATGTCTTCCCTGTCTCCTGATCAGCGCCCGGACGAGGATCCCTTGGATCCCTCCGCGGCTAATGATGTCCGGGGTGAGTTGATTCCCGAAGCCTGGCTTCCGGGGGTGGACCTCCCTGATGGTGCAGGCCAAATGGGCGATACGGACGCGCCGGGTCATGTGACCAAGGCAAGTGCCGGTGCTGGGGACTCCAATTCCGACGGGTTGGAATCGAGCGGTTTGAACGCAGGTGAGCGGCTGGCCATCACTCGCGGCCGCCAAGTCGCCACCTGGCTGAGTCGTCTCGAGCCCCAGGCGGCACCGTTTGCGCTCGAGGGCCTCGTGGTCGCGGGGATGAACGCAGGCCATCGCCAGCAACGTTCAGTGGATTCACTTGCGCTGCTCGGGCCCCAAGGTGCCCCGGTTGCGCTCGCCGGCCTCGTGGCGGCGCATATCCTGCGGTCCGACCCACAGGCCCGGTTTCGCGGCGCTGATGGCGCCCCGGGCACCGAGCTGCGTGCTCCTGACGGGCTAGATCGCTTGGTGGAAGAGCGCGTAGTCGAGCCCGAAGGCACCATGGTGCGCGGCATGGCAAAGCGGTTGGATGCCGTCCAGGCTCCGTCCGGGCTTCAGGCTCGCCTCGAGCGCGAAATCAGCGACGGGCTGACTGATTCCAAAGGACGCCAGCGAGGCCGCCTCTTTTCGGGTCGGGCCATGGCAGCCAGCTTCGCCCTCGCTGCGGTTGTGTTCCTCAACTTCTCATCAGGTGATTGGGTCACTGCCCCCTCTGACGCGACGGATCCGACCGGCGGATCTTCGTCCTCACTAGAGGTCGCGGCAGCCGACGGCGTCTCCTTAACGGCCAGCGGACTCTCCTTTCGCGTCGTTCGAGTGACGAACGAGACGCTGACTGACGCCGATCGCGCCGTCATCGGTGCGCTTGGACTGCCGGTTGAGGGTGAGGGCTAGATCGTTGAAACGCTCTCTCCTTTCCCGTCGTTCGAGATCCCATCTCTCGGCGCCGCTTCTGGCAGGCCTCTGCGCTCTCGCGGTCTTCGCGTCCGGCTGCACGGATAGCGGTGCTGCGGAGACGGGCGCCGGCCAAACGGCGATCACAGCTTCGGCCGAGGACAACGCGCCTCCCATTCTGAATCAGATGGAGGGCGTGCTCGACTCTACGGCCTTCCGTGGCGTCAGGCGAGTGTTCCAGCGCCAGGGCAACGGCTCGCTCGAGCAGCTTGAGGACGTCGGTGCCGACGGGACAGGTCAGTTCTCGATCGAGCTTTCTGATGTGGTGACGTACCCGCCGGACGTGGACTCCCACGCTTACGACATCCTGTTCGAGTCCTCCGCTAGGTTCCAATGGACCATGCGAGACTTCCAGGTTCGGAATGCGGCGCAGGTCGCCGGCAACTATCTGGTCACGCCCCAGTCCGTGTCGCCCACCGTCGCGGGGATCTCCTGCGTACGCATCGGCTTCCTCCGCAACGATTCCGTGGGGGGCCGTCCTGGCCACTACGAGGCGGACGTGGACCCGAGCACGGGGTTCGTTCTGGCATGGCGCGAGTTCGACGACGTGGGGACGATCCTCGCTGAGGTGACCTACGAGTCGTTTGCGTACAACGGAGACGTGTCGGACATGACCCTGCGCGGGCGTTCGTTCACGGTGAGGCCGCTGAGTCTTGCGCTAGACCTCGGGCCGCAGGTCGGCTTCACCACGCGCTTGCCTGACTTGCTGCCGGGCCGCATGGAGTTCACGGTGGCCGAAATCCAGACCGTGCCGGGCTCCATGGCCGCTGGGCTCTCGCCTGGTTCGGCGTCCTTCCTGCCCGTAGGGGACTGGCTGAGGCTGGTTGCCACCGACGGCCTCGAAGCGATGGTCTTTACCCATGCGTCTCGGACCTTGGGTGTCACGCCCTCGGCTGCGGCGATGGGGGAACTCAAGATGTACCAGGTAGGCACCTGGGAGATTGGTTTCGGTCGACTCGACGCCACGGCCTTCGTGGTGGCTGCGCGTGCTTCGATGGACGAGATCCGGCTTATCGTCGGATCGGCGTTCTGAGTAGCCTCCTGGACCGCTGTCTGGACCGCTGCTTGGGCAGCATTTTGGACGGTGTCTCAAGCCGCGGGCCACGCAGAGTCGTGGAGTACCACAGCCGAGGCAGCGCCTCAAATCAGGACGGGGGCGTGATGCGTCCCAGCGCCCCTTGCCGTGCGCGGAGAATGTCCTAAAAGGGGAACGAATTGGGGGCTCCGCCCCGGACTCCGAGAGGCGGGTAGATTTCATTGTGGTGAGCGCGTTGCTTGCCCGGATCTACTGCCCAAATTCGCCGCCATGAGTCAGCAACCGTCCGAACCATTCAAGAACTCCGATCTCGAGTCTCCGGAGTACCGCGAGCGCCTGATGCGCAAGCTGAACACCCTGATCGCTGTACTTGAAGTAGCCAGCGCCAAGGTGGACCGCTCCATCGACGGTCCCGGGGCCGACATGGACAGGCTCCTGAAGATTCGCACGAACCTGACGAGCACCCTTGAGGTCTGCCGCCGCGCCCGCAAGGCGCTCGAGCGCCGCGAGGACCTGCCCGAAGGCCTTCCGGAGAACCTCGCCGAGGTCGTCCGCGCCGCCGGCAAGAACCGGATCGAGCCCAAGCGCCTTCCCATTGGGTCAGGCGCCGAGATGAGCTCCTCTGATGAGCGCCGCCGCTTCGAGCGCATGGGCCGTATCGGACGGGAAGAGCTGGAGAGCGTCAACATGGACGACCTCGCTTCCAAGCTTCAGGGTTGATCTCGACCTGATTCTCGGGTGTGCCGCACTCGCTCCTTAGGGGCATGCTCCCTGCAGTTCTCGGATCGCCATCTCTCCGCTACGCGCTCCGAGCCGCTACTCTCACCTTGACCGCGCACCGACCAGTGCGCGGTCATTGTCATTTCTGCGCTCCCTGACGCCCGACTTGCCGTGCAGTTCAACTCCTGGGTCTTCCCCCTCTTCTTTGCGATCGTCTACGCCGTCTACTTGGCGCTGGGCTCGCGCCGTTTTCGCGTACAGAACGCCTGGCTCCTCGCAGCCAGCTACGTGTTCTACGGCTACTGGGATCCCCGATTCCTGGCGCTGCTCGCCCTCTCCACGGGCATCGACTTCTACATAGGAAGGCGCCTCGCGTCCTCCGAGGATGAGAAGGTACGGAAGAGGCTCGTCACGCTCTCGGTGGTGGTCAACCTCGGGATCCTGGCGTCGTTCAAGTACTTCGGCTTCTTCATCGATAGCGCGGCCGTCTTCCTCAACGCGATCGGATTTGAAGCCAACATGACGACCCTGAAGCTGGTGCTTCCGGTCGGCATCAGCTTCTACACGTTCCAGACGCTGAGCTACTCGATCGACGTGTACCGCCGGCGCATGCCCGCGACGAACGATCTCCTGGGCTTCGGGCTCTTCGTGAGCTTCTTTCCTCAGCTGGTAGCGGGGCCGATCGAGCGCGCTTCGCGACTCATGCCCCAGATCGAAGCGCCGCGCAAGATCACCGCGGACAAGGTCCAGTCGGGCCTCTGGCTGATCGTTTGGGGCTACTTCAAGAAGACGGTCATCGCGGATCAGGCGGCCCTCATCTCGAACCCCTTGTTCGCAGATGGCGCCTGGCAGAACCTGCACGGCTTGGAGCCGTTCGTGGCCGTGCTCGGCTTCACGATCCATATCTACTGTGACTTCTCCGGCTACACCGACATTGCGCGCGGCCTGGCGAAGCTCCTGGGCTTTGAGTTCCTGCTCAACTTCCGCTTGCCCTACCTGGCGACGGGGCCAAGCGACTTCTGGGCGCGCTGGCACGTCAGCCTCTCGACGTGGCTGCGGGACTACCTCTACATTCCGCTTGGCGGCAACCGCGGCTCGCGCTTCAAGACCTACCGGAACATGTTCCTGGTCATGGCGCTAGGCGGCCTTTGGCACGGGGCCGCATGGCCCTACGTGCTCTGGGGCAGCTACCACGGCGTTCTGCTGGTGCTGGAGCGCGTAATTCTCGACGTTCGCAGCAAGGTCGCGCACGAGCGCGACTACGGCATCGTCGGCGAGTGGGTTCGCATCGTGCTGTTCTGGGTCCCGATGCTGATTGGCATGGCCATCGTGAAGTGCAGCTCGGTCGAACAGTTCTGGCACATGATGACCCACCAGTCGTTCGAGCTGACGGAGACCGCAAGGGCGGGGCTCTTGACCTACGCCTACTTCACCTGGCCGCTGGTCGTCATTCAGTTGGCCCAGCACTTCTCCAGGGACTTGCTCGTGCCGCTTCGACTTCCGGTGGTCGGTCGCGCGATGCTCTTCGCCGCCATGATCCTCGCGATGATGGTGTTCGGCGTGCGCCAGCCCGTCGAGTTCTTCTACTTCCAGTTCTAAGCTAGCGATGTCACTTCAACATGAACGCCTCGCGGACGAACGCGAACACGGATCGTCCGGCTTCAAGGTCGCGGCGATGCTCATCCTCACGCTCGGGATCGTGCTCGGCGTGAACGCTCTGGCGATCCGGCAGTCGCCCCCGTCCGACCGGAACTTCGATGGCCTCATTGTGGACACCAAGTGGGACCTCGCCTCCGCCGGCGCTCCTGCTGGTGGAGCGGTGGTGGTGGGGGACTCTGGCGGGAACTTCGGTGTCGACGGCTCGGTCCTTGCCGAATCGCTGGGCGTCCCCGTGATCAACCTCTGCACGTATGGGCGCTTCCTGATGACGGGAGCACGTTGGATGCTCGACCGCTCGGTGGAAAGCGCCGGGGCTCCGCCGAGCCTGGCGCTCGTCATCATCGGCAGCCAGACCCTCGTCAAGGAGCCTGACGGGTTCACATTCGCGCAGATTCCAGTCTCTCTCGCGACGGCCGCTGCGGGTAGCGCCTCGCTCAACAAGAGGGACCTGTCGCAGCTCGCGGTCGCGCGGCTGTTCCCGCTATTCACCCAGTCCGTGACCTTCGCCAAGGTGGTGCGCGGCGACCCCCTCAACTACGACCCGGCGAGGCTCCCAATCGCCGCAGACGGGACCTCGACGATCCTCGCCAACTACCCGGACGGCATCCCGCCAATGGTGGAAAAGACGGTCCTCCCTGATCTCCGAGCCTTCGAAGGACCCATCCCAAGAGTGAGCGACCGCGCCGCGATCGAACGCATGATTCAGGACGCGGACGCCCGGGGCTACGACCTCGTCTTCGTCGACGGTCCCATCTGGGAAGGCATGGTCCACCACCCAGAGCAGATCGACCTGATGCGTCAGTTTCACGAGTACATCGACGCGATCTGTGCGACATCCGGACATGCGTGGCACCTCCCCGGTGCCCAGCAGACCTTCGTGAAGGAGGAGATGGAGAACCCCTTCCACCTGATGCCAGCGGCGGCGAAGCGCTTCACTGCCGAAATCGGAGCGCGATTGCGCGCCATCGGGTTACCTCGCTCACTTTGAGCGCTAGCACGTTTCGTTACGAGGCACAACGGGCACGTCTGGGCGGGCATTCACTTTTGCAGTCCAGAGAAGAGCCTTGCCGTCCGATCATCCCCCTCGAAGGCCGACGGAGGGTCCGGGCCCGTTTTGGGGTTCGGGAGCGTCAGGCCACACGAGGGGGGGAATGCGAAACGGAAGCTTCATGGATGCTCGGCTAAGAGCAACGATAATCGCCGCGTGCGCGGTCATCTCGCCGGTCACGGCGAATGGTCACTTCGTAGCAGGAGCCTCCATTGAAGGCGTCGGTGCGATCCCCGCGAGCGAGGCGACCGTCGCTCAGTTGGCGGCATCGTTCGCAGCGAAACGCGACGCGCAGCTACCCGCTCGGCAGATTGCTTCGTCCATGACGTTGTCCCACGGGCTCGTGACGAGCTCGCTCAGCAGCTCCCTCCTTGAGGGGCCGCTCATGACGTTTCAACCCGACGCCATGGCCCTGGCCGCATCGAGGCTCGTCGTCGACGAGGTCGTTGCACGTGATGGCCAGGCTCCGGCCGAGGCCTACGGCCCCATCATCGCCCAGACGGCGGTGCCAGGAGCTCGCATGACCATCGTGGCTTCGCGGGGCGCAGAGAATCGAACGGTGCACGCACTCATCCAGAAGGAGGGTGAGCTGGTGTCCTGGATTCGCCTCCCGTTGAGGAAGCTCCCGGAGGCCGCGTTCCTGATCTCGAACGATCGAATTATTTGCGTCGGCGAAGCCGCCGACGGCATGACTGAGCTCTTGGCGCTCGACTACCGTGGGGCCGTCCAGGCACGTCGCAACCTCGATGAGCTTCTGCCACTTGCGGGCTTCCGGAGCGAGGAGCCTTTGTCGCTCATGATGTCGCCCTCCGGCCCGTGTCTCGGCGTTCCGCTGACGTGCGGCTCGATGGCGCTCGTCGAGGCGGAAGGTGTCGATGGCAAGCTTGATGACGCCGGCGACTTTCACGTTTGCTCGGTCATGCTGTCCGACAAGCTAGCGTGCGGCGTGGACGCCTGGTTGGACCAGGCCCGCCAGCTCGACCGCGCCGGTGACCCAGTCGCCGCGAAGTACGCACTGGAAGCCGCCATCGAGACCGATCCGGGCGATGCACGCGGCTACCGCGAGCTGGCTCTGTTCTATCGGCGTCGGGGTGACACCGCCTTGCAGCTCAAGAGCCTCCAGGCCGGCGTCACGCATCTGCACGCCGAGGCAACGGGAGTCGCGGCCGATGATTGGCAGGTCGGCACGCCCGCGGCTCGCTTGACACTGGACTACCTCAAAGCCGTCCGGGTCACCAAGGACAAGGCACTGACGGAGGACGTGCTCGACATGGCGCTCGACCTCTACCCGTGCATGGAGCAGGTTGTGCTCACGCGCGCCACGGTCTGGATCGAGCAGGGAGAGGTTGCCAAGGCCATAGCCTCACTCCGAGTCGCGCTCGGCCAGCTGGATCCCAACGCGGATCTCGCGGCCGCCCACCACGACGTCGGTCGCTTTCTTGAGCGCAACGGTCAGCCAGAGGCGGCGCTGAACTTCTGCGAGGACGCGTTTGCGCTGGGCGATCAGTCTGAGTTCCTGCTGCGGGGGCTCGCGGAATTGTCGCTCGAGCTGGGCCAGCCCGAGCGCTCGGCCGAGTGGCTCACGGTGCTTGCCGATCGCTGGCGCAGCGTGGACCGCAGTGACGCGGACGCCTCACGCGCAGAGCGAGCGCGCGTCCGGCTCGACGAGCTCGAGCACGAGATCGCGCAGCTCAGGGCGAAGTAGGTCAGGGTGAAGTAGGTCAGGCGGTCACCCCGCTCGGACCGTGATTCGCACGGATCAAGTCTCCGCCAGATTGGGTCGCTAGATCCGGATCCCGTTAGATCGCAGCTTCCACGACCGCTTCCACGAGCGCGCCGAGGTCGAGACCGGTTGCCTCACCCTCGTAGCTCAGGATCACACGATGCTTGAGTGCGGCGCGAGCCACAGCGCGCAGGTCCAGCTCGGCGACGTGCAGGCGTCCCGCCATCAGCGCGCGCGCCTTGGCGGCCAGCAGGATGGACTGTCCAGCGCGCAGGCTGGCGCCATGTCGCACGTAGTTGCGTACGTCCTCGATCGCGTCGGGGTGGTTCGGGTGCGTACCCAGGACGATGCGTGATACGGCTTCGACGACGGTAGAGGGCGCCGGGATCTGGCGAACGATGGCCTGCAGCCGCAGGAGCTGCTCCCGCGAGAGCGAGACAGGCAGGGGGCCCGGGCGTTCCCCTGTGGTCGCGTCCAAGATGCGAGTCAGCTCCTTCTCGCTCGGGAGCGCGATCTCCAGCTTGAATAGGAACCGGTCGAGCTGGGCCTCGGGCAGCGGGTAGGTGCCCTCCATTTCGATCGGATTCTGCGTGGCGACCACGAAGAAGGGCGGCTCGAGGATGTGCGTCTTGCCGTGCAGCGTGACCTGGGCTTCTTGCATCGCCTCAAGCAGCGCGCTTTGTGTCCGCGGCGTCGCGCGGTTCACCTCGTCGGCGAGCAGGACGTTCGTGAAGACGGGGCCGGGTTCGAAGTCGAACGAGCGGGCGCCGGTTTCCTCGTTCACGCGCAGCACGCGCGTGCCGAGCACGTCGGACGGCATGAGGTCCGGCGTGCACTGGAGGCGCTGGAAAGACAGATCCACTGCGTCCGAAAGGGACTGAACCAGCGTGGTCTTGCCGAGGCCAGGAGCTCCCTCAAGGAGGACGTGACCGCCGGCGAGGAGCGCAAGGATCAGGAGCTCAACGGTTTCGGACTGACCGATGAAGCGCTCTTCAAGGCTCTGGCGGAAGGCTTTGACGGCTTCCCGGAGGTCTTGAATCTCGGCGTCGAGGGCTTGAAGGTCGCTCACTTGGCTCAGCAGATGGGTTCTTGGATCGTGGGGCCGCCTGGGGCGACGCCCACGATAGCGCCTCACCACGGGTCTAGGCTCGCGGACTGGCGCCTGTTCAGGCATTCTTATTGGATGCACGGGCGAGATGGACCGCTTCTGACCCAGTCGGGTCACAGCTCAGGCGCCGACACGGGTCTGCCGGGCACCCTGGTGCTTGACGAGCCGGAGACGGTCCACGAAGAGCGACTCGCTCCCCTCTGGAAGGTCATCTGCCACGACGACCCGATCACGACCATGGAATTCGTCGTGGACATGCTGACGAAGATCTTCCGCCAGCCGCTGCCGCGCGCGATGGAGCTCATGCTGCGCGTGGATAGCGACGGTTCAGCCGTGATTGGGCTTTGGCCTGAGAGCGTGGCGCGGAAGAAGGTCAACCGCGCGCATGCGATGGCGCGCGCGGAGCTCTTTCCGCTGACGCTCTCGCTCGAAGAAGACTCCTGAGCCCTATCTGAAGCGTCCCTTGAGCCTGAGGAACGGGCGCTCGAGGAAGCGGTAGGACAGCCCCGCGGCCACCAGTGACAGCGCGGTCACGAGGAGGAACGCGGCCATGTCACGTTCTCCGTCACGCCACGGAGCCAGGCTGGTGACGAGCTGGAGGCAGAAGATGTGGAGCAGGTAGACGCCGTAGGCTCGCTCGCCGATCCAGCGCAGGGGACGGACGCTGAGCCACGCTGGATCACGGCTCCCCACGCAAGCTGCGACGAGGCCGGCGGCAGCGACCTGGGCGCCGAGGCGCATGGGGCCTTCGCTGCCCAGAGGCGATAGGAGCGCGCACGCGATCAGCGCGGCGAGCCATAGCGGTGCCAGGCCAGGGCGGGCGAGCCGAGCGGTCCATGCGGGCAGAAGAGCCAGGGCGCACCCGAGCACAAGCGGAAGCACGGTCGCGCCGAGTGCGTAGTTCTCGAGGCCAGGTGGCCCGAGCGTATCGACGATGAGCCCGTCGAAGAGGCCGAGGTGGACACCGACCGAGAGCCCGCCGAGGAACAGCAGGGCCGGCGCGGCGACGGAGCGAAGCCTCGTGAGAGCCAGCGGCCATACGACGTAGAACTGCTCCTCAACCGCGAGGGACCAAGAGAGCGCGAGGAACGTACCGGGAACGATGAAGTTCGAGGTGTACGTCGCGTTCCACGGGAGGTCGCGCCAGAACGGTGCCGCCATGGCCGCGTCCGGCAGCACCACGAGGAACAGGACGCTGAGCGCAAGGAGGATCGTGTACCAGAGCGGCCACAGTCGCAGCGCGCGCCGCGCCCAGAAGCGCCCGAGGTGGACGGTGCCGCTGCGCGCTTCTTCGCGGC
>JBLIHL010000062.1:0-16369 GCA_047635895.1 Paracoccaceae bacterium | reverse complement strand
GAAGCCCACTGTAACCGCGTGCGCTCAGGGGAGGACGAGACTGCGTAGCTCCCGCGCTGTGCTGGTGCTGCCCAAGGGGAGGGGAGCGGGGGGAAGCTGAGCTAGGCGGAGCCTGCCGCGTCCATTCAGCAGGCCAATACCGAGGCCGAGGTGCTCCATGAGCGCCTGTCCGCCGAGTACCAGGACGTCGAGGGCAAGGTGGGCTCCGAGATGCAGCGCGGCGCGGAGGGCTCCGAGGAGGGTAAAGAGTCTTCCGCCCTGGACGAACTCATAGAGGAGCGCAACGCGGTGCTCGCGAAGTTCGCGGAAGCCGCGAAGACCTACGCGGGGACTGAGGGCGCGGTTCCATTCAATACATGGTGAGCGGCAAAGAGGCTGCGTCGTTCATGCCGGCGCTCGAGGAGCATAGCTCAGCGCCTGAGCTGAAGGTCATGGCCAAGTACATGCGCCTCGTGAAGGAGCTCGAAGGCGCCAAGTACGGCAACGCTGTCTACGAGAAGCTCTCGAAGGACGCCATTGCTGCGGCCAATACGGTCCAGAGCCCACGATGGTGCTGAGTGCAGTCGGCTCCACGACTGGCTGCGCCGCAGCGCTCAGTCGTGGTGAGGGCTGGGGGGCGGTACTGCTGACGGTGGAAGTGGCTTATCCAGCCAGACAGGCTCCTGGCCCGACAGCGACGCGTCTATCACTCTGGGACGGCCCCGAAATAGGAGCGGGCTGCTAGCCTGGAAGCGGTGAGGGCCGTCCATTACGGCCCTCGCCGCTTCGGTACTCGTACGCCGAAACAAGACTTCCCGTTCCGTTCACCCAGCGGGCCCACCGCCGGCCCGACGATCCCATGAGAATTCCCCTCACGGCTCTCTCCCTTGCATGCTGCCTGACAGCCGCGGCCCAGGCCCAGGCCGTTCACTACGTGGACGCGCAGCTTACGACCGGCGCGGGCGACGGTAGCTCTTGGAGCGACGCGTTCCAGGGGCCCCTCGGTCTCCAGGCGGCGTTAGCGCAAATTGCTTCCACCCGCATCGTCTACGTCGCCGATGGCACCTACTTCGCCACGGACGATCTCGACCCTTCGAAGTCCTTTGATATCCCCCCTGGCGCCCAGGTCTTCGGGGGCTTTCTCGGCGACGAACCGAACCCCTTCTTCCGGCGGCCTTTCGGTCAGGCACCGACGATCCTCTCAGGTGATCTCCTCCAGAATGACGGGCTCGGCCATTCAAACATGGCGGACAATACGCAGCGAATCGTCCGCGTCTTGGAAGATGGATTCGCCACGCGGCTGGACGGGTTCACGATCCGCGGCGGCCGGGCCGTCAGCGGCGGTGGGCTTTACGTGGAGGCTGCGCTGACCGCTGCCAACTGCCGCTTTGAGGGCTGCTTCGCGGACGATCGTGGGGGCGCTGCGTTCTGCTTCGAGGGAGACCTGAACCTCGAGGACTCGGTCTTCACCGGCAACTTAGTCAGCTTCATCGGTGGCGGCGCCGTCTCGTACTACCGCGCACAGGGTCTCGTGAATCGCTGTGTGTTCGAGGGCAACCGAGTGAACATACAGGGCGGCGCGATTCTCTCTGAGGCTTCAGACCTCTTGGTTTCGAACTCGGTGTTCAGCGGCAACCGTGGTTCTTTTGGCGCTGCGATCTACGCGGAGCACCTGGTGTCCAACCCGCCATCGAGCAGCCTGACCGTGGTCGCCAGCACGTTCTTTGGGAATCAAGTGGATGACCCAGCCCAGTCGGTCGTCGGAGTCTTCGATCCGGCCAACGCCATCGTAAGCATCAGCCGCAGCATCTTCTGGGGCAACGACTACGACCTGATCCTGGGCCGGGATGTCTCCCTCGGGATTGAGGTGTCAGACTCCATCGTCGAAAGCGGACACCCGGGGACGGGGATCAGTCAGTCCGACCCGCTCTTCCGGGACGCTGGTCAGGGCGACTTCTACCCCCTTCCAGGCTCCCCTGCCATCGACGCCACCGACATCGCACCACTTTCAGTGCCGGTCCGCTACGCTGACGTCAGCGGCAAGAGGCGGAGCGTTGACGATCCCCAGACCATGAACACTGGCCCGGGCTTCATGGACCTCGGAGCCTTTGAAACAACGACTGCCATCGGCGGCGCGCTGCCAAACTGCACCAGTCCGCCGAACTCCACCGGGGCCATGGGGCTCGTGGACGCATACGGCTCCGCCTCCATCGCGGTGAACTCGCTGACCCTCGCCGCACGCAACTTGCCCACCAACGCCTTCGGCTTCTTCATCATTGGCCGGACGCCAGGCTTCATCCCGAACCCGGGCGGGCAGCCCGGCAACCTCTGCCTCACGACGCTCATCGGCCGGATCGTCGGTCCGGGGCAGGTGGTCAACTCAGGATCGGCGGGCGCCTACTCCGTCGCCCTCGACGTGACAGATATCCCCCAAGGCCCGTTTTTCGTCGCGGGCCAGCCCGGCGACACCTGGTACTTCCAGTCGTGGCACCGGGACATAGGTGCTTTTGGTCCGAGTTCGCAATTCACCGACCTCGCGAGCTTTACGCTGCTTCCCTGAAGGAGATCGCTCTGACCTCCGCTCGACATGGCAGTGCGGTGCCAGCCTGGTCCACGTTTAGGAGCGTGTCGCGGATTCAGCTATGCGCGACACGCTCCCAGGGCTGGGGTCGTAGTCGACTCCCGTTCTGGTGCTGGATGCGAAGCTGCGCCTTCGAGTACCGAACGTCTGATCGCGAGACGAAAGTCCTCTTCTGCGCTCAGCGAGCCACAAGCTCCATGGCACGGAGGTTCATGACGCCTGCTCCGGGCTTGGTCAATGGAGTCAGCTGGACTTGGGTGTCGCCGTCACACTTGATCTTGATTTGCCCGAGGTGGACGCGCTCAAAAGACTCCCAGCCGCCAGTGTTGGGAGTCGTGCCATGGATGACTTGGTCGGCCATGGAGAACGTCCATGTTGCACCGGCCGCGCCCAGTGGCGCGGCGAGCTCCGCATAGACGTCGAAGGCGGCATCTCCGCGATATGAGAGATCCCAAACGAGTGACGTTGAGGCGTCGACCCATTGCCCCAGGTAGTCCTTGGCCTGGTCGTATGACGCTGCATGGCCGCTCCCTATCGAGCGACAGCTCCTCGCGTCCAAGCGAATCGCCAGTGCGGCTTCGACCGTGATCGTCTGTTCGCGCTGGTCCCGGAAGATCATGAAGGCACATCCCTCAGGCGCGGTCGCCTTGAGGTAGGCCGCTTGAAGCTTGCCAGGATCGTTCGCTTCGAGCGCGCCCACGCGCAGAATGACATCGTTGGCCTGCAGGCCCGCGCGGACTGCTGGCGACCCTTCGGGGACGTCAAGGACCAGCACACCGCGTTCGACGTCTAGGCCCGTCGCCGAGCGCTCTCCGAGTCCCCGAAGGCGCTTGACGGATGCGCCCAGGAAGACTCGCGGCCTGTCGATACGTGACGTGGCTGCCTGGCGGAGCGGCGGAATGGCAGGCGTTCGAGCCATCGCGCGCAACTCGGGTTTCTGCACCCCGAAAGACCCCATGTCGAAGTTCTCGAAACCAAGGGCCAGTGCTGGCGAATCATCGGCGACGCGGAAGTCACCCGTTGTCGGCCCCAAGAACAGCGGGTCTCCAGCGGCACTGTGAAGGTCCAAGCCCAGGTCCTGAGAGCTGGACAGGGCCCCGATGTCCGGCAGGAGGTTGTAGTCGATCCGGTCGCCCCATCCCCTGAGGCGAATCGGCCTGTAGGGCGTTGCGACGATGTTCTTCTCAAAGACATCGTGGCTGTCAGAAAACCACACATGGGGGTGAAAGCTGTTGTTCACCATGACGTTGTTTCGCACCACTCGGCGGAAGCCCTCGCGAAGCTTGATGCCACCGGCGAGACACAGGTTGTTGTACACCTCGTAGTTCGACGACCCGTCATCCAGGTCGATGTCCCATCCATGGTCGCAACGCCACCGGCTGTTGCGGATGGTGGTGGTCTCAACGGCATCGAGGAGTATTAGCTCTGGATGCTCGCTGGTCAGGCGATCCAGCACGCCACGGTTGGGGTGCCAGAATCGATCGCGGCCCCACGAGTTGAAGGAACCGTGGTCTCCTGTCATTTGAACGGTGTCGAAGACATCACATCCGTCGATCAGGTGGCCACCCCAGGTGCCATCGCCGATGTTGATACCGGCGCGCGGGACGTCGTAGATGCTGACGTGTCGAACGCTGATGCGTGAAGCCATCGCTATCTGCACCCCAGCCACCTGCTTCTCCACGAGCCCCAGGTCGTGCATGAGGCAGTCCTCTACGCTGCAATCGCGCGGGAAGGCATCGGACTTTGGGCCCACCTCCCGGTCGAGCTCTTCCAGCGGGACGAATGCGCCATAGTTGAACGATGGGCTTCGAACGGCCTCTGGTCGGCCGACGAAGCAGACTCCACTCGCGCCCAGGTCGCTCAGGTGGCAGCCGCGCACGGCAACCCCCTCTGCGAAGCCGCTCACGAAGACGCCATTGCCACCGAGTGCATGCAAGCCGCAGTCTTCCACGACGAGGTTCTTGACGTTTTCGGCGTAGACGGCGCCGCCGCGATGGATCATCCAATCGCTCCGAAGCAGTGGCTCGTCAGTTTTCATCAACGTACGCGCCGTGTGGGCGAACTGCAGCCCCTCCAGGCGAACGCCCTCCAGGGGCTGAGCAAGGGACGCCCCAACGACCTCGATCACGCGCTCGATGGCAGAAGCGGTCCACTGGGCTGAGTCGAAGTTCGTCCCCGCCGGAGGGTGGACGTAGAGCCTGCGGGCGCCGCGGTCGAGGAACCACTCTCCGGGAGCATCCAGCTCCTCAAAGATGTTCTCGACGAAGCGATGGTTGGGGTTGATCCCGGACGGCCGGTTGTTCATCCAGCCCCCTTCAAGGGCCAGCGTCCCGTCCGCGTTCTTGCCCGTGATGCGCCAGTGATTTCCGCCCCACTCAGAACTGTGTAGCGAGTGAATGAAGCCCCCGGAGGGGTCTTCCCACGCTTTGATGCGTTCGGGGCTGAGGGCGTCGGCTGCCGTCCCGCCGAAGTAGCGAGCGTCCGGGTCGTAGTTGGGATAGCGCGCCATATGGAGGCGGCCGCCGTCCATGAAAAGCTGATCGAAGGCCACCATGCCCAGGTCGATGTCGTCCGGTAGGTCGGCCTGCATCACCGCGCCTCGGAAGGGCGTCCAGTCAAGATCCAGCGTGCGTCCCGCGCTCAGGACTACTTCCGCTCCTGGGGCCGCGCGGAGCACCAGCGGCTTCGTCAGCCGCAGCGGCGCATCAAGTTCGTACACGCCCGCGTGAAGAACCAGCACCCCGCCTGGCTCAGCCGCATCGATGGCCGCTTGCAGCTCTATGGGGGACACGGGGTCCATCGCCCCATCTTCCGTCACTGCACATGCGATGGCATACGCCGTGGTAAAGAGCGTCGAGAGGGCGACCAGAATCCGAAACAGGGTAAGGCGCATAGCGTCTGGGATGAGGAGAGACCAGAGTCTCAGTGGAGGTCGTGAAGGCCCTCGAGCATACGGGAAGCCAGGCTCTCGAGCTCATCGTGGGCGTCCAGCCTCTCGGCCGCGCTACCGTTCGTTTCAGGCCTCGGACGCCAGAGCTGCCAGGCGTGCATCGATCTTGTTGGCGGTGATCGCGCCGTAGTTCGCGGCGCCCAGCCAGCCGCTCATGATGATGCCCACCGAGCCTGCGTGGTAGAGGCCTTCGATCTGTGAGGAGATCTCCATCGAGTAGGGGAGGCCCTCGAACTTCGTTCCGAAGGACGTGCCCTTGGGCGAGTCGGTGTAGAACTGGAAGGACATGGGAGTGGAGGCTTCCACGTGCTCCAGCTTGTCCGCGGTGCCGGGGACGCGGCGCTCGATGTCGGCGATGGTTTCGTCGATCATGCGAGTCCGGTTCGCTTCGTAGGACTCCTTGTCCATGGACGCCCAGTCCTCGTAGAGAGCGTTGGTGCTCGACACGATGACGTAGCGATCGGGCTTGCCAGCGGCCTGGTCGGCGGGGCGGCCCTTCGGGTAGTAGAAGCTGAACGTGCGGCTCTCGCCGTGCAGGTCGCAGAGCGCGGCGCTGTCGAAGGTCGGGCGGCTGGACGTGAAGAAGAGGTCGGACACCCACGGGAGAGTCGTGCCCTCACGCAGTCCCATGTAAACCTGGCAGCTCGACGTGTTGAGGCGCACGTCGCGGAGACCCTGGAGCCAGTCCTTGTCGAAGTGCTGCTCGCCTACGAGGTGCTCGGCCGTGGCCTTGATGCTCGCGTTCGAGAGGACAATCTCAGCGCGAATCTCGCGGTCGCCGGAGCGGATGCCGCGGACCCGGCCGTTCTCGACCGTGATCTCGTCGACGGTGACGCGATTGAACATGTCGACGCCGTTCTCCTTGAGGATCGCGCGCATGTCCCGGATGAGGCCGTCCGTACCCTCGGTGAACGTGTACACGCCCTTGGACATGAAGTTGGAGAACACGATGCCGTAGCTGATCGCCGGGTCGTCCAGGCTCGAGCCGTTGGCGTAGGTGATCGGCTCCATCAGGAGGCGGTGCACGTCGTTGCGGCCGGGGAAATACGACTCAAACAGCTCGCGCGTGGTGCGCGTGTCGTTGTCGTAGTAGTTCATGCGCCGGAGCTCATCGTAGAAGCCCTCGACGACCGTCGCATCGCAGCCGAGCACGTTCACAAGCTTGTCGGTGAAGCACTCGCGCGTGAACTTCGTGTCGAAGCTGAACTGGGGGTTGTCGAAGCGGACGCCGTCGAGCTGGACGATCTTGTCAGCCACGTTCTGGCCGAAGTACTTGCGGCACGTCTTCTTCATGCCGAACGGGAAGCCGTGCAGCGAGATGTCGAAGACGTGGCCGCCCTTGCGCTTGAACCAGGTGGCGAGCCCGCCGTAGTTGTAGTGCTGCTCGACGACGCACACGCTGTGGCCGTTGCGCGCCAGGATGTTGGCGGCGGTGAGGCCGCCGAGGCCTGACCCGATGACGATGACGTCGTAGCGCTCCTTGGCGCCCTTGAGCGGGTCGGTCGCGATGGGCCGCTTGCCATCGCGGTGGCCGGCGAAGAACTTCTTGTTACGCTCGGCCTTGGGAGCGCCTGAGGACTCTGGATCGGTGATCGTCATGGGTCTGGGATGCTGTCCTGAATCAGACGCGCGTGAGGCCGTGCTGGTTGGCCATGGCGATGCCGGACAGCATCGCGCCAACGATGCCCAGGTAGCCCTGGTCGGTCCCGCAGAGGAAAAGGCCGTCGATGGAGGTGCGGCCGGAGTGCTGCTTGTTCGGGGAGCCGTAGACGGCGCCGCCGAGATGGCCGGTGAACCTCTCGATCGTCCGCGGCGTGAAGCCGTCCACAAAGACCGCGTGGGGGCGCGCGTCAAAGGAGAACGGGGCGGCGATCGCGTGCGCCTCCTTCCAGATGGCGTCCTTCCTGGCCTGGTATTCGTCTTCGTCGAAGCTCGTCCACTCGTCGTGGCGGGCGAGGAGCGTCAGTCGGAAGAGACCCTCAGGGAGCGGCTCGGCGGAGGCGTAGTTGTCCGGACAGCAGATGACGCCGCTGCGGAGGTCAACGGGCTCACCCGGGGCGGGCGGTCCGTAGACGAGCCGATCCTCCGTGTTGAAGAACACGATCGTGTCGTCGTGGCCGAGGTCCGCTGGGCGCTGGTCAAGCACCGTCAGGTACTCGACGAAGGTCAACGGCCCGACGTCAGCCGCGGAAACCTCCGCCGCCGCCGGGGTCATCGCCATGGTCTCGACGTAGCCAGCGCTGGAGATGACGGTGGCGGCGCGGAGCTCCGTCCCGTCATCCAGGCGAACGCCCTCGGTCTCGCCCTTGGCGTTGACCAGGATCTCGCTTACGCCCGCGCGCATGCGCAGTTCACCGCCGAGTTCCTTGTACCTGTTGCGCAGGAGGTCGAGAACGCGGCGGACGCCGCCCTCGGGGCGCGCGAATCCCTCTTCGTAGAGACTCTTGAAGAGAATCATGAACGAGGACCACTCGACGTCGTCCGGCGTGGGGCTGCCGTAGTAGAGGAGCGGCAGGAGAAGCATCTCGACCAGCGTCTGATCTTGGAGGTACCTCTTCAGCTCGGCCCGCGCCATGCGCGGCGGGCCGTCCTCAGGCGTGAGGTCCGGGTAGCCCTCAAGATCCTTGGCGAGCCGATCAAAGCCGTCGATGTCGCCCGGAAACTTGTCGGCCACCTCGGCGCGCAGCACCTCAAACTCGTTGGTCCAGCGAAGCGATACGCCGGGGAAGTCCACCCGGCTGCCGTTCTGCTGGCCGAGCTCCAGCGACTCATAGGGAATCCGCAGCTGACGCAGGATGCGCGTCAGTGGGCGACCCTTCGTGCCCTTAGGCACGTAGTTCGTGAGTGCGTGCAGGCCGACGTCGAAACGCCTGCCTTGTCGCTTGTAGAACGAGTTGAGCCCACCCCAAAGGTAGTGGCGATCCAGCACGACCACGCGCGCGTCGAACTGCGCTAGGCGGATGCCGGCTGCCAAGCCGCTCATCCCCGCCCCGATGACGATCGTGTCGTATTCGTGTTCGGACATGAGGGGTGAAGTGCGTTGGGTCAGGCGTTCTGGAGCTTCAGCTCCTTCTCTTCCATCAGGGGATGGAGGTACTTGGCGCAGGAGTCGAGCGAGCCGAGCTCCTTGTAGTCGTCCTCGGGCACCTGGACGCCGTAGCGCTTGCGGAGCTCCATGACGATGTCGAGGAAGTCCATCGAGTCGAGTTCGATCTGGTCGCGCAGGAGATCGTGGTCGTTGAGCCCCGCGATGTCTTCGTCGGGGGCGATCGTCTCGATGATGTCCTTGACGGCGTTTTTGACTTCTTCTTTGTTCATGGTGGAGGGGGCCTGGCTTCGCAGGCAGTGTCGAGATTGTTTGTTCGGTGGGGGGACGCTAGCCGGGCTTCTTGACGATCAACGCGCTGTTGATGCCAAGCATGCCGAAGCTAAGGTTGAGGATCGTGTCGACGCTCTTCGTCTGAATCGGCTCGTTGATGACGAGGCCGCGGATCTCGCACTCGGGATCGAGGTCGGTGACGTTGATGGTCGGGTGGACCACGCCGTCCTGGAACGATGGAAGGTTGCCAGCGAGTTCCAGCGCGCCAGCCGCGCCCATGGTGTGCCCGATGTAGCTCTTCGTGTTGTTGATGCGTGTCGGCTCGGAGTCACCGAAGACCGCGCGCACCGCGCCGGTTTCCTGGATGTCGCCGAGGGGCGTCGAGGTCGCGTGCGTGCTGACGATGTGGATGTCTTCCGCCGCCATGCCAGCCTTAGCGAGGGCGCCGCGCATGCACTGGTCTTGGCGCTCGGGGAGAGGCAGAACGAAGTCCGCCGCGTCCGAGTTGACGTGCCACCCGCTGAGCTCCGCGATGATGTGGGCACCGCGCGCGACGGCGTCGTCGTAGCGCTCGAGCACGTACAGGCAGCCGCCTTCGCTGACGACGATGCCGTTGCGGTTCTTGTCAAACGGACGGCTGACGAGCGTCGGGTCGTCGCCCTCGCCGAGGGCGTTCTCCGCCTTGAAGCTCGCGAAGATGCCGAAGGTATGGATGCTCTCGGATACACCGCCCGCGAGGGCCATGTCGCACTCGCCCAGTTGGAGCATCTGCGCCCCCTGGATGATCCCCAGGTTGCCGCCGGCGCAGGCGCCGCCGATCGCGTAGTGGGGGCCCGTGATGCCCGTGTTGAGCGTGACTTCCCCAGCGGGGTTGTTCGCGACGGTGCGCGGGTTGTGGTGGTGCGACCAGTAGGAGGTGTCGTAGTCGTACTTGCTGATCTCGTAGATCTGCTCCTCCGTCTCGACGTTGCCATGCTCGGTCGTGCCGACGTAGACGCCGATCCGGCTCTTGTCGACGGTGTCGAGGTCGACGCCCGCGTGGTTGAGCGCCTCTCTTGCGCAGTAGATCGCAATCGAGCCAGCGCGGGTACCGCGGCGGAGGCTCTTGCGGCTCTGGTGCTTATTGGCGTCGTAGTCGCATTGGCCTGCGACGGTCTTGCCGAAGTAGCGAATCTCGTACGGTGAAACGCCCGAGACGCCGGCAAGGAGGTTCTTGCGGTACTCGGTCAGGGTGTTGCCGTTGGGGCTCGTGAGGCCCACGCCGGTCATGACGATCCGGGGGAGGTTGGTGGGGACGCTGGTCATGATGGATTGTCTCCGGTGGCCTGCCCATTGGAGGCTTGCCCGTTGGAGGCTTGCCCGTTGGAGGCTTGCACAGCGGAGGCCTCGCGGCTTGCTTTTGCGGCTCGGTCGGTGACCTGGAGAACGCGAGCGGGAACGCCGACGCCCACCTTGAGCGCGGTTCCGATCGCCTTGGAAAGGAGGCTCTGGGGATCACCGAGCGCGCTTGAGACGGTGCTAAACACCAGCTGCATCACCGTATCGGCGAGGTCGCACGTGGCGATGATCGAACGGAGCGTGAGGACGCGCGGGTCCTTGTTGCCGTTGCGCTCGCGGATGATCTCGAGCATCCGCGTCGCACCGATCTTGAAGTGCTCGAAGGCCACCTGCTCGCGGCGGCGGAGCACCGTGGCGACGATGGAAAGCGTGTTGCCAACCGCCTCATGCACGTTGCAGCGGCGCGAGGAATCGAAAGTCGAGGAGACGGCGCCCCACTCGAGCAGCTCGTTGATCGTGGCGCTGGCGGCGCCCTGGCTGATCTTCAGCTCGTGGACGATCTCCTTGGCCGTCAGCGGCTGGCCTGAGAGGACCAGGAGGCCCCAGACACGGCCGTGGATACGCTTGAAACCGAACGTCTTGAAGAACGCCTCGAAGGTGGCAAGCTCGCCGTGGAGCTCCTCTTCGAGCCCGCCGAAGGCCTTGTCGTCTGACTCCATGGCCTCGGCCGGGGATCCAGCGCCGCCGGGCACCGTGCTAGCGCCGTCCTGGCCGCCTTCCTTTTGGTGCGCGAGACTCTTCGCTGAGTCGCTTTCAGGTGCGGTTTGGCTTGGGCGCATGGGATTCGGGGAGCGAGGGAGTGGGAAGGCAGGCGAAGAGCGGCCTCCTGAGAGGTCGGGGAGGCGGCAGGACCCTTGGCGGGGTCTCTGGGCCTTTTCTTCGCGGGACGCCCGCACTCATTTCAGATTTTCCTGAACTGTGTAGGGCAAGTTTGTACCCACATCACGCGCTCGATGCCCGATTTTGAGCCGAAATTTCCGGGCCGGCGGTCGACTCGTCAGCCAGGCAGGACCTTCTGCAGCCAGGCTCCAATCGCGTCGATCTCCTGGGGACAGACCTGGTGCTGCATCGGATAGGTCTTCCAGTCCACCTGGTAGCCCAAGGAGGTCAGTCTGTCGCGGGCGGCCTCGCCCATGCCGGGGAGGACCATGGGGTCATCCGTGCCGTGGCACTGGAGGATCGGAATGTCGTGGTTGGCGGCGCTCCGCTCAGCCTCGAGGTCGCAGTCAGCCGCGATGTAGGTGGAAAGAGCCAGGATCCCGGCGAGGCGCTCGGGGTACCGGAGGCCGGTGTGGAAGGCGATCGCGCCGCCCTGACTGAAGCCGGCGATGACGATGCGCTCAGGGGCGACGCCGCGGTCGCGCTCGCGCTGAATGAGCGCGACGGCCTGGCGACCGGAGCGTCTGACCCCTTCTTCATCGACCCTGCGGTCGAAGTCCATGGCCAGGATGTCGTACCACGCGGGCATCACCATGCCGCCGTTGACGGTCACGGGAATCTGCGGCGCGTGGGGGAAGACGAAGCGGATGGTGTGGTCGTCGGGCAGCCCGAGCTCAGACACGATCGGGGGGAAATCGTGGCCGCTGGCGCCGAGGCCGTGGAGCCAGACGACGGCGGCGTCGGCCGTGCGGCCGGGTTCCAGGACGACGGAATCTAGGAGGGAATCACTGGTGGTCATGCCCGAGAGGCTACCAGCAGAGGACGGCCAGGGGACCCGCCGTGCCGCCTAGAATGACCAGGCGCTCGCATGGAATTCGTGGCAGGATGCAGCCCTGCACGCGCACGCGCGTTCATTCTCAGAACCTTTGGCACACAGCAAACAGCATCTCATGAGCTCCTCTCCCGAGGCCGACGCTCGCTACGACTGGGCTTCCACGCGAGGGGATCATTGGCTTCGCCACGTGGAGCCCCTCGAAGGGATGTTCGAGTCGCTCGATGAACCGCTGCTCGGCGCGTTGCGGATCGATGGGCCCGTGAGAATCGCCGAGGCTGGCTCGGGTGGCGGGGGCTTTGCGCTCAAGCTCTCACGCACGGCGCCCGCCGGTAGCCACGTGGACGGCTTCGACGTCTCACCTGCGCTCGTCCATCACGCCCAAGGACGCGCCGGCGCTGGCGGGCCTACCTTTCGGGTCGCCGACATGTCCAGCGCCCGGCCGCCGGGCGAGCTCTACGACGGGCTTGTCTCGCGCCTCGGCGTGATGTTCTTTGAGGATGACGAGGCCGCCTTCCAGAACTTATCCAGCTGGCTCCGGCCCGGCGGGCGCTTCGCCTTTGCTGTCTGGGGATCGATGGAGTCCAACGTCTGGTCGATCGACCCCGAAGAGGTGGCGGAGCAGTTCGTGGAAATGCCTCAACGGGAAGAGGGCGGTCCGGGACCCGAGCGCTACGCGGACACAGGTGCGTTCATGGCGCTACTGGAGCGCTGCGGCTTCCGTGATCTCCAGGCGCAGGAGTGGCGAGGCTTGCTCCCGGTGGGAGGGGGGCAAACCGCGCCCGAGGCGGCGCGATTCGTTCTTTCCGCCTTCGCGTCGGTCTCCAAAGCCCTGGATCTCAAGGGCGGCGACGCGCGTGAGCAAGCCGAATTCGCCTTGGCTAAGAGGTGGAAGCCCCACGAGACGGGCGGCCGCGTGGAGCTTCCGGCTCTTGTCCATATTGTCCACGGCGCGGTCTAGTCTGCATCCTGCACCCGAAAGTACAGGCAGAACTCCTGATGTGGGTTGCTGCGCTCACGGCTGCCCAAGCGTGGACGCGTCGAGCTAGAGCAGTGGGCGCAACTGGGACTGGCGGAGGGACTGCATGGCGCCTAACATCGTACGGATGAGCGCGCCCACCGTTTCCGTCGTCATCCCGACGTACAACCGCCTGGCGCTTGTCGTGGAGGCCGTCGAGAGTGTCTTGGCCCAGAGCCACGAAGGCCTTGAGTTGATCGTCGTCGACGACGGCTCTACCGACGGCACGATGGAGGCTCTTGAGCGGCGGTTCGCCGGAGACGACCGCGTCCGGCTCTTGCGCCAGCCAAACGGCGGCACCGCGAGCGCTCGCAACCGCGGCGTTGCTGAGGCACGGGCCCCATGGACCGCGTTTCTTGACAGTGATGATCTGTGGGACCCAGGCTACCTTGCGTCCCAACTCGCCCTGCTCGCGGCCTCCCCCGAGGTGGACACGGTGCTCTCCGACGTGCGCTACCAGAATCAGCGGCGCGCAGCAGCGACGCTCTTCGAGGACCCGGACTTCCTTGCGCCGACGTCCCTCTCAGCGATGTGCCGGGGCGCTTGGGGGCTGCCGAGCGCTATGGTAGTCCGCACGGACATCGTGCGCGAACTCGGGTTCTCCGCGCGCTACCGGATCATCGAGGACACTGAGTTCCTGATGCGCTTTCACGTCCGAGGTCACGTCTGTCGCCTCAATCCCGATCGCCTGGTCGTGTGGCGCAGGCCGGAGGGAGAAGGAGCCGACTCGAAGACCGAAGACCGGTGGGAGATGCTGGCCGAGATGTTGAGCCTGGTGGATGGGGAGCGCGGGTCGGCCGAGGATCGCCACGCTGTGGACGAGTACCTTTATCAACGCCACAGGACGCTCGCACGGGAGCTCGTTGACTCCGGACAGCTTCGCCGGGCGCGGCCTCACCTACTCGCCTGGTGGCGAGCGCGACCGGGCCGTGTGCGCCCCCTGATCCTTTACCTGCGCAGCCTGGTGGCCGCCGGTCCTAGCGGTCCGATGTCATGAGAGCAGTCGGTGCTTCTTGAGGGAGGGTGCTGCGGCAAGATGCTTGGAGGACGCTTGGGGGCTGCTCAGCTGGGTTCTGGTATCTGGGTTCTGGTATCTGGGTCCTGGCATCTGGGTCCTGGCATCTGGGTCCTGGCCTTCCAATGCGTAGCGCTAAGGGTGGTGCATAGCCCATACTCCCCTTGCGATTATGCGAACCACCAAAACCCTGCACGTTGTCTCTTGTCACGCTGAGGGCGAAGTCGGAGACGTCATCGTGGGCGGAGTGGCTCCGCCCCCTGGCGCCACGCTTTGGGAGCAATCCCGTTACCTTGCCGAGGACGAGTCTCTGCGGCGCTTCGTGCTGCACGAGCCCCGCGGCGGTGTGTTTCGGCACGTGAATCTCCTGGTGCCCCCCAAGCATCCGGACGCCCACATGGGCTTCCTGATCATGGAGCCCGTGCACACGCCGCCCATGTCCGGCTCGAATTCCATGTGCGTGGCCACAGTGCTCTTGGACACGGGGATCATTCCCATGGAGGAGCCCGTGACCAAGCTCCTGCTGGAGGCCCCCGGTGGACTGGTGGAGGCTTCGGTGGAGTGCGCCGGAGGCAAAGCCCAGCGGGTCACGATCCGCAACGTGGCTTCCTTTGCCCAGCGCATCGACGTCCCCCTTGAGGTGGAGGGCCTCGGGGTCCTGACTGTATCCACGGCTTATGGAGGAGATAGCTTCGTCATGGTGGATGCGGGGGCTCTCGGCTTTGAAGTCGCCGCCCATGAAGCCAAAGACCTGGCGGAGATTGGGATACGCATCACCGCTGCGGCCAATGAGCAGATGGGCTTCCAGCACCCCGAAAACGCAGATTGGAGCCATATCTCTTTCTGCCAGATCGCCACGCCTTTCGTGCCTGGAAGCGGCGGACAGGCGGCCCGTATGCGTAACACGGTGGTGATCGATCCGGGCAAGCTTGATCGCTCACCCACGGGAACGGGGTTGTCGGCACGCATGGCGCTGTTGCATGCCAAGGGGCTGATGGCCATGGGGGATCGGCTTGAAATGGAGTCCGTGATCGGCTCCAAATTCATGGGCCGCATCGAAGCCGAGACGAGAGTCGGCGAGCTAAGCGCCATCATTCCGTCGGTGGCGGGCCGGGCTTGGATCACGGGGACTCATCAGCTCATGTGCGACCCCGAGGACCCCTGGCCCGAGGGCTACCGGGTGGGGGATACCTGGCCCATGGGGACGGATGGGGCCGGCCGGTGAGTCGCGTTCTCTTCCTTTCGGAGGCTGACGTGGCCAAGGTCCTTGAGCCCGGGCCCGAGGTGCGCGCCGCCCTGGAGGAGGCCTTCCTTGCGGTCTCCAGGGGGACGGTCTCCGTGCCCCCGCGTATTTCGGCAGAGACGGCCTGGGGGCAGTTACTCGCCATGCCGGGCCACGTTGTAGGGGGGGCGTTGTGCGCCAAGCTGGTGACCGTGTTCCCCGGTAGCGCGCCGTCCCACCAGGGACTCCTTTGCCTCTTCGATGCCGAGCAGGGCGGCGTCCTCGCCGTCATGGGAGCGGAGCACCTGACTCGCATCCGCACGGCGGCGGGATCCGCGATGGCTGCGGATGTTTGCTGCCCCGAGACTGCGCGCGTCCTGTGCATCGTGGGAGCAGGATCCCAGGCAGAGGCGCACCTGGCGGCCTTTCGAGACCTGAGGCAATGGACAGAGATTCGGGTTTGGAATCGGACCGCTGAACGGGCGCGGTCCCTGGCTCTCGCGGATTCTCGGGCGAAGGCCGTTCCCGAGCTGCGGGAGGCCCTGCGTGGCGCCGAGGCTATTGTCCTCTGCACTCACGGTTCCGAGCCCCTCTTCGGGTCGGCGGATATCGCCCCCGGCGCCCATGTCTCCTCGGTGGGCATCGGCCGCGAGCTGCCTCCCCAGCTGCTGCAGGAGGCTCGCGTTTTGGTGGAGTGGCGTGGAGCAGCGGAAAGCGGGCCGCCGTCCGGTGCTTTGGATCTCGAGTCCGTCGACCCGGCCACCACCCTTGAGCTGGGGGCGCTCCTCCATGGCGCGGAGCTCGGGCGCGAGGGGCCTGGGCAGGTGACGGTCTATAAGTCGGTGGGACACTCGGCCGAGGACTGCGCGGTGGCCGGGCTTGCCTTTCGGCTCGCCCGGGAACGTTCACTGGGGCAGTGGGTGGAGCTCTAGTCTCGTCGTTCGCAGTTGTCAGGCAGTAACTCCGACGTCCCGGGCGGTTCTCCGGTATTCGTTGAGTGTGGGCTTCCGGGCCGGGGTTGTTTGATGGCGTGACGGGTGTTGCGGCAAGGTGCGGTCAGGACGCCCGGAGACTGCTATGGATAGGGCTGCTCGCCCGTATGGGCGAGTGTTGTGTCTTGTGTCTTGTGTCTCAGCGACTAGCCCGAAGGCGTCCCACGCGTCCGCAGGACGCCCGGGCCATAGCGCGTGCCCGTAGGGCTCGTGCGGCCCGGCGCGAGGCTCGCCCTCGCGGCCC
>JBLIHL010000061.1:0-16378 GCA_047635895.1 Paracoccaceae bacterium | reverse complement strand
GGAGATTCAGCGGGTCGATGTCGAGGGCGTAGGGTAGTTGGAAGGGTCGCGATAGCCCAGGGAGCCGGACCGTCGATACCGCCTTCGGCTGGCTTGCCCGCAGCTTCGCGCGGTCTTGACACGCAGACAAGGGAGATTGTCGACAACCATCCCGCCAGACATGGGCCCCGTCGCCCGCTGAGTCTCCGCTACAGGGCAGCGGCGAAGAGGGCCTTGAGGGCCTCCCAGCTCATCTCGTCTGCGTTTGCGTCGTAGCGCAGCGGAAGCTCGAACTCCTCGCCCTTGGCGGTGGCCGCCGGGTTGGTGAAGCCGTGGAGCACCCCGGGGAAGGTGATGACCTTGAGCTCCTTGATCGAGGTGCTGGCGCCTAGTTCCTCCTCCAGCTCGGTGACGGTTTCTGCCGGGACGAATGGATCGGCTCCGCCAGTAGCGATGAGCACGTGGGTCAACCCGCCGGCGTCTTTGGCGCCGATGGCGGCACCGAGGCTTCCGTGGAAGCTGGCCACGGCGTCGATGGCCGAGGTCTCCAAGGCCATCTTCAGCGCGATCCCGCCGCCCATGCAGTAACCGATCGCTCCGGTCTTGTCCGGATTCACGCCTTCCTGCGAGTTCAGCACCACGAGCGCGGCGCGAAAACGGGCCTCCATGGCGTCTGCGCTGCCCATGACTTCCTGCATGAACGCGGTGGCGTCCTCTGGGTGCGAAGCGGACTTGCCCGTGCCGTACATATCGAGGGCAAACGCGACGTAGCCGAGCTCAGCCAGCTGGTCCGCACGGGAGCGGACGTAGTCGTTGTGACCCCACCATTCGTGAACGACGAGCACTCCTGGCGCCGATTTCGATCGGTCGGCGGGGCGTGCGAGGTAACCGGTCAGGCTAACGCCGTCCGCCTCGTACTGAATCTCCTCAGACTCGATCGCAGTAGAAACCGCAGCGGCATCTTGGCCGGCAGGGTTGGACGCGCACGAGGTAGAGAGGAGGGGAGCGAGGACGAAGGACGCGGATAGAAGGAGACGTTTCATGGTGGCGGAAGCTTACGCCAGCGGAGCCTCTCTCTAAAGCCCTGGTCGAACGCTAAATCAGCCTGGACGAAACTCGTGGCGGCTGCTGCCACCATCGAGATCGTTCTTGTCCGGCTCCGGAACGGAAGCAATGCTCTTCAGCAGCTCGACCTGGGGATCGACCTGGCCGCCGGAACGGTGGTAGGTGCCGTCGGACTCCAGTTCCCAGGCAGCCACGTCCTCGCCGAGGTAGACCTCAAGGTCTTCCGCGATCAGGCGCTCCTTGATCTTCGGGTTCCCGATCGGGAAGCAGATCTCCACGCGCCGGTATAGGTTGCGCGACATCCAGTCCGCACTGCTCGCGAAGAGCAGCCGCTCGCCGTCGGCTTCGAAGAAGACGAGGCGGGAGTGCTCGAGGAACCGCCCCAGGACCGAGCGCACGCGAATGTTGTCCGACACGCCCGGAACCCCTGGCCGAAGGCAGCACGCGCCGCGCACGATCAGGTCAATCTGGACGCCTGCCTGACTGGCTTCGTACAGCGCCCGGATGGTGCGTTGCTCCGTGACTGCATTCATCTTGGCGATGATGCGTGCCGGCTTGCCTGCGCGAGCGTTGGCGGCTTCCTGGGCGATGAGCTCGCGTATCTTGTGGCGGAGCGTGAAGGGGGCATCGAGGAGCTTTCGAAGCGGCTTCATGGAACCAAGTCCGGTCAACCGGTGGAAGACCTGGTGGACGTCGTCCGCGATCGCCTCGTCCGCGGTTAAGAGACCCACGTCCGTGTAGGCCCGCGCGGTGCCAGCGTGGTAGTTGCCGGTCGAGAGGTGTACGTAGCGCACAAGGCCGTCGGGCTCGCGGCGCACGATGAGCGTCATCTTTGCATGCGTCTTGTAGCCGACTACGCCGTAGACGACCTGGGCACCAACGTCCTGGAGCTGGGTCGCGAGATCGATATTCTCGGCCTCATCGAAGCGGGCACGCAGCTCGACGACGGTCGTGACCTGCTTGCCTGCCTCGGCGGCTTCCACAAGCGCTGAAACGATGGGGGAGTTCTTGTCGGTCCGGTAGAGCGTCTGCTTGATCGCGAGAACGTCGGGGTCGCTCGCGGCGCGCCGGATGAGGTCGACGACGGGTGCAAACGACTCGTACGGGTGATGCAGCAGGATGTCCGACTGGCGGATGGCTTCGAACGGACTCTCCGTGCGCGCCAGCTGGCGCGGGAAGCGCGCCGTGAACGGCGGGTACTTGAGGTCCGGACGATCCGCCATCCGGTGGAGAACGCCCAGGCGCCCGAGGTTCACCGGACCTTCAACGCGGTACAGGTCGCACTCGGGGAGCTCGAAGCGCTTCAGCAGGAACGTCGAGACCTCGTCCGGACAGTCTGCGGCGACCTCAAGGCGAACGGCCTCTGCGTATTTGCGCTCGGGCAGCTCACCCTCGAGCGCCTCCAGGATGTTCTCGACCTCCTCGTCGTCGACCCAGAGCTCGCTGTTTCGGGTCACGCGGAACTGGTGACATCCCAGGACTTCCATCCCCGGGAAGAGCGTGGCGATGTGAGCGTGCACGACCGACGACAGCATCACCCATGCCATGTTCTGGCCGGTGATCGATGAGGGGAGCGCGATGAGGCGCGGCAGTGCGCGTGGGACCTGGACTACCGCGATGCCGCTCTCTCGCCCGAACGCATCCTCGCCATTGACGAGGACGATGAAGTTCAGGCTCTTGTTCAGGATCTTGGGGAACGGATGCGATGGATCGAGGCCGACCGGCGTCAGGATCGGTTCGACCTGGCGCAGGAAGTAGTTGCTGATCCACTCGGACTGTTCCTGGGTCCAGACGTCGCGCCGCAGGATCTGGATTCGTTCCTTCTCGAGCGCGGGAAGAATGACCTCGTTCAGCGTGCGGTACTGGTCCGCGACCAGGGTTCGGGCGCCCAGGCCGAGGTCGGTGAGGACCTGACGCGTAGAGCGACCATCGATCTCGGGGACGTTAGAACCGAGGGTGGCACGCTCCTGGTGGGAGGCCTTCCGCACCTCGAAGAACTCGTCGAGGTTCGTGCTCGAGATGGTGAGGAATTTGAGCCGCTCCAGCAGCGGCACACGATCGTCCAGCGCCTGGGCGAGAACCCGTCGGTTGAACTCCAGGAGGCTCAGCTCTCGGTTCAGAAAGAGCTCTGGCGAAGCGAAGCCTGGCGCCGGCGTCGATCCAGCCGAGACCGATCCGGGCGGCGTTGCGCCGCGTTGTGGCCCAGTCTCCCCGGGCGTGTCTCCTTTGTGGTCCAGCATCTCGTTTCCAACGTGTCGGAAGATTCTTCTCATTCCCCAAGGGGAAAGGGGGTCTAGCCGCTGTTTCTCGCCCTTAATCTTCCACGTCTCGCGTGGGGTCGTCGCGGCAGCCCCCCAGAGGGCGCCCACCCTGCGTAGATCGGACGGATGGGCCCTGGGGGACCGGTCTTCAAGCGGTATTTGGCGAGCCGCTTTCTGTCTCGTCCCGGGATTGACTCTGCGGCGGGTATCGGGCAAGAGGGACCCAGGCAGTTACAAGGAGAGGGGCCACGCAGCCGGTGGCTGAGTGGCCCCTTTCGTCATTCCGGCCGCGCCCTCCACGACTCCGCTCATTCGATCACTGAAAGTCGACTTCCAGGCCATCTGTGAAGTTGGACGTGGGCACGCCACCGGCTGCGTCGCGGTACCAGGCCTGGAAGTTCCAGGTCTCGCCGGCCTGAACAGATACGAAGCCCATGGGCTGCGGCGTCGATGCCAGGTCAATTGCGAGGCTGATCTCGCCCGAAGCGTTGGACTGCTGGACCTGTCCCGGTCCGACGTAGCGACCGACCGACCCAGCCACGCAAAGGTTGCCTGAGCTGCCGCCCGGCATCATGACGAAGCCCTGGGTTTGGCTCGTAATGAAGAAGGCGAACGAGCTGATGGGAAGGCTGCTGCCCATCAGGACGAAGTCGTTGGTGGCCACGCTGGTCGAGCCGCTGCTGCTAATGGATGCCGCAACTCCGGTCGAGTTGACGGCCGCTGTGCAGTAGTTGGTGCCGCCACCGCCGCCGAGGCAGCCTGCCCAGTCCGTGACTTCGGCCTGCGTGATGGCGCGGCGGTAGACGCGGAACTCGTCCATGGCGCCGGCGACGACCATGCCCGACGACGTATAGCCCATGACGTTGAAGTCAGCGCTGCCGGCGTTGAGGTTCAGGAGCGCCGACTGGGGCTGCGTCACGGCGAGAGCGCCGTCCAGGTAGCCGCGGATCTCGGGAACGGACGAGTCGTAGACGAACACGATCTGGTGCGATGCACCGAGGGCCGTGGCGCCCGGGATGACAATGTCGCCGCCTGGGGAGCGGAGCATGATCCCGTCCACGCCCGCCGCTCCGTTGCCGAAGCAGCGGAACGAACTCGCGCTGGCGGCGCCGAAGTAGTACTGGAACGCGTTGCCTCCCAGCTCCTGATCAATGATCATGCCGACCGTCCAGTCGCTCATGCCGAAGTCGAGCGTCCAGCCGCTGTTGATGAACAGGCTTGGGTCCGAGGACTCAGCTGCACTTCCGCCGGCGCAGATCGTGCTGGCGATGAAGTTGGTGCCGCCGACCGTGGCCGCGCCACCGTGTCCGGGCGAGGCGCTGTTCGACGCATCCATGCTGTCGAACGTGTAGTGGATGATCTCAGGGGCCTGGGCGAGCGCGGCAGGCGCTGTGAGCAGGGCAGTTCCAGCGAAAGCGAGGAGATGCTTCATGGGGGGTGCTAGATAGGTAGGAAAGAGGGAGGCAAGGATTGCGGTCCGCTTCAATCTACCACGGTCTCTCGATCTAGCGAGTTGGCCTCTACACTGGCGTTTCCCTAGCTCAGGCCACTACCCGTATCGCCATGCGGGGTCCTTCATGGCAACACGGGCGGTTAGCACTGTTTAGCGCCCAGGCTTGAGACGGCAGAAGCGGATCACATCGCCGACAATTCCGGATGTCCGCCCCGTAGGTGAGACCTCCAGGGCCCCGCCCATCTCGTGAACGATGGGCGTCCAAACTTCCAGCTCCTCGTCCGTGGTGGTCAGCAGCGTGTCCTGGGCCGCAGCCGCGAGGGCGTTGTGGACGAGCTCGGCCGCCAGCTGGCGCTCACGTTTCGGGCGCCCGCCGCCTACGGCTTGCTTCGTTCCTTGACGGGCGTAGAGCTTGTCGTGCAGCGCGGGGAACGCCTCGGGATCCGTCAGGACGCTCGTCATCCAGACGTGGTCGCGCGGGCGCAGGTCGCTGCCGCGCCACTCAGCCGTGCGCGGCGTGGGCAGGTGCTTATCGATGCTCTTGATGGCGCGCGTGAGCTCCTTGGTTTCCGGTCCCTCGACGCTGATCCAGGCGACCTTGCGATTCAGGACGATGGCTTCGAACATCATCGGCACTAGCTCGGCGACCGCGGCCCCGATGTAGAGCGACTTGCCGCCGGGCTTGAGCTGCTCGCCGATCTCTGACGCTAGCTTGAGCCCAGCGTCCGTGATCGCGCTCCGCCGCTCTTCGTCGAAGAATCCGGATGCGTCGCCCTCGCAGTAGACGGGTGCCAGGAGTTCCCAGTCGATCGCTGCGTCAAGTTCGGCGAGGACAGCGCCGAAGCGCTGGATGGTGTTCTCCTCGAGGGAGGTGGGTTCGCTCATACCTTGGGCGCCTCAGCGCCCGAGCCCGTGGGGCTGAGGGGGATCCAGCGCGTTACCTTGCGCGCCGGTGTGATCTGTGCGTCGGCGTTGAGGCCCGCGCGCCAACGGAGGCCGCCGGGGCCTTCGTAGACGACGCCTTCCTCCAGTCCACCGCCCTCGCGTGCGAGGTGGTGCGCGACATCGAAGAGGAAGCCGAGTACTTCGTAGGGCGAAACGTCCTTGAGGTCGGCGGGGAAGACAGCCTCGGCATCGGGCTGGCCGACCTGTTGAAGTCCCACCAAGTCGGCAATGTGCGTGCCCATGCCAGCGTCCGCCAGCCGGCCGTTGACCCAGTTCTGCATCGGCAGCGCTTCCTGGTCCTCGGCGGCCGACCGGATCTGGCCCATGATGTTGCCATCGCGCAGCGCTTCACCAGCGGGGAAGAAGGAGCAGAGGCCTTCGGGGTCGGCCAGGAACGCCATGGAAAGGCGTTCCAGCTCCTCGGTCTGCGCAACGGGACTTCCGGTGGCCTCGACAACCGCGAGGTGCACGAAGCTCCGGTGAACGCGAACGCAGAGCTCGCCTGGCTTCCAGACGGCGTTCTGATCGCCGGCACGCATGAGCGCGCCCGGATAGAGCCCGGCCGCCTGGCCGCCAAGCTCGTCCAGGGACTCTGGGTCCTGGTCGGGCCACTGCGTGGCGAAGGCCTGGACGTGCACGACGCCGACGGGGGAGTCGACGCGCACGTACTCCTTGAGAAGAGCCACCTCACCCAGCCCGGAGAGCTGGGTGAGGCGTTGATAGATCCCTTCCAGGTCGGGTGCGGTTCGGAAGAGGACGGCTGCTACGTTCACGCTATTTGGTCCGCTTGAGTTCGTGGTATTGGCCGGCGGCGAGATCGCCGAAGCTCTCTTCGGTGCCGTCGGGCCAGCGGACGCGGACGTCCTTGGCTACGGCGGTTCCACCGAGGCCAAAGTGCACGCGCGGGTCGTTGCTGGCGAGGTAGCTGTAGCACGGTTCCGCCTGGCGCTGCTGGCGGGAGCCAGCGGTGGGGCCCGCGATGGAAACGCGTGCGCCGTGGACATCCGCGACCTTGCCACGTCGCTCATGGGTCAGACGGAACCCGACCCAGTGCGAGTCGGCTGCCGGCGCGTCGTTGCGAAGAATCTCGACGTTCGCGTCGAGGTCGACGACCACCGCGTCCACGTCACCGTCACCGTCCAAATCGCCGAAGGCGGCGCCGCGGCTGGTCCCGAGGATCGGGCTGGCGGTGAACTCGCCGTCCCCCGCGAGCTTGAAGCTCACGCTCTTTCGCTTCTGGGCGCCGACGTACAGGTGGTTGGGCTCGGCGTACGCGTCGTTCTCGCTGAATCTCCCGTCGCCCTTCCAGGCCTGGACCGCGCCGTTGGCCACGAGCAGATCGAGGACTCCGTCGTGGTTGAAGTCGTGGAAGCCCATGCCGAAACCGGTCATGTTGAGGCTCGCGCGCGACGTCCCAGTCATGTTCGTCCGGTCGCTAAACTTGCCGTTGCCGAGGTTCCTGTAGAACGTGTTGGTCTCGCGGCGTAGGTGGGTCATGTAGAGGTCGAGGAAGCCGTCCGAGTCCATGTCGATGAACTGAACGCCCATGCCGGCCTCAGGCGCACCGAGGCCGTTGACCGCGCAACCAACCTCGAGGCCGATGTCCTTGAACTTGCCCTTGCCGTCGTTGCTCCAGAGAACGTTAGGCGTGGCGTCGTTGGCCACGTAAATGTCCTGGTCCCCGTCGTTGTCGTAGTCCCCGACGGTGATGCCAAGGCCGTTGCCAAAGCCTGCTTCGATACCCGCGCGGATCGTCGAGTCGGTGTAGCCAAGGCGGCCGAACGTGTAGAGCACGTCGACGCTAGGGGCGTTGTAGTTGTTCGGGCTGCAGTAGTCCGGCTCGCCGTAGTAGTTCACGCAGGGGGTCTCGATGGCTTCGGACCACGCGAGGTTGTTCACGACGTACAGGTCGAGCCCGTTCTTGCCGTCTGCGTCAAAAAACACGGCGCTCGTTGCCCAGCGGCCATCGCCAACCTTGAGCTTCCGCGTCTGATCCGTGAACGTGCCGTTGCCGTTGTTCACGTACATCACGTTGGGTCCGACGTTCGTGACGTAGAGGTCTACGTCGCCGTCGTGGTCGAAGTCGGCGCAGGCCGCGCCCATGCCGTAGCTGGTGTCACCGACACCGGCTTCTTCCGTCACGTCCGTGAAGCGGATCTTTCCGTCCGCCGTGTCGTTGCGGAAGAGCTTGTTGCCGGGCAGCTCGACGGCGGGGGCGTCTTCGCCTTCCACCGGCGTCGGAGGCGTGAGCACGCCACCCTGAACGAGGTAGAGATCGAGGTCGCCGTCACCGTCGTAGTCGAAGAGCGCGGTACCGCCGCCCATGATCTCAGGGAAGCGGAACTTGTCGCTGCGATCAGAGACGTGGCTCCAGGTGACGCCGGAGTCGCGTGCGACCTCCGTGAACCAGGGCTCCGAAGCCGTCTCGTCATCCTGGGGGGCCGATGCGGCAGGACTGGTTGAAGCGAGGCCCACCAGTAGGCACGGAAAGAGGCCCAGGAGGCAGCTGTGTTGAGTGTTGGGTTTCATCTTGGTGTTCTCTCAGGCGTCCTGATCGTTCTGCTTTTCCTTGGGGGCGTCTTTCTCGGGGGCCTTCTCGTCACCGCCTTTCACCGGTGCGGGCGTCGCCTCGGCGCGTCCTGCGGCGATGGCACCCTGTACGGCCGTGATGAACTCGGCGGCCTCGGGGATTCCGGCGGCGGCAACTTCAAAGTTTGAGAGCGCTGTCTGCGCTCGGTCGTAGTCCTTGACGGTCAGGTACACCTGGACGGCGAACTGAGCGGCACCAGGGTCACCAGGGGTCGCCGCGATCAGGCGCTCCACGTACGGCGTGAGAACCTGCGAAGTGGCGCGCTCGGCCTGGCCGCTGCGGATCGAATTCTCGATCATCATGCGCAGGGCGACCGGGTCGTTCGGGCGCTCGGCGAGGTGCCGCTCCGTGTGCAGCATCATCTCGCGGGCCCGGCCCATCTGGGCGTAGAGGGTCGCGATCTGCTGGTTGAAGCCAGGCTCGGTGCAGCCAAGACGGGTCGCGTTCTGCATGGACTGCAGGGCTGCCTGGAACTGCTGCTGCTGTGCTTGCGCATCGGTTGCAAAGCCCGCGAGGCTGCGCTGGGCGACGCCAAGCCAGTAGTGGTTGCGGCCTACCGCCGGCGCAGTGCGTGCCGCCTGGGTCGCGTAATCGACGGCCTGCGTAGCGAAGGCGTTGCCCTGGCTACGAAGGTTTTCGAAGCGCGCCTGGTCCAGGGCCTGTCCCTGCTGCTGGGCCATCTGCATCTGGCCGAGCTGAGCCACGATGGCCTCGGCTTCGCGCAGCTCCAGAAGGCTGGCTTCGATGAGCGTGCTCGGCTGGCCGGGGGCGGCTACGAGGCTCTTCTGGAGCAGCTCGCGAGCGCCCTGGCGATCGTTCCCTTGCAGGAGCACGCGCGCCGCGAGGTTCAGGACCATGTGGTCGTCGGGACGCTCCCTCATGATCTCGCCCAGGCGCGACTTGGCGCCGTCCAGGTCGCCCGCTTGCACGAGGTTCTCGATCAGCATCATCCGCCGGCTGAAGCCGCGCGTCGACTCGGACAGCTGCCGCATGTGCGGGTCCGGCGGGAACATCTGGAAGGACGTTTCGCCTGCCACGAGTTCCGGACGAGCTTCCGCGTCGCGGCCCTGGTCACGGAGCGCGAGGCCGAGCGTGTAGTGGGCCTGCTTGTAGTCGGGCTGCAGCTCAAGCGCGCGACGGCAGAGCGCCTCGGCCTCTTCGGCCTCCCCGAGATCGAGGAGCGTCTGGGCGAGGCCCACGCGGCTGGGTGCGTACTCGATAGGCTGGGGCTGGCTCGCCTCGGCGGTGATGGCCTGGCGCCAGGCGGCTTCGGCTTCCTCAAGCTCACCGACGAGGCGCAGAACGTCACCGAGACGTGCCTGGACCACCGGGGTGTTCTTGTAGGCGTTCGCGGCCGTCCGAAGGTCGTCAATGGCAGGGTCAACCTTGCCGAGCGCGTAGCGAACGACGCCGCGGCGGAAGCGCCACTGGTTTTCGTCCGGCCGGATCTGGAGCGCCTGGCTGTAGCAGAGCTCTGCGAGCGACCACATGGTGTTGGACTCGTAGGCGAAGCCGAGGGAGACGCGGGCTCCCACGCTGGTCGGGTCCTTTTCCACGGCGGCGATGCGCTCGTTCAGGAGCGCGACGAGCGCCGGGTCCATGGCTGACGTGTCTTCAATCCGCGGCGGGGGGCCTACATCGGCCGCGGGTGCAGCGTCCACGGCCGCGTCCTGCGGGTAGTGGGCGGCTGTCCAGGAAGGAGACGCAGCTAGCGGTGAAACCAGGGGAGCGGCGAGCCCGAGAAGCGCGAGGGCGGCGCTGGGCGAGAAGGCGCGAGGCCTCAAATCTGAGTGAAGCATGAAGCTGAGGTGGAGTGTGTCGTCGTGGACGCACGGCTCATCGTAGCCGCCCGGCGGCACGGGCATACGGAAGACTCGACGGACAGTTGGGGGGCACTTGTGACCCGCCAGGGAGCCGCGGCTCATCCAGCGATTGAACGGGGCCCTGATCGGGTCCCAATCAGCGTCCAGCCAGGGCCTGATCAGCGTCCGGCCAGCGTCCGGCCAGCGTCCGGCCAGCCTCTGGTCAGCGTCCCATATGGGCCGCTTCCGTCTCGCCTTCCGGCCGCTCACGGAGCGCTCGAACCTCGTCGATCACATCCAGGATGGCCTGCATCACCACCTCGGGCCGATCGAGCTGGAGCTGGTGCCCCGAGCCTTCGACGAGGACGCGCTGGGCGTGAATCGAGAGATCGAGGAAGGCCTCGCTCTGCTCCGCCCAGATCCGGTTGTAGGCAGCCCGTGGGAAGTCCGGCGGGACCATGTCCGCGGAGAGGGTCTCGGTGGAAGCGAGGATCCGCATGGGGAACTCGCCCGATTCCTGGATCCGGCGCAGGTACTCGAGGGTCTGGGACTCGGCCACGAGCTCCTCGGTGGCACCACTACGGACGCGGGGGTTCAGCTCGAGGGCGTCCAGGGTGGCGCGCTGTCGCTCCGGCAGGTTCAGCGATGCGTTGCTGGAGGACCGGCTCTGAATGAGGCGCAGGATCCCGAAGGAGGCCAGCAGCGACGTAAGGCTCAGGAGGAACGGAGACGCGGTGGTCGGCGGGATCTGCTCGCGGCGCAAACGATCGCCAATGCCGTCGTGAAAGGGGTCCACGAGCACGAGACCGGCTGTCTCGAACGGATAGCGATGGGCGTAGGCCCGCAGAATATGGGCACCTGTGCCGTGGCCAACGAGAATGGCTGGCTGGCCGGGTGCGAGCCGCGCAATGAGCTGGTGGAGCTCGCGAGCCAGCGTTTCCGCATCGCGGGGCGGGGGACCGGCTTCGCTCCAACCCAAGCCGCCGCGATCGTAGGCGAGGGAGGCGGTGACGGTCCCCATATCCTCGGGGAGCCTGCCCCAGTGGGTCGACCAGCAGCCCTCGTCGGCCTCGAAAACCACGACCACGTCGCCCTCACCGTGGGCATTGACGTGAAGCCGGTGCCCACCGACATCGACGAGCTTGCCCGGATGGGTCCAGGTCTTCGCATCGCGAGAACGTGCCCAAGCTTCATAGAGATAGCCCAGGCCGAGAACGGCGGCGATGACGAGGAATGTGGTGGTCACGGGAATTTTTCAGATTGCGCGGAGCGGGCGGGGATCTTACCCCCTTCGCCCGCTCCCGTTTCGCTGGAAGCACCGAGACGGCTCCTCTTGCGCGAGATCGAGACGCCTGGGGCCGTCTGAGCCCCAGGCCACACGCTCCTAGTAATTCTTAGCGAAGAGGACGCGCTGGGCGCTCGGGTTGCCCGTCTTGATGCACTTGCCAGGCTCCGAGTCCGGGCCCTCGCCCGGGAGGGGCACGCATCGCAGGGTCGCCTTGGTGGCACCCTTGATGGCGAGCTCCGTTTCGTCCGTGCCGTCCCAGTGGGCGTAAACGAAGGCACTTTTGGTTCCTTCGAACGCGGCGGTGAACTCCTCCCATGTATCGACGACCATCGTGCTGGCTTCGCGCATGGCGAGGGCACGGTCGTAGAGGTGCTGCTGGAAAGCGTCCATTCGCTTGCCGACTTCAGCGCCGAGGTTGTCCCAGCTGAGCATTTCCTTCACGGGGCGGCCCCGCTCGTCTTTCTCAGCCAGGCGCATCTTGGCCATGACGGCCTTGCCTTCGAGGTCGCGCGGGCCGAGCTCGAGGCGCATTGGGACGCCCTTGCGCTCCCACTCGTAGTACTTGGCGCCGGGCTTCATGCCGGTGCGGGAGTCCACCTCGACGCGGAGGCCATCGGCGCGCAGTTCTCCAGCGATACGGTTCGCGGCTTCGAGGACCGCGTCGCGCTCCTCGTCCTTGCGGTAAATCGGAACGATGACCACTTGGATCGGCGCGAGCTTCGGCGGAAGCACCAGGCCGTCGTCGTCCGAGTGGGTCATGATCAGCGCGCCGACGAGGCGCGTGGAAACGCCCCAGGACGTCTGCCAGACGAAATCGCGCTCGCCTTCAGCGTTCTGGAACGTGACGTCGAAGGCCTTGCCGAAGTTCTGGCCGAGGTCGTGGCTCGTGCCGCACTGCAGGGCTTTGCCGTCCTGCATGACGGCTTCGATCGTCTGGGTCTCGAGCGCACCGGCAAAGCGCTCATTCGCGCTCTTGATGCCGCGAACGACCGGCATCGCCATAACCTCATGGGCGAAGTCGCGGTAGATGTCGAGCATACGGCTGACCTCTTCCTTGGCTTCGGCGTGGGTGGAGTGGGCGGTGTGCCCTTCCTGCCAGAGGAACTCGCTGGTGCGCAGGAAAATGCGCGTGCGGAGCTCCCAACGCATGACGTTGGCCCACTGGTTGATCAACAGCGGGAGGTCGCGGTGGGAGTCGATCCACTTGGCGAAGAAGTGGCCGATGATCGTCTCGGAGGTCGGACGGATGCAGTATTTCTCCTCGAGCTCCTTGCCACCGGCGTGGGTGACGATGGCGAGCTCGGGGGCGAAACCCTCGACGTGCTCCGCCTCCTTCTCGAGGAAGCTCATCGGGATGAGCATCGGGAACATCGCGTTCTTGTGACCGGTGGCCTTGAAGCGCCGGTCGAGGTCCGCCTGCATTCCCTCCCAGATGGCGTAGCCATGCGGCTTGATGACCATGCAACCCTTCACGACGCCCGCCACCTCGGCGAGGTCGGCTTGTGCAATGACGTCTTGGTACCACTGCGCGTAGTCTTCTTCGCGCGACTTGATTCTGGCCTCGGCCACGATGATGCCCCCTTGGGATCGGATCCCCCCGGGGGGACCCTCGTTGTGGGCGCGCGGCGAGGGCCCGTCCATTCGGGTCCCCGCACGCCTTGTGCCCGCGTGGGGGGGAGGTTAGCGGACCCGCCCAGGCAGGAGGCCAGGAACGTGTCCCGAATAGCTGAATCAGCGGGCCGCGCCTTGTTTCTTAGCGGACCAGATCCGGTGCTCAAGCTCGCCGAAGGTCCTCTGGGCAGGAGACCGTGGGGGGCTCTGGACGGCTGGGATTGGCATCGCCGAACGACCTTTCCCGTGTCCCAGGTCCAGCCACCACCCCTAATCCCCCTCCCAGGGCAACGAATCACGGCGAAACGGGTTTCAGGACTGGCCCAAGGAACCGATTAGACTTATCCAACCCTTCCGATTCCAAGCGGGGCCCTCCCCTCTTGTTGCCCACACCCACCCAGATCCGACCGCCCCAGCCATGACTGAAACCAGCCTCACCATCACGCCGGAAATGACGATGGAGGAGATCCTCACCGTGGCGCCCGCCGCCCAGCGAGCTCTCTTTCAGCGCTACCACGTCGGTGGATGCTCAGCCTGCGGCTTCCAACCCTCGGATACGCTCGCCCAGGTCGCCAAGGACCACAACATCCTCGATATGAAGGACGTGGTCGCGACCATCATCCGGGCGGAAACCCTCGATCGAGAGCGCCAGATCCAGCCTGACGACGTCCGTGCCCTTGTTTCGGAAGGCGCCGACTTCAGCTTCATCGACGTCCGGGTCCCTGACGAGCGGACCAGCGCTCTGGCAGAGGGGTCTGAGTCGCTCGACTACGACGCATCGGACAAGTACATGTCCCTTCCGAAGGATCGCCAGATGGTCTTCGTCTGTGGCAACGGAGATCGGAGCCTCGACGTGGCCAGCTACTTCATGGGTCACGGTTTCACGAACGTCTACTCGGTCCGTGGGGGCCTAGAGGCCTGGCACGGCGCCTGAAATAGGGCTCCGAGCGCTTCAGTCACCCAGGTCGACCCAGGGCTCGTCAAGCCCGTCGATCGCTAGGAGGCCTGATCGCTCGCGGATCAGCACGGTTCGCTCCTCTCCGCGGAAGGCCAGCACGATCTTGGCGGCCTCCGTGGGCTGACCCCTCTGGCTGAAGGAGACGGCGCGGTCACCGCCCGCGCTGACGCTCAGCACGGTGACTCCCCTGAACACGGCGTCCACGGGGAAGTGGCGCCGGAACTCGCCCACTCCGTACGGGGAGATCAAGAGCTCGCCGGCCCGGTCCGTGGCGGAGTAGCCTGAACCATCCTCTGCGAAGCGAATCATCAGCCCTTCCTCGTAGAGGGCTGCACGATTCTGGACCTCGCGCAGGTCCTTCGCGAGCAGCCTGGCGGCATTGTCCAACGTGATAGAAGGCCGCGAAAAGTAGGCTGGAATCCCGACGCTTGCCGTGAAGGAAAGCAGCGCGAGGATGATCAGCAGCTCCACGATCGTGAAACCGGCGCGTTTTGACGCAGCGCGATCTGGTGTCTCCAACCGACCGTGCGCGCGCGCCGGTCCACTTCCATGCAGTCGATTCGTGGGGGCCATCCCTGCAGCAATCGACCGTTCCAACGCCTCGTCTTGAGCCGACCTATCCGGTCCAAGCGGGTTGCTGGGCGGATTCCGCTAGTCGCGACAGGCTCCCAGGAGCTCCTGGATGGCCTCGACCAGAAGCTCAGGTTCGATCGGCTTCGGCAAGCAGATCTCATTCTGAAACTCGAGAGGGATCTTCTCCTCCATGTCGTGCCCGCTCATGAACAGAAAGGGGATGGCTAGCGCCCGCAGTTTCCGCGCCGTCGGGAGTGAGTTCTCATTCCCCAGATCGAGGTCGAGAATCGCGACGTTGAGCTTGTCGGCTTCGAGGGCCTCAAGAGCCTCATCCGTGCGCTGGTTCGTGTCAAACGGACCTACTACTTCCAGACCGAAGGTCATGAGCGCGAATTCGATGGACTCCGCAAGCGCTGGGTTGTCTTCGAGTAGCAGGACGCGGGGGCGGGGCTTCGTCATGAGGGCCTTGTAAGATTGGGGGAGCATCCCGGGGCGGGACAATCCCAGGCTAGGCTATACGAATTCCCTTTGTATACCCAGCCTGCGACTCTATGTCACGCCCCCATAAGGCGAATGATCGTCTGTCTTGGGGCAAGGTCGCCCAGGCACGGGCATACTCTCCGGGGACCACGAGACCCCCTGGCTGCGCTGGGTTGCCGGTCGAGTGTCCCATTATGAGTCCTCCATGTCCTCCTCCAGCTCGACCATGAGCCGCACTGTGCCCGGACCGAATCTGGCGAATGATCCTCGCGGGGAGGCGGGAGGCCCGCGCACCCTGGCGTCAGCCCTGGGGCCGATCGCGCTGCTCCTCACGGTGATGGCCTCCGTCAAGCTGCTGCTCCTGGCCATGCCGCCAGAGGCGATCTCGCCCAACGGCTTTCCAGACTTCGAGGAGTGGCGTCGAGGAATGGCGGCTCACGAGTGGCTTTCAGGCCCGCTCCTTCCCTTCATCGACTACCAGCAAGGCCACTTCCAAGGCGGCACGCTGCTGACGATCTTCCTCGCCATGCTCAGCTTCCTGAGCTTTGGTGAGTCGCCGTTCACCATGCGGCTGCCGAATCTCCTCTTCGATGGGGTCACGGTCGCCTTTTTGTTCCTGCTCGTCGACCGCCTCGTGTCACGACGCGCGGCCTGGGTGGCCGGCGTGCTCGCCGCGATCCCGTCGCCCGGTTATGCGATGGTGAGCGCCATCGTGTGGGCCTCCCACGCCGAGGCCAACGCCTTCGCGATGGCGTTGCTCTGGGTCTGGTACCGCACCGTTTTTACGGGCCGTGCTGGCGAAGCCGACTCCCCCAAGCCTCGCTACCGAGCGGAGTTCCTCCTCGGCGTCCTGGCCGGATTCTCCATCTGGTTTCACTACGGCCTTCTGGTCTGGCTTGCGGTGATGCTCGTCACCGAGTTCGCACGCAGCCCACGCTCTTGGTTCCGTCCGTCCATGGGCGTCCGAGTACTCGGTTTCCTCGTGGGGCTGGCACCCTGGTGGAACTACAACGTGCGCAACGATTGGCTGGGCCTTGGCGTCTATGGCAAGTCCGCTGGCGGGCACTTTCAGACCAGCGCAGAGACCGTGCGCGAGACCTTCGAGCGCCTGATCACGCACTTCCTGCCGCATTCGTTGTACCTCCCGGAATGGGGGGGCGCGGGCCCTGTTCTAGAGTGGGTGTTCTATGTGCTTGGCGCAGCCGCGTGGATCGCTCTGTCGATTCAGGAGGTGCGCACCTGGCGGAGAACCGGGAGCCCAACTCCGCTCCTCGCGGTTGTGCTCTATCCGCTTCTCTGGACCGTCCTGTACACGTTCGGGACGTTTCACGGGCAGGATTGGTGGGTTTCAGGCTACCGGTACATGCTGCCGC
>JBLIHL010000060.1:0-16479 GCA_047635895.1 Paracoccaceae bacterium | reverse complement strand
CTGGCGGCTCCTTTTACCACTCCAGGGATGTACCGGGGGTGGGTCGACGCCCAAGGACGAGTCACGGTTCGCATTTATGGGGACGAGAGGCACTAAAAATAAGACCTTCAGGGTGGCTTCAGCCACTCTGATCGCTACCCTCCTGGGCCGAAAGCGTTCAGAGCGGTGAGCGCCAGACCGTCGTGGTGACGGACTGCACTCCCGACAGATATCCAGCCAGCCTCCCGTTTCAGGGAGCATTTCAAAAATGTCCCGTACTTGCCAAGTCACCGGTCGCGGAACCCGAGTGGGTGGAAACATTGCCCGCCGTGGTCTTCCCAAGAAGTCTGGCGGCGTCGGTCTCCGCACAACGGGGCACACCAAGCGCACGTTCAAAGTGAACGTCCAGAAGAAGCGTATCTGGGTTCCGGAGATGGGCGAGTTCGTGACTCTGCGCCTCTCCACGAAGGCCATGCGCACGATCGACAAGAACGGCGCGTACCCGACGCTGCTCAAGGCGGGCGTCATCAAGGCCGTCAAAGCGAAGAACAAAGACCAGGGCTGAAGCATCTAGCCCTGTTCGGCGCGTAGACACCTCCCCGTGAGGTGTGCTGCGCGCGCGACGAGAGGCCTCCCGTGTGGAGGCCTTTTTTCGTAGCTGGAATTCGGCCTGTGCGCAACAGGCTCCCCGCCGGCTGGGCCCGACGGTTGGACTCGGGAGCTGACGCGATAGACTTGGGGCATGCTGGCACTCTCCCACCTCGCGTCCCTAACGCTTCTCACCCTTCTCGCCCAGGCCCCTGGCGCCTCACCTGGAGAAGGGCCCGTCCCCATCGGGCTGGAGTACTGGCCGCAGCAGGCCCATGCGGCCCGACTGAGCGCGGACGACGCCGTCGTCGCCGGCGTTTCGCCCGACTCACTTCGCCAGTGGCACGACCTCGTTGCCTCCGAGCCCCACGCCGCGGGCTCCGCCGGCGACAAGCGCGTCATCGCTGCCCTGGCCAAAGCCTTCGGCGACATGGGCCTTGAGGTCCAGATCCACCCCTTCCTGGCCTACCTGAGCGAGCCGATCAGCGCAGAGCTAGAGATCGTGAGCCCCTCGCCGATCCGGCTCAACCTGACCGAGTCCGCTCTCCCCGGTGACCGGTTCAGCGAGACGCTCGAAGACGCTGACGCGGCGCTCCTTCGACTCGGCTGGAACGCTTATTCAGGCAGCGGCGACGTGACCGGCGAGGTGGTCTACGCGAACTACGGCAGGCTGGAGGACTTCCAAAAGCTCAAGGAGCTCGGGGTCGACTGCACCGGCAAGATCGTGATGACGCGCTACGGCGGGAACTTCCGCGGCTACAAGGCGAAGTACGCCGAAGAGGCGGGCGCCGCTGGCCTGATCATCTACACGGATCCGGCCGACTCGGGCTACGGCCGCGGGCTGGAGTCCCCCGAGGGAGGCTGGGCCAACTGCAACCAGATCCAGCGCGGCTCGCTCAAGACGCTCCCCTACTCCGGCGATCCGCTGACCCCCGACCGCGAAGCTACGGCGGACGCCGAGCGCCTTGACCCCGCCGACGTGAACCTACCCCGCATCCCGGTGCAGCCGGTCGGCTGGCTGGCAGCGACCCAGATCATGGCGCCGATGAAGGGCCCCGGCGTTCCGGGGGACTGGCAGGGCGGCATGCCCTTTCGCTACCGCGTCGAGGGTGGCAAGGACCTGCGGGTCAGGCTCGCCGTCCACCAGAAGCGGTCGCTCGCCCTGACCGCGAACGTGATCGCGACGCTGCGTGGCACCGAGTCCGGACCGGCCGATCCGGGCGTGATCGTCGGCTGTCACCACGACGCTTGGATCTACGGCGCCGATGACCCGACGTCCGGGCTGATCGGCGTGCTGGAGACGGCACGCGTCCTGAGCCAGCAGTACAAGGCGCGTGGAAAGCGGCCCGCGCGCACCCTGACCTTCGCCGCCTGGGGCGCGGAAGAGCACGGCATCATCGGCTCGACCGAATGGGTCGAGGGCAACCGCGAGCGCATCATCGACGGCGGCACGCTCTACATCAACCTGGACGCTGCGGCCTCCGGCCTGCGGCTCGGAGTGTCGGCGTCGCCGTCCCTCACGCGCCTGCTGGCAGGAGCCGCAGCGCGGGTGCCGCAGCCCACATCTAAGGGCACATATGAGGGCACCGCGCTGGACGCGTGGCGCGGCAAGGACTCAGAGGCCCTACCCAAAGTCGGGTTCCTCGGTGGCGGCTCGGATCACGTGTCGTTCCTCGCGCTCTGCTCGCTCCCGAGCGCTTCGATCTCCGCGCGCGGCGCGCCCGGCACCGCCTACCACAGCCTCTACGACGACCTCGAATGGTACCGGCGCGTCGTCGGCCCCGACTACGAGTCGGCCGCGCTCGTCACCCGCATCACGGCCGTCGCCGCGGACCGGGCGGCCTGTGCGCCCCTGCCGCCGGTTGACCTGGCGGAGCCGGCCACCGCCCTCGCAGCCGCCGCGCGTGCACTCGTGAAGAGCAGCCCGGCCCTGTTCCAGGAAGACGCCAGCCTGGGCCCGCTGATTGCCCACGCGGACGCCCAGGCCAAGCGCGCACTCCGCGTCCAGGGAGGTCTCGAGGCCGCCCTCTCGGGGAAGGCCAACCGGGACGTCGAATGGCGCACGCGAACCGAGCGCATCCTGCGGGGCATGGAGCGTGACTGGCTGGAGCCCTCTGGACTGCCAGGACGCCCGTGGTATCGCAACCTTTACGCGGCCCCAGATGAGACGTCGGGCTACGCCGCCTGGCCGCTTCCAGGACTCCAAAAAGCGGCCCTGGAGGCTGATCAGACGATGGCTAAGGCCCAGGCAGCCCGGCTCGAGGAGGTTCTGGCCAGGCGCGAAGTCGCGCTGCAGGGCCTTCAGAAGCTTTTGGCTGCGCCCCGCTGACCCAGATCATCCGATGATTAAGGGCCTCCAACCGCCTCGACCCTTCCATGCAGAGCCCCCGGGATCCACAATCGACTGACCCCGACCGTTCCGCCCACTGCTCGACCCCGTCATGAAGCTCAACACCTTCGTCCCGTCTCTCGCCCTCTCGACCTTCGTTGCCGCCGCTGGCTTCGTAGCCGCGGGATGCGGAGAGTCAGCGCCTGAGCGCATCGACTCCGACGCGACGGTCACGCGATCCAGTGCGGATGGCGCACCGATCGAGGGCCGCTCCTTCACGGATCCGGCACCGATGCCCGTGGACGATGGATCCCTCGAGGGGATGGATTCGGCGGCAGTCGAAGGCAGCGCGACGGAGGTCGACCTGACGGCTGACCTCCCGCGCCCGGGCGACGGCGTTCCCTCGTTCATCGACCCGAACCTCGCCGCGGGCCTTCGCGAAGATCCGGGCCAGACCGCGGAGGGCACCATCGAAGGACTCATTACCTTCGGTGACCTGTCGCTCCTCGGCGCGGACATCGACCAGCTCCTCGACTACATCTACAAGCCCGAGACCGAGGCCGCCAAGCTCTTCAAGTTCCCGGAGACGGTCATCGAGAAGGCGGGCGAAGATCGCGCCGTCGTCGGTTACATGATCGCTCTTGAGTACAAGAGGCGCTCGACCGAGGTCATCTCGTTCATGCTGGTGCGCGACCTGCAGTCGTGCTGCTTCGGCGGCGCGCCGCGGCCCGATGAATGGGTCATGGTCGAGATGGAAGAAGGCAAGACGTGTGAGTACTTCACCTACGTTCCGGTGACCGTCCGAGGCACGTTCACGCCCGGCCGCGTCGAGGACGAGTACGGCTACACCTCAGCGATCTACAACATGGAGGCTTCGAGCGTCGAGCGCTACGAAGCCCCCGTCAAGGCCAAGAGGTAGTTGGCCCCCGGTTACTTCAGCTTCTGGAGCTGGATCCCGATCAGCGCCACATCGCTGGGCCTGACGCCCTCGATGCGCGAAGCTGCCCCGAGCGTGCGCGGAAGTAGGTCCATCAGTTTTTCGCGCGACTCGGTCCCGAGCCCCTGCATCGCTTGGTAGTCAAGGTCCCGCGGGATCTCCTCGTTCTCCTGGCGCGCGAGCCGGTTGATCTGGACCTGCTGGCGTTCGATGTAACCCTCATACTTCACGTCGATCTCGACGGCCTCCCAGACCTCCTCCGGGAGATCCTTGAGCCCGCTTGAGGCATCGAGCGGAGCAGTCACCGAGGCAAACGATTCCTCAGGCCGGCGCAGCACGTCGATGAGCGCTTTGTTGTCCGCACTCCGCAGGCGGCTGAGCGTATGGATGGCACGCTCGATCGCGGCCGCCTTCTTCTCGACCGCATCGAGGCGAGATCGCTCCACGAGGCCCGCGTCGACAGCGAGCGAAACGAGACGGCGATCTGCGTTGTCCTGGCGCAGGAGCAACCGGTACTCGGCTCGGCTCGAGAACATGCGGTACGGCTCCTTGGGGTTGGTGATGACGAGGTCGTCCACCATCACGCCGAGGTACGCCTCGTGGCGTTTGAGCACGAAAGGCGTGCGATCCTGGATCCACAGCGCGGCGTTGGCACCCGCAATGAGCCCCTGGCCCGCAGCCTCTTCGTAGCCGGACGTTCCGTTGATCTGGCCCGCAAGGAAGAGCCCAGGCACGTCCTGGACGGCGAGCGTGTCGCTGAGCTGGCTCGGCTGGACGAAGTCGTACTCCACCGCGTAGCCGTGGCGCAGGAACTTGGCGGACTCCAGCCCCGGAATGGTGTGGACGAACTGCTCCTGGATCTCGGCGGGCAGCGATGTCGACACGCCGTTCGCGTAGAGCACGTCGGTCTCAAGACTCTCAGGCTCGATGAACACCTGGTGCCGTTCGCGCTCGGGGAAGCGCATGATCTTGTCCTCAACGGCAGGACAATAGCGCGGCCCCACTCCACCGATGGCGCCCGAGTACATCGGCGCGCGATGGATGTTGTCGCGGATGATGTCGTGGGTCGCGGGCGAGGTGTGCGTGATGTGGCAGTTGACCTGCGGCAGCGTCGGGAACCGCGCCTTGTCGGTCAGGTACGAGAATGGCCTGGGGACGGCGTCCCCCGGCTGCTCCTCCATGACGCCAAAGTCGACGGTCTTGGCGTCGAGGCGCGGGGGCGTCCCGGTCTTCAGTCGACCGAGCCGGAGACCCAGCGTTTCCACGTCGCCGGAGAGGCCCTCGGCGCTGCGCTCGCCCACGCGACCACCCTGGGTGATCACTTCCCCCATGTGCATGATCGCCCGCAGGAACGTGCCCGTCGTCAGGATCGTCGCTGGTGCACGGAGAGCACGACCGTCCTCCAGCTTGACGCCGAGCACGGTGGGCTTGCCGCCGCGGACCAGCGGATCCCCGAGTATGAGTCCGACCGCCCCGCCCTCGACCAGCTCGATGCCGCCGTGGTCAAGGACCGTCTGGGTCGCGACCTCCCGATAGCGGTGACGATCCGACTGACACCGAGGCGCGCGGACCGCGGCGCCCTTGGCCGTGTTGAGCATGCGGAACTGAATGCCGGTCGCATCCGCCACTAGACCCATCACCCCCCCGAGCGCGTCGATCTCACGGACCATCTGGCCCTTGCCGAGGCCACCGATGCACGGGTTACACGACATCTCACCGACCTTGCCTCGGTCGAAGCTGACGAGGGCGACGGACGCCCCCAGACGCGCTGCTGCTAGCGCTGCCTCGATGCCCGCGTGCCCGCCGCCGACCACCACGACGTCGTGGTCTCTGGGGCCACGGAGGTCCGGAGCCCGGTGGGGATGGCGCTGGCGGCGCTCGGTACCGTGGCCCGAAGAGGCCTCGGTCATGTAGCTACGGGGAGTTTCGGGCAAGGGAGGGCTGGTGCTATGGGTCAATTCAGGGCCGCGCTGCGTGGTTTCATCCCGCGAATCGTGCAGGTTAGGCAGGTAAGTCTGCGAAGGGGGGCAGGGACTCGCAATCAACTGCCGAAGATGTGGGACAGTTATGCATGCCTGGCTATTCCGACACTTAGATCAGCTCCGCCCCATCTACGAGCGGGATTTCCAAGCGCCCGAAGCCGAATCGAGCACGGGCTTAAGGCCGGCGCCCGGGACGGCACGCCGCATACCCGGTACACGTGACGTCGCCGTCGCCCCCATGAGGGCCCCCAAGGACGCTTCCAAGGGCCGGCGCATGGGCGGTCCGGACGAGTCGCTTCAGAGCTGAGCCACTCCTGGCCAATCCTGAGGGTTCCCGGGCGCGAATCGGTGACCCGGCGTCCCTTGTGAACTACGATCCCATTGCTATGGAATCTGCCCCACGCCTCCCTCTGTTCGCCCAGCTCGCCTGCTTCGGGGCTCCGCTCCTTTTTACGTCGAGCGCCCTGGCGGCCACCGTCGCTACCCCGCTGGTTTCCCCTCTGGTTTCCCCTCTGGTTTCCCCTCTGGTTACCCCGCTGGTTACCCCGCTGGTTTCCCCGCTGGCTGGACCGCTTGCAGCGCCGTTGGCTGGACCATCCCAGTCCCAAACACCCCGCCGTAGCCTCGAGGACCTGCTCCGTGAGGTCCGAGCCGAGCGCGGTCTCGAGGCGAGGTCTCTCCAACCGGAGGTGGCCCAACTGATCCGGGAGATCGACGCCCTGAAGTCGTCTCGCCGAGGGCTGGAGAGCCGAGCCAAGGCTGCGGAGCTCACCAACCTTGGCACCGCTGCCCTCCCCCTTCTCGTCCCCTACCTCGAGCCGGGCGAGGACGTCAGTCGCCGGACCGTGTTCCGGTCCCAGCTGATCGCCGAGGTGCTGCGCGACGCCCCCAGCGCCACCACGACGGACGCGCTCCTCGACATGGCAGCCACGGGCTCTACCCAGGCACGACTCGGCGCACTCCTGTCCCTGAGAACGACGCTGGAGCCTCGCCGCGTGGCGCCGGCCTTGATCCAGATTGCGTCTGGAAAGAAGGCCGGGGACCTCAAACCTGATGCGCAAGAGTCTGTCATCTACGCGGCCTTCTCCACGCTCGCACTTCTCCGCGACCCGCTCGCCAGCCGCTTCATTGGAGAGTCGCTAAAGAGCGCTGACCCAATGCTCTGCGCGGGCGCGCTGGCAGCCCTGGCGACCGCGCCCGCGGAGTCCTCCGCAAGCCAGATCCTGGACCTTCTCAATACCCTCAAGGACGCGAAGCCCCTGGCCAGCGCGATCGCCGACTACTACGAGCTGCACGAGACACTCCTGGAGGATCCAGAGCATGCGCGCGCCCTCGGCAGTATCGCCGTCCACGCGACGACGCCGAACGAGCCACGCGTCAGGATCTTCGATACTCTGCGCCTGACGGACGCAAAGATCGGCACCGTCATCAAGCGTGACGTTGAGCCCTTCCAGGAAGCGAGCCGCCCGGATGTCCGCCAGGCCGCTCGGATGCTCATGGCGAGACTCAAGGACCGCGGCGCGCGGCAGGACCTTCTCGAGGAGTTTGATTCTCGGATCAAGCGCGACAAGAACTCAATCAGCGGACATTCGGACCGCGCCACGGTGCTGCACGCGATCGGCGACTGGAACGGAGCCCTCCGGGACTGGCGCGCCGTCATGACGGAAATGGCGAATGACGAGGTCGCGCGAGCTCGCAAGGAGCCCTACGTCGGGATCGCACGCACGCTCGCTCGCTTGAAGAAGTTCCGTGAGGCGCGCAGCTATCTGAGTCAAGGCCCCATCTCCGTCGCGGAACTCCAAGCGCTTGGTACGGACCGCGACTTCCTCGAGATGCGTGAATCGCGTTACGGCGACGTCTTCCAGTTCGGCGACTGACCCGCTCCTCCCCGAGAGCTATCCAACGGGGCGCTATCCATTGACCCCCGCCTTCGCCATTGGCCTGGTAGGCGCCGCGCTCGCGGTTGCCTGGCCACTCTTTCGTTCGCGCACGCATATGCTCCTGGCGCAGTCGGGCGTGGCACTCTTCTTTGGCCTCCACTACGTCCTGGAGGGAGCCATCACTGGAGCGGCCATGAACGCGCTAGCGTTCACTCAGGCACTGCTCGCGATCCCCCTCGGGGGCCGTCCAGGGTTCCGCCTGGCCTACCTCGGCACGCTCCCGCTGATTGCGATCGCGCTCGTGATGACCTGGTCCGGAGCCGCTTCGGTCTTCGCCGGCCTTGGTTTCGCCCTGATCAGTCTCGGCCGCTATCAGCTCTCCGCCATCCGCTTCCGAGCCTTCCTGCTGGTCGCGGTTCCATGCTGGATGATGCACAACGCGACGGTGGGCTCCGCTCCCGGCCTGATCGCAGACACCTGCACGCTGTTCACCAGCGGATGGATGCTGCGACTCGATCTGATGGCAGCTGCGAAGCCCACAGCGTCCTCCTGATTCAATCCGCTGGGACGAGAACGGCGTCGACCTGGTTGACGAAGAACTCCCGCAGGAAAGGAATACGGCCGACCAGCGGAAGGTCTTTGACCGTTCGGTAGGTGACGAATTCGTTCCGCGCGCCGCAGTTGCGAAGCAGTCGTTCGAACCCCGAAACGGTCATCCGATTCATGTCTGGCGAATACTTGGTCGCGCCATCCGTGCGGTAGAGGCTCCGGATCCGATAAACCGTGCTCTCCTTGAAGAAGAGGTTGATCCAAGGCGCACCGGTGAAGAAAATCATGTGGTGGCCGAAGGGAGACAACCAAAGTGGTCCGAAGGTGACGTAGATTTTCCCACCAGGAGCCAGGGCCGCCAGCATCTCGCGGAGGTTGTCTTCCGGTCGCACAAAGTGCTCGACCGCGTTGAGCGACGTGACCACATCGAACTCACCCGTGGCCGCCTCGGTGAACACGACGTTCTCCAAGCCGGACTCTTCGGCTAGCGCGCGCGCGTTTCCGATCCGCGTCGTTGAAACATCGGCGCCCACGACCTCGGTCGCTCCCGCCCGGGCCATGGCCACGGATTGGAATCCATCGCCGCAGCCGTAGTCCAGGACGCGCTTGCCCCGGATCATGTCCCGGAAGCCCGGGAAGGCCGTCTCAAAATTGGAGAGGGCGTTGTCGACCGTCCAGCCGGACGTCGGCGTCTCGTAGTCCGAGACGATCTCGACGCCCTGGGGGTCCTTGGAGAGCCGCAGCAGGATGCGCTCCCCAAGCGACAGGTCGCCGAGTACGGCCTCCGCGGCCTGGAGTTTCGTCGGGCGCCGATGAGCTTCCACGGAAGCGGAATTGACGTCGGAGGGCGAGGGTGACATTGGCAGCGGGGCGAGGGGAAAGAGACTATGGCAGCGGCAAGGATACTCACTGCGCGCCGCGCAGTCGCCATTTCCAAGGTGCTCCCTGGTCCCGTGCTTCTCGATCAGACTTTCGAATCTAAGCCTCCTCATCCCGGGACGGCCGTTGGCTGCTACTCATCCCCCACCGTCGCATGCCTCGCGTCGCTGAACCGCTGCACGTTCCTTACAAGATCAGTGCGCGCGCAGTGCGACAACGAGTGCAGCCGCCCCCTGGATCTGGAAGTATTCGAAGCGGATGATGTGCTCACCCCGATCCAGCTGGAGCGTGCGCTCATTCTGCTGGGGTGCGTGCAGGGTCCAGTCCTCGATGACCAGTTCCTCGTCCACGTAGACGCGGATGCCGTCGTCCGACACGACGGACAGATCGAAGGTTCCCGGCTCCTTCACCTGGATGGTCGTAGCTGCGAAGAGGCCAAAGAAGTCGTTGCCAATGAGGCGCCGGTTGTCCTCGGAAGCCCACGGGTTAATGAAGCTCTCAACCTCCGAACGCAGGATGGGCGAATTAGCCCGGGCGCGCCAGGCGCGCTCCGAGGTCCGAGGATCACTTCCATTCGGCTTCCACAGGAACCAGAGCGCGTTCCAGGTCGACTGGGCCAGCAGCCCTCCGGGCTTGACCTCCTTGGGCCTGGGAGCACCCGAGCGGAAGTCCCATGCGCCCCACTCACCCATCACGATGGACTCGAGGCCACCGCGGAACTCGTCGCGCTTCTCGGCGCTGGTCTCCTGGGTCCCTGGGAAGTCGCCATGCTTCATCGACGACCACTTCGTGAGCAGCTGAGGATCGCGACCAATCCAGGGATTCAGCGTTGTGGCGCTCAGATTGCCCGACGGGAACGAACCGTCTAGAGCATCCAACCAGCGCTGGACCGTCGTCGAGTCCAGCGTTGCGTCTGCGTCGGAAGAGACGCCTTCGAAGTACGGCTCGCGGGTGCCCGGCGTGTATTCGTTGCCGTGGAAGATAAGCCCGGTGGTCTGCCGCACGACAAGGTCGAGCACGTTGGAGCTGAAGGCATTCGTAAGGACCCAGTGATCACGCGAGCGCGTGTCGTTATTGCGCCCGAAGGGGCCCTCGACCAGCGCTGGGTCCTGATCCCAGTACAGCTCGACGCCGATCTCATTGCGAGTCAACTCGTTGTCCGCGATGACGCAATCCTGACCATGCTCGATCGTGATGGCGGCGCCGATCGTGTCGTTCACTTTGTTCCCAGTGATCAGCATCTCGGAGGAGTAACCACCCCAGATCCCGTGCTGGTGCGAACCCGAAAGCTGGTTGTCGATCACCGCGTTGCCACGGCTGAACGTCGCCTCCAACGAGTTCGCCACTGCATAGCGAAGATCATTGCCGAGGAAAAGGTTGTTGTCAGACCCCGTCGCGTCCGAAAGCCCGCGCTCCACGATGTCGTTGCCACCGTAGAGGAACACACCGTCGCCGCCGTGGGTCGCGCTGTTGTAGGCGAGCACGTTGTCCGAGCAGCGCTCGAACATCAGGATGCCGGCCGAGTCCTGGCCGCGCCAATACACGTCGTGGCTGAAGCCCCGCACGCAGTAGTCGAATACGTTGCGGCTGATGACGTTGCCCGTGGATCGATACATCCCGAGGCCCCATCCCGACAGGAATGAAAAGTCGTTGTCAAAGACTCGGGAGCCCGTCACCCGCGTCAGGAGGATCCCGTTCTGACCGCGACGGCCGCGACAGTTACGGATAGTGACCTCTGACGAATCAGAAGCAGAAATGCCGGCGCCGTAGTTCGTCTCCCACTCGAGAGCGTCGTTCTCATGTGGGCGCAGCCAATCAGACAGGTCCTCCGCGTAGCGCGTGGACCGGAGGCGCTGTCCGAACCAGCCGTCGCAGATCACGTCGGTCACGGTGACGTTTGCGCAGTTCTCGATGGCCAGACAGACCTTGAAGCCGCCGAGCTTCGCGCCCTTGAGGGTGACATTCTTGCAGTTGAGCAACCGGATGCCCACGCCGACGGCTTCGTCGAGGTCCGCGTCCGCAGCCTGACCGCGAAGCTCCACGCCGGTCAGGTCTAGCGTGAGCCCGTCCAGATCAGCGAAGTGCAGCACGGCCGGCTCGCCGGAAACCCGCTTCTCCACGTAGGTACCTGGCCTGAACTGCCGCAGGCTCCCACTCGACATCACCACATCGATGCCCCCCACAGCCTTGTCCCAAACCTGGCCGTTCTCCGAGACGTCTCGTGGCACGGCCTCAAGGCCGTGCTCCACCGCTGGCCCAGACTCCTCGTTCTTGTCCGTGGAGGAGCAACCGGCAGCCGCCAGGAGCAGGACACACCACGTGACCGATGCTCCACTGACGACGAGGTCCCTGAGCGGGCGATTGTGCTGGGGAAGGTTCATGGACTGTGGGGCTTCGACCGCTGAGGCGGCGCAGGCGTGGGGACAGCGTTTACGGGCAGGGTACTCTTGAGCTTACGGATAGGAAGGGGCAGATCAAACGGTCGAGGCACGCAAGGTCGCACCACTGAAGATCCGGCTCCCTGGGAATCCTCCAAGGAGCCTTCCGGCGTATCCTCTTCATCGGCCCATTTCCGCCTGCCCCTGAATTCTTAGGTCCCTCCATGAACGATCCCGCTCCTTCCAAGGCTCACCCGCAGGCTCTCGGCAGTGCCCCCGACGGTGCCCCCGCAGTCAGCGGCACCGCTTCCAGGGCCGATTCCGGCGCGATTCCCTCGACCGGCCTGACCCTCGAGGCAGGCATTCCGATTTGCCAGACGGACCTCCCGCTCGACTGGTACCAGGCGGAAATGAAGCCCTACGCGGAGGAGTACCTCGCCCTGCCGGATCGGACCCCCGAGACAGTACTTCCCTGGCTCGACCAGTACGCGCTTCCGGCCCTGGACCACTTTGGGGACGAGCTCCTCCTCCTCGCCCACTTCTACATGGGCGGCGAGATCGTAAAGTTGGTGGAGCGCTACCACGGATCGGTGTCAGACAGCTACGTCCTGGCGCTCCAGGCCAGGAACAACCCAGAGAAGCGCGTGATCGTCGAGTCGGCGGTGCACTTCATGGCGGAGACCGTCGCGGTCCTGAGCCACCCCCACCAGGAGATCTGGATCACGAATCCCAAGGCAGGTTGCACCATGGAGATGCTCGCCAAGGACTACATGGTAGAGCCGATCGCCGATCAGCTTCTCGAGCGCTACGGCGACGACCTCCTCTGCGTCGCCTACATGAATACGTCGGGACGGATCAAAGCCCTCGCAGGTCGCACGGGCGGCGCCGTCTGCACGAGTTCGAATGCACACCACATCGTTGAATGGGCGCGCGAGCAGGGCAAAAAGCTCTTCTTCGTGCCCGACCAACACCTCGGCCGGAACGTCGCAGATCGCCTGAACATGGACCAGTCGCGCCTCCTGACGCTGCCCAACCCGCAGACCCACGGTGCAAACTACACGCTGGCCGACGTCGACGGTGGACTCAGCGCCCTCGACGACTCCGAGATGATCCTCTGGGGCTCCTACTGCGGCGTGCACACGGTCTTCACGCCGGAGATGTGCGAGTACTGGCGCGAGCGCGGATACCGCGTCCTCGTGCACCCCGAGTCGCCGCTTGACACCGTCCGCGCTGCCGACGGTTCGGGCAGCACCAACTTCCTCTGGGGAGCCGTCAAGGACGCCCAGCCCGGCGACAAGATTGCGATCGGAACCGAGGGACACTTCGTGCGCAACGCGCGGAACGAAGGTGCTAAGAAGGGCGTTGAGATCGTCCACCTCGCCGAGGTCCCCGGCTCGATGGCTGCCGGCTGCGGCTGCGCGACCATGAGCCGGAATGATCCGCCCCACCTCGCCGGCATCCTCGACCTCCTGCGCCAAGGCAAGGCGCCGGATTCCTGCCGCGTACTCGCCGGCGACTCCGTGAATGAAACCACAGGCAAGCGAGACCGCCTGAGCGACACCGAGCGAGCCGAGCTCGTGACCCAGGCACGCGCCGCCCTCGAACGAATGATCGAAGTCACGGAGACCCGTAGCTAATGCCGACCCGAAAAGACCCACAGCCGTGTTCCGCGACTGGCGCTGAGGGCGGCGCTCCGCTCCGCCACCGCCCCGTAACGGAGATCCGTCATCTAGATCATCTCCTTGAGCACGCGTTCCCGAGCTTTGGCGGGGGCTACATGCGCCGGGTCTTCGGGCTCCTCGATCGCGCCATTGGCGAAGGCGTGCCGATGACGCTCGCCGTGGCGGGCCCCGTGACCGCCAGCGGCCAGCACATCGCCTGGCTCAACCCTCTCCTGGAGACCGGCTGGTTCTGCCTCGTCTCTACCACGGACGCCGTGTGCTATCACGACGGGCACCGCTGCCTGAACGACGCTGACCAGCACCCGATCCACGAGGTCCCGATTTTTGGGGACGACGGCGCGCTCCGGGATGATCGGATCATCCGCATCACGGACGTCGGCTTCGACGAGAACGTGCTGCTCGGACAGGATCAGTTCCTGTCCGCCGTGCTGAAGTGCCCCGAGTTCCAAAAGCGCATGACCGGCACCGAGATGCGCTATCTCCTCGGCGCCCGCTACGCGCGCCAGGAGGCCCGTAACGACGCGCCGGAAGGACTCCTCGCGCTCTGCAATCGCAAGGCAATCCCGATCTTCGTCGGCGCGCCCAGCGATGGATCCGTGTTCCTGAACTCGATGAAGCTCTGGGCCATGGCGCAGGAGGGCATGGGCGAGCACCATTTCGACATCGACCTCCACGCCGAGGTGTTTGAAAGCTGCGCCTACCACGTTTGGGGCCAGCGCGAGTCCGACACCAAGACCCTTGGAACCCTCGTGTTAGGCGGCGGCGTCCCGAAGAACTTCAACCTCCAGCCAGAGCCAGCGCTGAGCCAGATCCTTGGCCTCGAAGACATCGGCGGCTACAAGTACGACATTCAGATCACGACCGCGCCGGTCACCGACGGGTCCCTTTCATCTTGCCCACCGGCCGAGGCTGTGACCTGGGGTAAGGTCGACAAGGACGTCTACAAGCAGACGACCGAGTCGATGACAGCCGACTACTCGATGGTGATGCCGATCATGACGAAAGCGCTTCTCGACAAGCGAGATCGCCTCGCTCGGCTGAAGGCGGACCTGGGCGAGGAGATCCTGCTCCAGCGTCATCCGGAAGCCAAAGGCTACCTGCGTGCTGACGACGGATACCGGCTGTACGACCAGCGCGACAGGCTCGTGCATTCGCTTCGCGGCGACGTCGCGGCGCGTCGGGAGCAACTCCTGGCCTCTACCGAGTACGACCTCGCCTGACCGGGCGCTGAGCAAAACCAACTGGGTCCAATCAACTGGGTCCAATCAACTGCGTTCAACCAATTGGGTCAAACTATGGGACAACAAGACCGACGAGCTTTCCTGGCGGGAACCGCAGGGCTTCCTCTCCTCGGATTCCGGCGCGGGGACGCGAACGCGCCGCGCCGCGAACCGCTGAAGAAGCCAGCCCGCGACCTGATCCGTCCCCCCCGGCTTCAGCCCGGCGACCGCGTCGGCCTGGTCAACCCAGCCACCGCGGCCTTCGACACGGTCAGCATCGACATTGCCCAGGATGCTCTTCGCGCTCAGGGTCTGGTTCCCGTCCTCAGCGAGCACTATTTCGAACGCCGCGGCTACTTCGCAGGGACCGATGAGCAGCGCGCCGCCGACATCATGCGCTTTATCCTCGATCCCGAGATCAAGGGGATATGGGCTCGGGGAGGCTGGGGCTCGGCCCGCGTTCTACCGCACCTCGACTACGACGCGATCGCCCAGAACCCGAAGGTGATCGTCGGCTACAGCGATTCGACCGCGCTCCTTTCGGGCATTCACAAGCGAACCGGCCTCGTGGTCTTCCACGGCCCCTTCCCCCGCACGACGTTCACGGCGGAGCACCAGAGCAGCCTGCTGATGGACGGCAAGGCGCCACTCCTCCACAACCCGGCCGACATCGGACCGGACAACACCGTCCAGACCGAAGATCGGACGCGCACGCTGCACCCCGGCGTCGCGCGCGGCCGCCTGCTCGGCGGCAACCTCACCGTTCTCACGTCGATCGTTGGCACGCCCTACCTGCCGGACTTCGAGGACGCGATTCTCTTCGTCGAGGACGTGGACGAGGCCGTGTACCGCATCGACCGCATGATGACCCAGCTGGCGCTGTCGGGCGTCCTCGGCAAGCTGCGGGGGTTTATCTTCGGACGGTGCACCGACTGCCCGCCCGGCCGTGGGCATGGGTCACTAACCCTCGAAGAGGTGCTGCTCGATCACATCAAGCCACTCGGCATTCCGGCCTTCCGCGGCAGCATGATCGGCCACATCGACAAGCAGTTCACGCTGCCGATCGGCGCCGAAGTCGAGATCAACGCGGACGCCGCCACGATCCAGATCCTGCAGCCTGCCGTGACGCTGGCCTGAGGGCGGAAGTGATCCGCCACTGATTTCCATCGAGTGACCATGCTGCGCGTTACGCTAGTCACCGTGAACGTTGATCAACTGCTTGAGGCACTGAGCGATCCGCACTGCTATCCGGGTGCACCCGCGACGGTCGAGATCATCCAGACCCACCTATCGATCGTGTGCCTGGTGGGCGACCGCGTGTTCAAGCTGAAGAAGTCCCTGACGTTGCCGTTCGTGGACTTCGCTCCGCTGGAGACCCGCCGCTGGGCCTGCCGTGAGGAAGTACGCCTCAATCGGCGCCTTTGCACGGACGTGTACCTGGGCACCTCCGCCCTGCGACTGAACGACGGCGGACTAAAATTCGCAGAGCTCGGGGACGATGAGGGTAGCGGCGACGTCGACGTCGCTGTCGTGATGCGCCGGCTTCCTCAGGATCGCATGCTGGACGAACTCGTCGCCGCGGGCACGGTAACGGCCGAGGAGGTCTGCCGGCTAGCGCGGACCGTGGAGGCCTTCCATCGCACCGCTGACAGTAGCTCTGAAGTCCGCGAGCTAGGGGCGCCGACGGGCCTCCTGAGGTTCGCAAACGCCAACTTCGAGGAGCTCAAAGACGTACCGGATCACGGCCTGCCGCGCGAACTGCTGGATGCGCTGCAGAGCGCAAGCGGCCGCGCCTTTGATCAGGTCCTGCCCGAGCTCCAGAAGCGCGCCGAGAGCGGCCGCGTCGTCGATGGGCACGGCGATCTGCATGCGCGCAACGTATGCATGACCGACCCTGTCACGATCTACGACTGCATTGAGTTCGAGCCAGCCTTTCGCTGCGGAGACGTAGCGACCGAGATTGCGTTTCTGGTGATGGACCTGCGCTATCGCGGCGCGCTGGAGCTGGCGAACACCTTCGCGGACGCCTATGCGTCGAGCAGCGGAGATGAGCGTCTGCTGGCGCTGCTGCCTTCG
>JBLIHL010000059.1:0-16492 GCA_047635895.1 Paracoccaceae bacterium | reverse complement strand
TGGTGCGCCGTGGAGAGGCCGCTTACGGCCTCTCCGGTGTCGCAACCATGGAGGCGCTTGAGAGCCTTCAAGCGGAGATGGAGGCGGACGACAACCCGCTGATAGGACACTTCGGGCGCTACCTCGTCATCACCGGACGCAGCCGCATCTACTGCATGGCCAGGTTCGACTTCCTGCGCCACGCCCTGGCCGTCCACCTGGGACTAGACGTCGAGCTCCCCGGCGATCCGTGGGGTCGCGGCGTGCGCGTCGAGGTTGATGGGGATCGCGTGCGGGTTTGGACACCTTCTGGCGAAGGGGACGGCGCGCTCGACGTCACAGTCGGCATGGCGAAATGAAGATGCCGCCTCTGACCTTTGTCTAGCTCGGGCTGTCGGCCCTGATCACACTCTCTGCCGCCGGCCTGCTCGCTGCCTCAGCCGGTCGGCACAAGTGCGCAGAGATGCGCGAGATGGTCGATTCGCTCGCCGACGGGCGAGTGCACCGCCGAGACCGCCGCGAGGCCCCCTACGGGGAAGCGACGGACGGCTACGCCTGGACCCAGTACAAGGTGGCCGCGGAGGCCATGAGGGCGATCTACGACTTCCACCGGCGCACCCAGGCAGCGGCGGCGGCAAAGGCTCCCGAAGAGGTGGCGCGCCGGGATGCGCTGCTGGTGGAGGCGCGGGCCGTGCTGGACGACCTGCGCCGCGGCGCCCACTGCCGGGACGCCACGTCCCACGTTCAGGTCGGGGCTGGTCACTCGATCGGCTTCAGGAGCTCACGAAGGACCTCGAGGACCCATCTTCGCCTGAGGATTAGAGCTCGGCGACGGTGACGGACACAGGCGCCGAATCGATCACGACGTCATCGCCCGCTCGCTCCTCGCGATGGCGTGACTCGCGGTACCGCACGACCAGGGTGTAGCTCCCCGGCGGCATTGGTTCCGCAAATGGCGATCTGTGCAGTGGAAAAAGACGTTCGTGCTCGATCGCTCGGGCCGGAGCGGGCGCGAAATGAAGCACGTCCACGAGCCCAATGTGCATCCCGTGGTCTGCTGCGCGAGAGCTCATCCAGGACCGTCCTGCTGCATCGGTGAGGGCAAGCTCAAAATGCACCGAAAGCTCCCCGAAGTCGCGCGGGCTGATGAGGTCAAACGCCTCCGTCTCACCGTCGCGGTGGCGGAGGCAAACGCAGACGTTCGGAAGGCCGTTGGGCGAATGACCGTCAACGAGGACTTCTACCACTAACGGATCGGGCCGGCCTTGGAGCCGCCGCAGCTTCGTCAGAGGCGCGAGCTTGAGCGCCGCGAAGAGCCCAGCTTGCTTCTCCGCGTCCAGGCGGCTGAGCTCCGACATCAGCTCCACGTCGCTTGGGACGGGGCGAGTTCGCGCTCCTAGCGAACGGTCCCGGTGACGGGAAGGAGCAATCCATCGCGTGTCTGGACGGCTTCGATGCGCGTTGCCTCGATGATCTGGAGCCCTGGGCGCGGCTTGGGAATGGTCTTCCATAGACCGAAGTACCTGTCGCCCTCGGTAGCGATGAGGGTGATCGGATCGTCCTGAACCAGGAAGATAAAATCATCTGCGCCGGGGGCTTTCTTCACGACCCTGATGGGAATCCAGTGACGGAATCGATGAATGCGCACGCTCAATTCCTCGAAGGGAAGAACGGCTCGTGTCTCCTGGTCGACCACGCGTACGCGTTGTTCTATCGGCTGCGGCATCGAGACGCTCAGCTGGTTCGACTGGCCGGGCAGGACGCTTAGCGTCGACGAGGCGGGTATGGACGGTAGGTAGACGACGTACTCGCCGGGCGGAATCTCTCCTGCGTGGAAGGGATACGTAACCAGGGAGTCGGCCGCTTGATCGGAGGCTGAGTTACCGGGGCCTGAGAGAAGCGGCGCATCGGTGACGCGCTCCGCCTCGGGGAGCGACTGGCCCTGGGTGGGAATCAGCTGGTAGGGGATGCCGTTGCCCGGCGGGCTCCAGGCCTTCGGGATTCGGATCCAACCACCCACCGACGTGCTGGGGAGCGGCGTCGAGCCCAGGGCGTGAAGCTCGATGCGCGCTTCTTCGCCCGGTGCGAGGTGGACGCTGGCTACGTCCAAGAGCTCGGTGCGGCGTGCGCTGTCACTCCTGAAGACACGGGAGTCATCGCCAGCGAGCAGGCTGACAGCCAGCGCTTCGGAGGGAAGCTCCTGGAAGGTGACGTCGCCGCGCTTCGAGGGAATAGCGCTGCCCAGAGGAATCGTCGATCTGACCTCGACGAACGCGTTATCCGGCAGCTCTCCGACAACCTTGACATGGAGCGTAGCTCCGCGCTCCAACCGTAGCCTCACTGGCTCGCCCGCCGCGAAGTCCGCTTTGAATCGCTGCTTCGCGTAGCCAGCAACATACGCCTCCAGCTCCAGGCGAGCACGCGGCCCATCGGCCGCGGGAATCGGGGCTCCGTGGGCCAGGCCGTGAGCGATCGCTCCCTGGGAGGTGGAGAGCGTGCGCCCCCGTTTGACTTGAGTGCCCGCTCGGAACAGGTCTACGTCGTCCAGGGGCTCATCGGTCGCTGCGTCAAAGGTGAAGAGCTGGACCCGCGCGGCTGCCTTGAGGATCAGCCCGACGCCGTCGGCGCCGAACGGATAGGTGATCTTCGCGCCGCCTTCCAGTACGCCGTGCCCGGTATCTTCAAAGCTGAGCTGCCCAATCGCGTCCCCAAGCCTCGGAGCGAAGAGCTCCACCGAGCCCTGCCCGTCGAGGGACGGGAACGAACGAGAGCCGTTCGGGAGAGCGTAGGTGCCATCTTCCTGTTGAACGAAGCGGAGCTCAAACCGGCCGCTCGAAACGGGGATGGGCAGGAGCTTCACCTCGCCGCCTACCCGGACCCTCGCACCGATCTGGCGGATCTCTCGGACGTCGACCCAGGAGCTCTCGGGGCTCATCGTGACAAAGCCGCCCAGCCCGATGATTGATGGCACGGCGGCTGGAGCCTCCGTCTTGGCGTCGGCTTGGGGCTCCGCCGGATCCATGTCCAGTGCGGCTCGCTCCTGGCTGGCTTCCACCAGCGCGCTCACGCCCTCACTCTCCTGGGTGCCAGAGTTGTCGGGGGCCGGAGCCGCCGCGAGGATTTCGGGGGGACCGTTCGATTCCGTTCCCCAGCTAAGGAACGCGATGACTCCCACCCCGAGGACAAAGACACCAGCGAGAAGAAGGAAAGTGAATGTCGTTGGCCGTCTTCCCTTCACCGTCATGTCCCCGAGTCTACACCAGCAATTCCCTTTGAACCCTGCGCGCGTTGTCTGCGTCCTGGCGGGCTTTCGGTCCAAGGTCGACGCCGCGGCGTTCTGCCATGGCGGCGGCGCAGGCCCGAAGGAGTTTGTCCGTGCTGAGGTTCAGGTCGAGCTGGCGCTTGACCTCTGCACGTAGGAACTGGAAGTAGCTGAGCTCTTCCTCGATGGCGCTAAGAGCGGCCGCCTGGGAATGGAGGAGGTCGTTGTGCGCCGGGATCACGCGCTCGATCTCGAACTCCTGGATCAGCTCGCGAAGCCGCTCGTTGGCGCGCTCGAACGGCGCGGCTTCCCAGCGGCAGTAGGGGAGGCCCGGGGACACCAGGTAGTCGGCGGAGAGGATCGCCTTGAGCTCGGGCACGATCACGATGCTCGAGCAGTCCGAGTGGCCGGGGAGCGAGCGGAGATCCAGCGTCATCGAGCCCACTCGGATCTGGTGGGCCTCGTCGAAGGTTTGGTCCACGCGCGGGTACCTGAAGTCCGCGTCGCTCACGCCCATGCGCTCGTCGACCTTGGACTTGCCGGCGAGAATGCGGGAACGCGAGTTCTCGGGCTTCTCAGCCACCGCGGTGGGGGCCACGATGGTCGCGCCTTCGAAGGCGTTCCAGCCGCGAATGTGATCGTGGTGACTGTGGGTCAACACGACGTGCGTGACGCGGCGCGCGCCGTTCGCCGTCAGCGCCGCGCGAAACGTGGCGATTTCTTCGGGCGTGATGCCCGGGTCGATCGCTACGGCCTCGTCACCTGAGACGACCCCGATCGCGTTGTAACCCCAGAGGCTGCAGCGCTGGACCACGAGGCCGTCCTCGCCCATGGGCGTGTCCAGAAGGAGCGTCATACGGCGAAGATGTCCTCGCCATTCTGCGCCTCGTCATCGTCGTCTGGGAGAGGCCACGTATCGCGCACTGCATCGATGCAAAAGGCTTTGATCTCCTCAGGCGTGAGGCGGCTGGGCGCCAGGGAGTCGCCCGCGTGTTCGGCGTAGAGCGGCAGCCCTTCCTTGCCGAACCAGAGCTCGGGCGACGCACCGTTCGGGCTTTGATGGCGCCAGGCATCGGGCCCCGATGTGCTGGTGCCCTCGGCGGCGTTGAGCTTCTTACACAGGAGGGATAGGTCCGGCCTCGGAGAAGGCTTGCGCGACACCACGTCGAAGAACGAGTAGGTACCGATCACGAAGCGCGCCGTCGTGCCGGCGGACGTGCGGCCGAGCAGCAGGGCGCGATCGGCGCGTCCGTCGTGGAAAAACGCGTGGCGACCTGGGTCGAAAGCCGCATCGGACACCTGGCGCAGCGGCGAGATCCAGAGCGCCATGTCCATGTAGATGAGGTCGTCGAAGTGGGCAGCCTCGAGCGCGGCACGATCCTCGCGGTAGCGCTCCAGGTCCGCTGAAGCATGCTCGAAGGCCGCGTCTCGGTTCGGCAGCAAGCGGCCGACGAGGTCCATGGCTTCGTGCACCAGAGCAAGCTTGTCGTCGCCGCTCAGGCCGCGCACCGCGGCGTCGATCGCGAGGGCGTGCTCCGAGCGAACCTCGTGGAAGTCACCGGCCGCGGCGGTCTCGATCAAGAGCGACCGGTGAGCGTTCGCGTCGTCCGGCCTCATCAGCACGAAGAGCGCGCAGATACCGTCCGTGTCGTAGTGATTCAGCGCGATGCACTCGGCGCCGTTCAGCAGGGCCAGGCGCTCGCCGTCGGAGAGGTCGAGGAACGCGAACGCGATCTCCGTCGACAGGTCACGACGGAGTTCGCTCGGCGTACGGTTTCCGGGCCAGTGAGCCAGGTGCAAGCCCATCGATGCGCCCGGGCGCACCTCGGGGAAAGAACCGTCCAGGATCAGGGCCGGCACACCCTCCGGAAGGTCCGAGGGGTGTGCCATGAATCGAATCGGAAGCATGGTGTGCCTGGCTACTTCCCAGCGCCTTCGCCGTCGCCGTCCTTGGGCGTCTCCTTCTTCTTCTTGGCCCGCTCGATCTTGGCCTTCAGCTTCTTGCGGTTGTCCTTTGAGTCGCGCAGCGCAATCTCAACGAGCGGCTTCTCGCCGGGGCTGAGCCCGCCGTCCGCCAGGCGCTTCGTGGCCATGGCCTCGGCCTCGTCGTACATAGAGATCGCCAGGTCGTAGTCGCGGTCGAGGTAGTAGTGAAGCAGCACCGCGGCGTCGTTCAGGTGATAGGACGTGCGCGCCAGCTCCACGGCCTTGCTGTAGGTCTCCCAGGAGCGCTCGTAGTGCTCCATCGCCGACATCATCGGCTCGTAGTTCTTCATCCGCGCGACGGTCTCGCCGGCATCCCGGTGAAACAGCCCAACGTTGTTCCAGAACTTGGCACTCGTCTCGTCGGTCAGAAGGATGAGCTCCGAAATGTCAGCGGCTTTCTCCAGGGCCTGCCCGTCGCGGTTGCGACCCGTGTTTGCGCTGTAAAGCTTCGAACCAGCGAAATCGATGATGCCAAGGTTGGTCGGATCGCTCTTGATCGTAGCGATGAAGCCGTCGCGGTCGACGGTGGCGTACTGACGCCAGCTCTTCGCGGCCTCTTGGTAGTGCTCGATGCCTTTGTAGTAGAGGGACAGGCCGATGTACCAGTGCGAGTTGGAGTACGCCGGGTACTTTTGAACGGCGGCCTGGAAGGAGGCGATCGAGTCGTCGTAGCGGCCGAGCGTCTGCTGGCCGAAGCCGAGCCACCAGCGGAGCCCTGCGTCCGACGCGATGTTCTTGCCCCAGCGCTTCTCGAACTGCTTGCCGCCGTCCACGAGAGATTCGACGAAGGGCCGCGAGGTCCCCTCAGCGTCACGGAACACGCTGAGCATGGTGCCGAAGTCGACCTGGGTGGGATCCCAGCCCATCGCCTCGGAGTAGGCCTTGGCAGCGTCGTCCTTCTTCTCAAGGAACAGCAGCCCGAGGCCTAGCTGGAGGTTCAGGTCCGCCATGGTGACTGCATTCTCTTTGCTCGCGTCCGAGGCCTTGATGGCCGCGCGCGCATCCTCGACGCCCTGGGCGATCATGCGCATGCCGGCGTCCTTCGTGTCTTCGCTGCCCAGCATCGTTGAGCCAGCCGCCACGCGGATCTTCGACGCGAGCGCGAGCGTCGCTGCATCCTTCGCCGCCTCGAGCGCACGCCCGATCGCCATCGAGGCGGTGTCCTGGTCGCCGACCCAACGCGCCGATTCGGCGAGCATGCGCCAAGCGTCAGGGTAGGCGTCCGGCGCCGCGTCCACTGCGTCCTGCAGGTAGCCACGCGCCTCGTCGAACGCGCCACCGGGGTCGCCGGCCTTAGCCTCTTCTCGCTTCGCGAAGAGGTAGCGCCCGACGCCGATCGCGTAGGCGCTGAGCGACGGATCCTCGACGCTCGACTCCAGCTCAAGAATTATCTCGAACGCGGCATCGAGCGCTCCGTTCGACATGCGTGCCCGTTGGAGCCACATGTCCGTTTCGGCCTTGCCGCCGCTCCCTGCATGCGCGGCCTCGAAGGTCGCGACAGCCTCGGCGTTCTTCCCTGCGACGAGCTCTTTCATGCCCTTCTTCAGGAGGTCTGATAGGTCGTCCAGGCGCGCGGGGAGCGCCGCGAGGTCCGTGGCCGGGCGGGCGCCCGAGGTGATGGTCGCGGCGTCGGTCGCGGCGTCGGCGCCGGCCGGAAGGGCCGCGCCGAGAAGGAGCCCGAGCGCGGGGCCTAGGTTGGAAAGAGTGAGGAGCATGATCCGAGTCGTGGGGGAGTTGGGTGGGAGAGGGGGCGTCCTGGCGGGTGGCTCAGTCACGTGGGGCATTATGGGTCCAGACGGTCTGCGCTTCGAGAGTCTCAATGGCGGCGGGTTTTTCGCCTGTCTCCGCCCAAGTGTCCAGGATCGGGAGGACGTTGCGGAGCCAGTTTCGTGACGGAGGACCAATCTCGAGGGCTTTCTCGAACCAGGCCTTCGCCGCGGCGGGCCGCCCGCGGAGAGTCATCTCCAGGATGCCCAGGTTTTGGTGGGCGTCGCCCCAGGCTTCTTCCAGGGCAGCGCGGACGTCGGGGCTGAGATCCGTGGCCTCGAGCTGGGGCCCGCCGTCCTTGACCGAATCTAGCAGGTAGGCCTCGGCGGCCTCAACATCGCTGCGAAGGTAGTAGGTCATGATGAGGCCCGCGTCATTGACCACGCGGACGTCGTCCGGGGCGAGCCTCGCCGCGACCTGATACGCGGCGTAGCTCCTTTCCATCAGCTCCTGTGCACGGGCCCGCGCGGCTTTCGCGACCTTGGGGTCCTTGTCCGTGGCGCGGTACTTTTCCCAGAGGACCGCCGCGTCGCGGTTCAGGAACCCCGCGTTGTTCGCGAGGTTCGGGTTGGTTGGCCGTCTGGCGAACATCATGTCGCCGATCTCGGCGGCGCGCGTCAGCCCCTCGACGTCCTCCGCGTCCACGAGGAAGCGGCGCGTGACGAAGTCGAGGCCGGCCAGCGCTGAGGGCAGGCGGTCCCTGCCGCCCGACCCCGGGAGGCGCACCTCGAGGGCTGCGACGCGGCCCGATGCCTGCGCTGCCTCGAGCGTGCGGAGCTCGCCCGTGCCCATGAAGAGTGCGATAGCCTCTTCATTGTTTTCGGCCTGATAGGCGCACCAGCCCTGGCCGTTGCGGCAGAGCACTTCGTAGTCCAGGCACGTCTCGCGGTAGCCGGGATTGAGCATCCCGCAGCGGCGGAAGAGGATCTCGGCTTCCTGGAACGCGGCGGCGTCGCCGGCCCCGCCTTCGAAGGTATTGAGAGCCTCGTAAAACTGTTCGAATCCGCCGTACCAGTAGCCCAGTGCCTCATCCGCGTGAACGGACCGGAAGGCGGCATAGCGCTGGATGATGGCGTCGAAGCGGGCCTGGAGCGCGCCCGCATCGTCGGCGCCGCCCTCGCGTGCGACGGTTTCTGCGTGATCGCCCAGCGCCTTGACGAGCGCGGTGTGGACACCCTCGTCGCCGGGCTGGACCGCCAGCGCGGACTCAAGGGCCTGGAGCGACTCTGCGCGCTGGCCCTCCCATAGGAATAGGTTCGAGAGCTGCAGGTAGGCCCAGGTCTCCGTCGGCGCGCGGCCGATTTCTTTTTCAATCGCGATCCGCGTCTCGCTAAAGAGCGCGGCGCGCGCCGCTTGCTCTACTTTCGACTCTTTGGGCGCGGCCAGGTAGCTGGAGAACGCGGCCTCGGCCAGCGTGCGCTGGAAGCTTTGGTCCAGATCCAGGCTGGCGGCGCGGTCTTCCCCGGCCTCGATCCAGCGAGCGCCCGCCCGCGCGAGGTCCAGCGCGGCCGGGTGGTCGCCAATCATGCGGGCCGCCCTGCTCGCCCGGAATGCGGCCGAGACGCCGGCTCCGATGCGCGCGGCCTCCTCAAAGTTGGCGAGGGCCTCCTCGTAGAGGGAGGAGTACTTCGGATCGGTGGCGGCGGCGTCGAAGGCGGCGCGTCCGCGGGCGACGAGGAGCGCGGCTCGCTCCTCCCGCTGGATCGAGACGACGGCCAGCGCTTGGTCAGCGGCTGCCAGGGCCTCCATGGGCCGGCCCGCTTCCCGCAGCGAAACGGTGGCAGCCATGCTGTCGTCGATCAGAAGTTGGTCGATGAGCTTCTTGGCCGCGACGTAGTTGCCCTCCCTGAGGGCGCGAACGGCCTCGGCCACCTCGGCGGGAGAATCCGTCTGGCCCTCGAAAGGGGCCGAGCCGTCCTGGGAAATCAGGCCTCCCGAAAGGCCCATGACGGACAGGAGATGACTCTGGGCGCTTCTTTGGGCGCCACTCTGGGGGGGGAGGGCCAGCGCCGACGCGGAGGCGGCCAGTATGAGTCCCAGGAGGGAGGTGCGTGCAAACGTCATAGATACGTAACAGGATGTGTGGGGGCGCCGGGCGTGGAGCCCTCTCCCTGGTAGCCAGGGAAGCGGCGCGGGTCACCATGGGAGTCGCTGACCAAAAATTCTACTTCACGGGATCTCTGGACCTCACCTGGCGGGATCGTTCATCCTGGGGAAGACGCGAAATTCTGCCCTGCTCCGTTCGGGCCGAACTATTCGGAAGATCGGCTCCAGCCGGTCGTCTGCCTCCTCCTTGGCCTCGCTTCTCCGCTCCGCCTCTCTGCTTTGGCCAGAGCCAGTCGACCTTTCTCCGCGACTCAACCGCCCATGACCCTCAGGTTCCAAGCTCTTCGTCTACCGTCGATTTCCCTCCGCGCCGTCTCCGGATCGCTGCTGGGAGCCCTGTTGCTCAGCCTTGGCGGCTGTGACAACCCGGTATGCGTCTTTGCCAGCAATTGCTTCAACGGTGGCGGCGGTGAGGGCAGCGGCGATCCCGGCTCCCTCGGCGGCCGAAGCGCCATCTTCCCCGGGGCGGGCGCGATCATGCGAGGTGGCGCCCCGGAGCTGCTCGCCGTGGCTCCCGGCTCAGCGACTGCGGGATCGGCTCACCCCAACACGCCGCTCTTCCTGGAGTTCTCAGAGAGTCTGAACCCAGCGACGCTCATCGACCTGTCCGCGCAGACGTCGGCGTTCCGCGTGATCAACGTGACGTTCCAGCAGGACCACCCCATGGGCCCGCCGCAGCTCGTGGGCGACGACCGCGTCGTAGTCCTCCTGCCTCTGACTCCGTACATGGAGGGCACGACCTACCAGGTGCTCTTCGCCGACGACCAGAAAATAGCGGACATCAACGGGCAGTTGATCCTGGAGCCCTCGACAGGGGTGCTCCTTGAGATCTTCGTGGATTCCAGCAGCGTGGCGGACGAGCCGCGCCTGATCTACAGCTACCCATCTGACGGATCGATCAACAACCCAGACACCGCTGAGATCGTCGTTGGCTTCGACCGTCAAATGGACGACTCGACGATCGATTCCGATTCCTTCGCGGTCACCGTCGCTGGAGTGACCCCGGTGTTCAACCCTCAGCCCAGAGCGCTGACGACGTTCGTCGGGATGCAGCAGGTCCCGTTGACTCAGGTCTACACGTGGACGCCCCAGGAATCGGGCGAGGTCCGGCCCTACGGCACGAACGCGAACGTCACCGTTAACCTCTCGGATGCGCCCAACCAGATCCTCTCCGAGGCTGGGGACACGCTTGTGCCTTACGAAACGGGTTTCCGCACGGCGGATTTCAGCCTGCCGTCGGCCGTCGCGAAGGCCGCTGGCGCGCGACCGGCCAATGCCTTCGGCCGCGCTGACGTCTTCGGCGGCGCGCCCATCGTTGACGTAACTCTGGACGCTGCGGCGCCCAATGGCTCCCAGGCGGAGTTCTTCCTTTTCGGCCGTAGCCCCGTGGATTCGACGTTTGTCAAGTCGCTGATCAGGACGGTGGATGTGCCCAATGGGGCGCTGAACTTCTCGGTGACGAGCGATGACCTCGGGTTATTCGACGCCCTGGGCGACGTTCAGTTCGCGGATGGCACCGTTCAGGTCGCGGTCCAGGTGCGAAGCGGCAACGCCCGGTCGTCGGCCCGCCGTTTCGATGCAGACCCGTCGACGTCGGAGATCGATGCGCCGATTTTTGACACCACGGCCCCCGTGCTGCTCGGCCTCGGCGGAAGCGGAGCCGTGACGTCGCAACTCGTTGGCGAAGTTCGCGACTTTGCGGCCTTCGGGCGTGCTAGCGAGCCGATCGCTTTCGCGTTTGTTGACGCGGGAGTGAACGGGACCAACGGCGGTTCGCTCAGCGACCCGCCCGCCACGGCGTTTTCCACGTCGTCCCCGGAGGCCGACGAGGCGCTCTTCATGGCGGCTCCCATTGCCGTCGGAGCCGTCGACCCGAGCGGCGCAGGCATTTCCTACGTGGTCACCGTCTACGACGAGGCCTTCAATGCCGCGACCCTGACCGCTATCGGCACCTTTACGCAGGTCGGAGTGGTCGGCCCGGGTGGCGCACCCACCGGGAGTATCGTCGATGTCCGCGTGTTCAACGCCCTGACGCTGGCACCCGTGAATGGTGCTCTCGTTTTCAGCCACCAGGAGTCCGGTGGGGCCACGAGCTTTGTCGCGAGCGCTTCCACGATCGGGGGCGTGGCCTCCGTGGCCGGCGCCGGCGCAGGCAGCACGGTGATCACGGTGGATGCGGCCGGATTCGATCTCTTCACGTTCCACGGGGTCCCGCGGGACGCGGTGGACATTCTCCTCAAGCCGACCCTGGCCATGGACGCCGACATCGAGGGCACCGTGACGGGCACGCTCACGACCGGCCTCCTGACGACGGATAACGTGCTCCAGGACACGCGGGCCGTCAATGCCTCGCGGACCACCGGCCTGAGCAGCTGCGGCGCGATCAACGGCTTCACCGCGGTCGAGTGCGAGTTTGGGCCCGTGCTGATTCAACCGGGCCGCCTTGGGGGCGTCTCGTCCGTGGGTACGAACAACAGCCTCACGCTGGCGGAGGTCAGCATCGGCGGTGCCTCGATCTTCCTCCTTAACTTCGCACTGGCGGCGCCCTTCGCCCCGGTGGGTGAGGGGGATAGCTTCCTGGGTGCAGCACTCGATGCAGGCGGCCCGCTGGGGATCGCGCCGGCAGCGACCGCGGCGGTGGCTCTGTCGGCAACGGGCGTGGACCTGAGCAGTGTTCCTAACTTTGGGGCGCTCGCCGGAGATCCCAAGGTCACCATTGAGGCGGCCGGCACCGGCTTGGCAGGGCCGCTGCTGGTGGGTGCGGGGCTCAGCTTTGACCAGGGTGGGAGCACCTACGCGATCGTCTCGGCAGTCCCAGGCGTGGCCTCGGTGGGCGGAGAGCTCGAGTTGAGTGGCGCCATCGATCCCGAGCGATTCATCCGGATCCGAGCCCTTGACGCGGCGATGAACGAGGTCGTGGCACGGCCCCGAGCCTCGGCGGTGGGGCTCATGACGGCTCCGATGGGGGTGCCGATACTGCAGCTTCCCGCTCCGGGCGGCATGTCCGGCGGGGCCGCCTACAACGTGGTCGTCGCGGATACGCTTCTCGACGCTACGGGCTTCACTTTCGGCCTCTACCGGGCCCACCTGACCGACTCTACGGGTCGCGCCTGGACCCTTGTCGGGCTCGACACGAGTGATGGCGCCGGGGACATCCTGTTGTCCGTGCCGGATATCGGAGCGCAGGGCGGTACGCCGCTCCTGGCCGGTCAGATATCGGTCGAGGTTGAGGCCTATGCGGCCGATCTCGACCGCGGCGAGTTCCTCTGGACCGACCTGGAGCGGCAGCACGAGCTGTACAGCCGGGCCGCACCGGTCACGTTCACTCAAAATTAGCCGGGTGTCGCGAAGTGAGCTTTGGCGACTTTGTGCGGGCTCTGAGTCGATTGCCGCAAACAATCGTGAGGATTCGGGTCACCCGATCACTAGCATCGGGGCATGCGTACCAACTATCTGAAGGGGGGGCTCGATCTCGAGTCTGGTCGTAGTACCGGAGCCCGCGTTTTCCGCACTGCGGGCGGTGTTCTGGTCCTGGCGGCAGTGATTTCGGCTCTCACTCTGACGGCTTGTCAGACGACGCCCAGGACCAGGGGGCGTGATACCCAGGTCCTGACCCAGGGGCGACTGGCGGCATTGAACCCGTCGGACATCGCGGTGGCGCCGGTGATTCTGGCCTCGCTCGAGATGAACGCTCCCGTGGGGCATATTCGCCGTGCAGCTCAATACAGCCTGGCCACTCGTCTCTACAGCCCGCTCTCCTCGGAGCTCGTGGATAAGAGCCTCGGTGCGGACGCCGCTGCGGGTCCCATGGTCTTCACGCCGACCACGGTGAACGCGAGCTACGTGCCGGGCGATCTGGCTGAGGACGCCGTGCTAGAGATTTACGTCGAGCGCTGGGACGCCAGCAACTGGGACATCCGCCGCAGCGTGGATGTGGCGATCGAGGTCCGGATGATCGACCCGCGTGATCCGACGGGACCCGAGCTCTGGGCCGCCCGTATCGATAGGAAGTTTGATTTTACCGCCACCATCGAGACCCGCACGGCGGGCCCGAAGGCGACCCAGGACGCCTGTAACAAGATCTTCCGTGAGCTGATGGCCAAGCTTCCGATCCGGGATACGGCCCCGAAGGTCGAGCTCCCGGCTGGGCGCTGATGCCGGCTTTTCGGGGGGGCATGCCTCCCTGGAGGGTCCTATTTTGCTGCTCGAGGCCTTGGGCTCTCGGCCCGCTCGGACGATGAGTTGTCCGTAAGGACAGTTTTCCCCAGGAGTTTGGGGATCGTCCGGAGGAGGAGGTCGCTAAGATCTTCCGCCAGTTGGCTACCCGGACCGTTCCGGGCTGCTCACCCTCATTGCTTTACAGCACCCCGGACCTCAGCGGTCCCCGAGGTTCCCCGCGCCGTCCCAGGCTCCCCGTGATTTATCATCTCTGATGAAGCGTCGTGGGATACAGGCCTGAAACGATGACGGTGGAGCTCGGATCTGCATCCGGGGCAAGTCCGCTCGATTCTCGCCGCCGTTGCGGCGGGGCCGAGCCAGCCCAAAGAAACGAATCATGGCCATCGAAGCCACCCGTAAGACCGAAGTCATCAAGGAATACGCGCTGAAGGAAGGCGACAACGGATCTCCTGAGGTCCAAGTCGCGCTCCTCACCGAAGACATCCGGAGCCTGACGGAGCACCTCAAGGTGCACCGCAAAGACTTCACCTCGCGTCGCGGCCTTCTTAAGAAGGTCGGCCGCCGCACGAGGCTCCTGCGTTACATGCGGGAGAACTCGCCCCAGCGTTACGCCAGCGTCATCGCACGCCTCGGCCTCCGCCGTTGATGCGGAGCGTCTCGCTGATGCAGCAGGGCTTCACCAGCTAGGCAAACGCATGCGCACCCCTGGAGGCCGAATCGGCTGGGGGTGCGCTCGTCATTTAGCGCCATCCGTAGCGGCTCCGAAAGCTCCTTCAATTGGAGCCTCAGGGGCAGGCACCAGGGGCGCGAAGAGAACATCACAGAAACCAGACAAGCTAAAAAGACAAGACACAACATGACCATGAAACCGACACGCGTCGAAGCGACGATCGCAGGCAAGAAGCTCACCCTCGAGACCGGCCAGGTGGCCCGTCAGGCCGGTGGCGCCGTGATCGCAACGCTCGGTGAAACTCGCTGCTTCGCCGCAGCGACCGCCGGATCCGGACGCGACGACATCGACTTCTTCCCGCTGGTCTGCGACTACCGCGAGAAGACCGAAGCTGCGGGCAAGATCCCCGGCGGCTTCTTCAAGCGCGAAGGTCGCCCGACGACCAAAGAGATCCTGACCATGCGCCTGATCGATCGCTCGATCCGGCCCATGTTCCCCGACGGCTACAAGGCCGAAGTGCAGGTCATGACCTCGGTCATGCAGTACGACGGGCTGAACAACCCTGACGTCATCGCGATGATCGCGGCATTCGCCGCCATCCGTATCGCGGGCCTGCCCTTCGAGACGACTCTGGGCGCGATCCGCGTCTGTCATATCGATGGCAAGCTCGTCGCCTTCCCTGACGACAAGGACCGTCGCGACAACAGTCGCCTCGACCTCATCGTTGCCGGTCACGAAGACGGCATCTGCATGGTGGAGTCCTCCGCCAAGGAACTCACCGAGTCTGACATGATCGACGCCCTGGCGGAGGCCCACGAGGTCATCCTCCAGATCGTGGATCTCGTCAACGAGCTCGTCGATCGCGCTGGCAAGCCCCAGGTCGAATTCAAGGCCCCGAGCATTGATCAGGGCCTGCGCGCTGAGGTCTTCCGGTTCGAGGACGATCTCGCCAAGGCCATGCGCACCGATGGCAAGCACGAGCGTAGCTCGGCCACCCGCGCCGTCCGCGATCGCGTACTCGGTGACCTCACGCGCGGCGTCGCCGATGAGGACATGAAGGCTACGACGAAGACGATCAAGGAGTTCTTTGGTGACCTTCAGAAGCATTGCGAGCGCTCCGCCATCCTTGGCGGGCGTCGTGTCGACGGCCGTAAGTGGGACGAGATCCGTGAGATCACCGTCGTTCCGAACTTCAACGAGCGCCAGCACGGCTCGGTGCTGTTCACCCGCGGCGAGACCCAGGCGCTCGTCAGCGCCACGCTCGGTACGCCCGACGACGAGCAGGTCATTGACGGCGTGGAGGAGGAGTACAAGAAGAACTTCTACCTGCACTACAACTTCCCGGCCTACTCGGTCGGTGAGACGCGCCGCATCATGGGCCCGGGTCGCCGCGAGATCGGCCACGGAATGCTCGCCGAGCGTTCGCTGACTTCGGTCATGCCGTCGCGCGAGGCGTTCCCGTACACGATTCGCGTTGTCTCCGACATCACCGAGTCGAACGGCTCGTCGTCCATGGCTTCGGTCTGTGGCGGCTGCCTCGCGATGATGCTCGCGGGCGTTCCGCTGTCCCAGCCGGTGGCTGGCATCGCCATGGGCCTCGTGTCCGATGGCGACGACTTCGCCGTCCTTTCGGACATCCTCGGCTCCGAGGACCACAGCGGCGACATGGACTTCAAGGTCGCAGGTTCGGGCGTTGGCATCACCGCGCTCCAGATGGACATCAAGATCACCGGCGTCAGCCGTGATCTCCTGTCCACCGCTCTGGAGCAGGCGCGCCTCGGCCGTATCCATATCCTTCGCAAGATGCTCGAGGCGGTGCCGTCACCGTCGGCTGAGGTCTCGGAGTACGCGCCGCGCATGGAGACGATCAAGATCCCGAGCGATCGCATCGGCTTCCTGATCGGCCCGGGTGGCAAGAACATCCGTCAGATGCAGGCTGACTACGAGGTCCGCATCTCGATCGTTGACGACGAAGGCAACATTCAGATCTACGGCACCAACGCCGGGAAGGTCAAGAAGTGCCGCGACGCCATCTCCGCCACCATGGAGACGCCGGAAATCGGCTCGCGCTATAACGGCACGGTCAAGAGCGTCCGCGACTTCGGCGCGTTCATCGAGATCCTCCCGGGTGTCGAGGCCCTTTGCCACATCTCCGAGCTGGGCGAAGGCTTCATCGAGAACGTGACCGACGTGGTCAACGTTGGCGACGAGATCGACGTGATCATCATCAACGTGGACGACCGCGGCAAGATCAAGGTCAGCCACAAGGCGACGCTTGAAGGCGGCCAAGGATCGGGCGGCGCCAAGGGTGACGGCGAGAGTGAAGAGAAGAGCGAGGACAAGGGTGACGGCGGCGACGAGGGCGAAAGCGATCGACCGAGTCGTGACCGTGAGGAGCGCGGCGATGATGATCGCGGCGCCCGCCGGCCCCGACGCTCGCGTCGCCGGTCCTCGGGCCGCTGATGTGACTCTGGACGGCGACGAGCGGGCTCTCGAGCCTTGTTCGCCGGCCGGATCCTGAAGACGAGCGCGCCCGCCCCCCT
>JBLIHL010000058.1:0-16533 GCA_047635895.1 Paracoccaceae bacterium | reverse complement strand
CAAACCGCGGTCAAGGAGATGCTTCCTGGCGTCGACGTGCTGCTCGTGGTGGGCTCACAGAACTCCTCCAACTCGAACCGCTTGGCCGAGCTCGGCGAGCGAGCAGGCATCCCCTCTTACCTCGTGGATCACCCTGATCAGGTTGAGCCCCAGTGGGTAGCAGGGAAGGCCCGCGTCGGCGTGACCGCCGGTGCATCAGCACCTGAAGACCTGGTCCAGATGATTCTCGAGCGCCTCCGCGAGCTCGGCGTCTCCAGCGTCAGGGAAGCCGAGGGCGAAAGGGAGTCCGTCGTCTTCCAGATGCCAGCCGAGCTGCTGTAGCCCAGCCGGCATCCCAGCCAAGTATCCCAGCCTGGCGCCTAGGAGCGTGTCGCGCATAGCTGAATCCGCATAGCGCATTGCCCGAATCGCTGCGCTGCGTTGCCCGAACCCGCAGTCGGGCCAGGCGCGGCGCCGGATCACTGGCCTTGCGCTGCCGAAGGGCTGGGCCCAGAACTCAGAAGAAGCAGGATCAGATCCGTTTCGGGCGTGATCGCGTTGCCGGGCACGCCGTCCCCATCGATATCGGGGATCGGTACGGGTGTGATTTCCCCCCCGAAGACATCGACCCGCTCGCCGACTTCGCGGAATTCCACCGGATCGAACCAGAGCGCCTGGTAGGCGTGCTTGGCGAATTCTGTCAGGTCCAGGCTCCCTGTCTTAACGGCCGAGGTTGGGAGGTCCCGAAGTGCGGGGTAGTAGACCGCAATCCGCTGGCCATTCTGGCTCGCAGCGACCTCGGGGCGGCCGAACTGACTGGCGGCCACTGAGCCGATCAAAAGGTCATCGCGGTCGCTCGCGTCCCAGATTTTGATCAGCTCCGCGACCTTGCGCGCGAAGCTCATCTGGCGCAGCGCCGAATCGCGCGTCCGGAAGTCCTCGCAGCGCAGGTCTCCCCCGCCGTTCGACACCGTGTAGTAGCCGAAGTAATAGCTGATCTGACCGCGCGAAAGGAGGACGTCATACAGGACTCGTCGCCGGCGATCGTCGGCGGTCGAGGTCGAGAGAGCCACCGTGTTGAACTCGGATGAGAGGCCCCTCGCCGGGGACCCCTGCTCGTCGTTGATGATCGGCAGGTCGCGCCCGGCCTGGGCGAAGAGGTGCGCGGTCGAGCGCATGACGTCCTCGTATTGCTGACCGGTCCCCCACTCTCCATGTAGCTGGAGGGACACCATGGTCAACCACGCGGGCGGCTCCGGCAGTGCCAGGAGCTCCGCGTAGATCCCCAGGTCGTTCGGAGCCGTGTGGACCCCAATCGCGTGGCCCATGACATCCCATTCAGAGATCCAGCGAGCCATCTCGTCTAGCTCCTCAGGGCTGAACTGGGGCGCGTTCAGGGTCGCTGACTGACCGCAGCTGGAGGTCCCGGAGGTGCAGCTGGCGGCCGACTGATTCTCTTCGCAGAGGTTCCAGCGGAGACCAAGCACGTGGCCGAATTCCGCCACCATCTGCTTCATGAACAGCCTCCGGTAGACGCTCATGTGGTTCCGCGGCCCCCCGTCAGAGTCATGCTCGCCAAACCAGCGGATGTTGCATGCTTCCTGCTCGGCCAGGATGACCTGGAGCATGATGCCCTTGTCGTTCGCGTGCTCGAAGACGGTGCGCCACTGATCCATCCGAGCGACGTCGTAGTTCAGCGTGTGCGCGGGAGAGAACCCGCTGCCCTCCGAAGGACAGTCCGCTCCTCCACCGTTCGTCAGGAACGGATACGTGTCCTTCCCATCGCCACCCAGGTTCATCGTCATGAAGTAGAGCGAGTTCACCTCGGCCGTATCGCCGAGATAGTTCAGCGCACCGATGATCCCACGGCCCTGATTCGGAAGGCCGTTGGCCTCCCAGTCGGGGTCACCCGCGTTCCAATCAATTTCGTGGGGAGCGTAGCGGTGCAGGAACCCGGCGGCGGGGTCCCCTGCGTTCCCGCAGATGGTCCGACGACAGTCATCGAAGCAGGCCTGCTTGCAGCAGCAGTTCACACCGTTGGCCGAAGAGCCGTCCTCGACGCGCGTGAACCCGGCGTAGCCGAGGAGGTTCTCCGGGCTGCCGACGCCCGCGAGGACGAAGGGATCGTTTGGCTCTCCGCCAAAGCAGAAGTAGCGCTCTCCCTCGACGTGGAGCAGGGCTCCTTTCGATTGGAACCCGGGCGCAGCATTGTCTCGGGGTCCAACTGCGAAGGTCCCGGCGCTGTTGAGAAGGGGAAGCGGAAGTCCGACCGTATCGCCAGGCGCCGCATTGAGCATCTCCCCACCCTCGAAGATGGCGAACCAGATCCAGTCGCCCTCGAGGGTTGGCGTGAAGTGTGCCCGCCAGACTCGACCGCCGAGCGAACCGCTGCCGTCACCGGTAAAGTACCCAGGAACGCGAAGGGGCCGAGCGAGGCTCGGGTGACCGAAGTAGACGTCCAGCCGCCGGTGGATCCACGGATTCGGGTCGAGGGACAAGGAACTCCCCGTGGCCGCGGCTCGATAGCCCCGGGCTGCCTCGAAGCTCAGGGTGATGGTCTCGTAGAGCGGCGTCTCAGCAGCGACGGCCCCGGAGACCGTCCGTGAAGGGACAGAGGAGGGATGCCGCGGTCAGCATTCGTGCCAGACGGAGTTGCAGGGCCATATTCGCAGTTCACTTGTCGGGGGGGACGGTTGACATGCGCACGGATGGCAACCGTGACGCCCGGGGCGAGCCGCTGGGATCGCGCTGGCAACGCGATCCCTCTACTGCGAGAGCTTCAGACCGGGGGACTTTATGCAAATTCGTATGAACAGGACTTCAGCCGGTGGAGAAGCTACCTACCGAATCTCAGAGCGCAAAAAACCGCGCCGCTCTCCCTGGGGAAAACGGCGCGGATCAAGGACATATACCCTCACCAGTCCATACTGAGGACCGGGTTGGGAGCCGTCACGGGCGGATCAGAACGTCCAGCCGAGGTTCAGCAGGTAGATGTTGTCGAGGCGCTTCAGGTTGACGCCCGGGGCGAGTTCGGCCGGGGTGTTGTCGTACACGGCGATCCAGGAGAGGCGAGCCGTCATGCGAGCGCTCAGCTGAGCCTCTACGTAGGTCTCACCACGGCCGTAGATGTCGTCCGCGTCCTCGACGCTCGGGAAGATCTCGGCGAAGTGGCCGAAGACGACGGTGTCGGTCAGGCGCTTCCAGACGTCCCATGCGAGACGTGCCGCGAGGTAGTCGTTCTTCTCACCCGAGTTGAACTCCTCCTTGAAGTACGCAAGACCGACTTCGGTGTTGATCTTCCATTCCGGGTCGTCGCGCCACTGCTGGCCGATACCACCACCGACGGTCCAGCGGAGGTCGAGTTCCGCTTGCTCGTTGGTCTCCCCGAGAACGTTCGTCCAGAAGTAGGTTTTCTCGGAGAAGAACTGGTCGTACTTGGCGCTGCCGAGGGCACGGCGCTGGTTAATCTCGTTGTCCAGCGTCGAGTAGTACCACAGGCCATCGAGGGTGTAGCGGTGGATGTCCACGACGCGAACGGCCTTCCCGGTCAGCGCGTAGGTTTCGATGTTGACGTTGCCCTCGGCCTTGGACATGCCAAGGTTGATGCTGCCGTGCCACACGCCTTCCTCGACCTCCTCAGGCTCGTCTTGCAGAAGTGCAGTCGAGAGGCTGGAGAGGGACGTGACGACGGGCGTGACCGCGGGGAGCGGGGCTTCGACGCTCGGAGCCGCGAGGGCCGAGCCGAGGAAGAGAGGAAGTAGAATCATGGGAGGATTGGTTCCCCGTGACGTGAGCCGGGGCTAATCGGATGGAGAAAGAGGGTCGGCGTACCGGCCTGGTGAGGAGCGTAGGTCTCGTCGCGGATGCTGGGGACAATGCACGCGGGAGACCGAACGCGCTACTGGCTGAGCCATTGACTGGCGGCATGGAGGCCCTTGGCCGTCCGGACGCCGTGCCAGGTCAGTAGCTCGCCGTCGCAGAATACGAACCGAGCACGTCGGATTCGAGCGCTGGTAACGAGTTCGTCACCATGTGCGGCCTGGAAGGGGTAAGGCTCGCTGGGCAACAGCACCAAATCCGGGTCCCAGGCAGCGATATCCTCAGGGCTGACCTCGGGATAGCGGTTCCCGCCAGCGCCCTCGATCACGTTCACACCACCCGCGACGCGCAAAAGGTCGGACAAGAATGTGTCCGCGGAGGCCGCCATCCAGGGTCGGCGCCATACCAGAACCAAGAAGCGGATCGGGCCACTCCCCGGCTGCGGCGCCGCTGCGGCCTCCGCCTGCGCAAGCTCGGCCACCAGGTGAGCCGCACGAGCCTCACGGCCCACCAGGGAGCCAACCTCCGTGATCATGGGCCCCACGTCGGCCACGGCTCTCGGGAAGCTCACGTGGACAGGCACACCGGCCTCCCTGAACCGCTCGATGTCCTCAAGCCGGTTCTCTTCTTCGTTGGCGAAGACGAGCGTTGGCTCCAGCTCGAGGATGGCCTCCACCTTGGGGTCCTTGGTGCCCCCCACTCGGCGAACGTGCTCGAGGCCAGAGCTCGGGTGAACGCAGAACTTGGTCGCTCCAACGAGCTGCTCCCCTACGCCGAGCTCACACAGCGTCTCCGTCAGGCTCGGAACGAGCGAAACGAGCCGCGGCGACCTCTCACCCTCCCCGCTCCGCCCCGCCGAGCCACGCAGTCCATCGCTGGAGCTCAACGCCTGGGCCGAGCCTCCGACACATCTTCCGCCGCGTACCGGCGCCCATCGCGCACAACGCGGGTGAACGCTCGATCTGGATCGTGGTAGGACATGCCGATGATCCCCTCGTCCGCGGCACGCGCCAGCCACTTCGTTCGCATCTCGAAAGAGCGCGGCACGTCGATGTCGTACGCCATGATGTACGGCGGCTGAATGTGATGCGCCGTCGGGATCAGGTCGCCCCAGAAGGCCGCCGTCTGCGAATCGGTATCGTTCTCGCCGAAGAGAATGATCGTCATACCACCCGAGTGCCCACCGACCTCGTGCAGCGTGATGCCAGGAAGCAACTCGGTGTCGCCCTGGGTCATGTCCACCAGGCCGGCCTGGATGAGCGGCTCAATATCATCCGCGCGATAGCTCGCTCGACGTGGATGCACCGGCGTTCGCTCGGCCTCGACCTCGGCCGCGGGGAAATGGTGCCTCGCGCGCGGGAAGCGCGGCACGAGCGCGTCCCCGTCCGCCTTGACGAGCGCCCCCACGTGATCGAAGTGAAGGTGCGAGCAAACCACGTGATCGATGTCGTCAGGGCCGACGTCCAGCGCGGCGAGCGTGCCCTCCAGGGAGAACTCTGGCTGACGGTCCAGGTGGTAGATGGAGCTCATCTTCTCGTTCCATCGATCCCCCATCCCGCCTTCGACCAGGACCTTCACGCCGTCGCGCTCGGCCAGGTACGGGCGTGCGCTCATGCGGATCGTGTTGTCCTCCGCGGGCGGCGTCATGCGTGCCCAGAGGTTCTTAGGCACGACGCCCCACATCGCACCGCCATCAAGGCGAAAGTAAGCGTCGAACAGCGTCGTGATACGCCAGCCCCCCGCCTCGATCTCCATAGGAGTCGAGCCAGGGGGCTGGCTGCCAGGCTGTCCTGAAGTCGTTGAATCCGACATTAGAGGGACTTCGCGGCGCGCACCACGGCGCGACCAATGATGAGCCTCTGGATCTCGCTCGTACCCTCACCGATGGTGCAGAGCTTGGAGTCGCGCCAGATGCGCTCGACGGGGTACTCGCGGCTGTAGCCGTAGCCGCCGTAGATCTGAATGGCGTCGTAGCTGTTCTGCATCGCGACCTCAGAGGCGTAGAGCTTCGCGACCGCGGCCTCGGTGCCGTAGGCCGCGCCCGTGTCCTTGAGGCGTGCGGCGTGATAAACGAGGTGACGCGCGGCGTCGACCTTCACGCGCATGTCGGCCAGCTTGAACTGCACCGCCTGCTGGTCCGCGAGCGTGCCACCGAAGGCTTCGCGCTCCATGGCGTACTTCGTGGCGTAGTCCGCGGCGCCTGCGGCCAGGCCAAGCGAGAGCGCGCCGATGGAGATCCGGCCTCCCTCAAGCGTCTTCATGAAGGTCTTGAAACCCTCGCCTTCCGGCCCAAGCAGGTGATCGCGCGGAATGCGTGCGTCCTGGAAGACAAGACTCGCCCAGTCTGATCCACGCATGCCGAGCTTGACCTCGCCCTTCTCGACCGTAAAGCCGGGCGTGTCGCGCGGCACGACGAACGCGCTGATGCCCTTGGAACCCAGCGACTTATCCGTGACCGCGGTCACGATGAACACGCCCGCGTGGTTCGCGTTCGTGATGAAGCACTTGCGGCCGTTCAGGACGTACTCGTCGCCTTTGAGCTCCGCCGTGGTGAGCGTGCCGCCCGAATCCGAACCGGCGCCCGGCTCGGTCAGGCCATAGGCTCCCATGTACTCGCCCGAGATCAGCTTCGGCAGGTACATCTGACGCAGCTTCTCGCCGCCCCACTTCCAGATCGGGTAGGACCCGAGGCTGACGTGGGCCGCATAGGTAAGCGCCGTCGATCCGCAGAACTTCGCCATTTCCTCAACGGCGATGATGTAGCTGAGGGTGCCGCCGTCCGAGCCGCCAACGTCCTCAGGGAACGGAATCCCTGCGAGGCCGAGCTCAACGATCTTGTCCCACGTGTCCTTGGGAAAGTGGTGACGCTCGTCGATATCGTGAGCCGCAGGCTCGAGCTCGGCCTTGGCGAAGTCCCGCACCATCTCACGAACCATTTCCTGCTCCTCAGTGAGGTCGAAGGCGTGGCGGATCGGCGGAAGCTCGTACGAGGCGTGCCCGAGATCAGGCGAGGGTTGGGCTGAGGCGACGTCAGTCATGGGATCAGGTCGTTGAGAGTCCTCTGAAGTCGAGATCGCCCAAATGGGGAGCACGAAAGAGGAACGCGGTGAAGGGGGGGGCGCCGGACGTGGCTTTCAGGAGCCGGTGCGCGCCGATGAATCGGAATTTCGGACCTTATCGTCGCGGTAGAAGTCCGACGAGCGTCCCCCACCGACCCAGTCGATGAGCGCTTGACGGGAGAACTTCCACTCGCGGCCGATCTTGCGGGCCGGGATATCCTCGGAGCGTAGGACCTTGTTGAAGGTCTTGACGCTCACACCGAGAAGCGCGGCGGCTTCATCGATGTTGAGGATCTCGGCATCTGGACTCGCGGTCATAGAGTGAGGAGAGGTCCGAAGCTAGCGCAGAAGAGAGCGCGCGATGACGAGGCGCTGGATGTCCGTTGCGCCCTCGTAGATTTCGGTGATACGCGCGTCGCGGAACAGTCGCTCGACGTGGAAGTCGTCGGTGTAACCTGCGCCGCCGTGAATCTGAAGCGCCTCGTCGGCGCAGTAGTTTGAGGTCTGCGAAGCGAACATCTTGGCCTCGGAGGCCTGACGATTGCAGTCCATGCCGCGGTCGCGCATCCAGGCGGCTTTCTGCACCAAGAGGCGCGAGGCCTCGAGGCGCGTGGACATGTCCGCAATCTTGTGCTGGATCGCCTGGAAGTGGCCGATCGGCTTACCGAACTGCTCACGCTCCATCGCGTACTTGACGGACGCGTCGAGGCACGCTTGGCCGATGCCGACGGCCTGACTCGCGATGCCGATGCGGCCACCGGCGAGCGTATCCATGGCGACGGGGAAGCCGCAGTTGACCTCGCCGAGCACGTCCGTTTCCTTGAGGCGCACGCCTTCGAGAATGAGCTCCACCGTGGCGGAGCCGCGGATGCCCGTCTTCTTCTCGTGCTTACCGACCTTGAGGCCAGGCGCATCACCCGGCATCAGGAAGGCCGTGATGCCCTTCGACTTGGGAGCTTCGGGGTCGGTGCGCACGTACACGAGGATGAGCCCCGCAATGTCGCCGGAGGTGACCCAAAGCTTCGTGCCGTTGAGCACCCACTCGTCTCCTTCCTTGACGGCGCCCGCTGAGAGCGCTGCTGCGTCCGAACCGGAACCGGCCTCTGAAAGCGAATAGGCGCCGATCGCCTCACCGCTTGCGAGCTTTGGCAGCCAGTACTGCTTCTGGGCGTCCGTGCCGAACTTCATCAGCGGGGCGCAGAGCAGCGAGTTGTGCACCGAAACGGCCACGCCGGTCGCGGCGCACGCGCGGTTGAGCTCCTCGAGCACCACCGCGAGCGCCTGGTTGTTCATCCCGGCGCCGCCGTACTCCTCTGGGATCGTGAGACCCCAGAAGCCGAGCTCGCCCATCTGGCGAAACACGTCGGCGGAGATCGAAGCTTCACGGTCGTGCTTCGTGGCCAGCGGCAGGAGCACGTCGTCCGCGAACTTCTTGGCCTCGTCACGGACCAGGGAGAGCTCCTCGCCCAGGTCAAAATTAAGGCCTTCGGTGGTCGCGGCTAGCGCGGGGTCGGTGACGGTCATGGCGTGTCGAAAAGTCGCTGAGCGAGGGATAAGGGACAGTTTTGCCAGGTACGATTTAGACCGCACCTGGCAAGGATTCAGCCGAGATGCCCCAGAACTCCCTTCATCGGCAGCTCCGGTGGCCGGCTGGACCCGTCAATCGTAGTCGTAGAAGCCGCCGCCGGACTTACGGCCCAGGCAGCCCGCAGCGACCATGCGCCTCAGGAGCGGGCATGGGCGGTATTTATCGTCCCCGAGCCCCTTGTGGAGCACCTCGAGGATGTCGAGACAAACGTCGAGGCCAATGAGGTCAGCGAGGGCCAACGGCCCCATCGGGTGGGCCATCCCCAGCTTCATGACGGTGTCGATCCCCTCGCGGGTCGCGACGTCCTCCATGAGGCAGAAGATCGCTTCATTGATCATCGGCATCAAGACGCGATTCGAGACGAACCCCGGGTAGTCGTTCGCCGCAACCGGCTCCTTGCCGAGCGCGCGACTGGCGGCCATCACGGCTTCCGTCGTCGCGTCGCTCGTCTTGTGCCCACGGATGACCTCGACGAGCTTCATGACCGGCACCGGATTCATGAAGTGCATGCCGATCACCTTATCGGGCCGCTGCGTGTGCGCAGCGATCTCCGTGATCGAGATGGACGACGTGTTGGAACCGAGGATGGCGTCGGGGTGCGCGACCTGGTCGAGCGTCTTGAAGACCGAAGCCTTGATATCAGCACGCTCCGAAACGGCCTCGACGATGAGCTGCTGCTCGGTCAAGTCTTCGATACGAGTCGACTTCGTCATGCGCGCCATCGTCGCGTCCGCATCCGCCTGGCTCATGCGCTCCTTCTTGACGACCCGCGCGAGGCTCTTCTCGATCGCGGCGATGCCCCGCGCCAGTGCGTCCTCGTTGAGGTCTACGAGGGTCACATGGCTACCACAGGAAGCAAAAACCTGGGCGATACCATTGCCCATGGTGCCGGCGCCGATAACGGCTACCTTGTCGAAGAGATCACTGCTCATGGCGGGTCCTGATTCGTGGTGTTGTGCGCGAGGAGGGATGACGTCGGGAGCTACAAGCGCTCGACGGAGAGTGACACGGCGTTGCCGCCGCCGAGGCAGAGCGACGCCATGCCTGTCGTGGCGTCTTTCTGCTGCATCGCATTCAGAAGCGTGATGAGGATCCGCGCACCAGACGCACCGATCGGGTGTCCCAGGGCGACGGCGCCACCGTTGACATTCACCTTGGTGGGATCGAGTTCGAGCTTGCGGGTCAGCGCGACAGCCGCCGCGGAGAACGCCTCGTTGACCTCATGCAGGTCGAAGTCGTTCGGCTTCATCCCGTTCTTCTCAGCCACCGTATTGATCGAATGCTCCGGCGCCATCATCACCCATTCGGGAGCGCAGCCGCCCGTGCCGTAGTGCGTGACCCTGGCCAGCGGCTTGAGGCCGTTCGCCTGGGCGAACTCGGCGCTCGTGACCACGAGCGCCGCAGCGCCGTCGTTGATCGCCGAAGCGTTCGCAGCGGTGACCGAGCCATCCTTGGCGAATGCCGGACGCATTTTGGCGAGGGAATCGACGGTCATCCCGTCGCGGATCGTCTCGTCGTCGTTGAACGTGTAGGGATCGCCCTTGCGCGGCTTGATCTCGATGCCGAACTTCTCGGCGTCAAAACGACCGTTGTCGCGGGCATCCACGGCGCGGCGGTGGCTCTCGGCGGCAAACTCGTCCTGCGCCTGGCGGCTCACGTCGAGTTCGTTGGCGACCTTCTCTCCCGTCATGCCCATGTGGAAGTCGTTATAGATGTCCCAAAGCCCGTCGTGAACCATCGAATCGATGGCCTGACTATGGCCGAGGCGCATCCCGCTGCGGGCATCCGGCAGGAGGTAGGGCGCGTTCGTCATCGACTCGAACCCGCCGGCGACGATGCAGTGCGCGTCACCCGCCCGGATGGCCTGGGCGGCGAGCATCACGGACTTCAGTCCTGATCCGCACACCATATTGATGGTGACGCTGCCAACCTCGTCAGGAACGCCTGCGGCGCGGGCCGCCTGCCGTGCGGGGTTCTGGCCGAGGCCTGCCTGGAGTACGTTACCGAGGATCACTTCCTCGACCTGCGAGGCATCGATGCCAGCACGGCGGATCGCCTCGGCGACGGCGAGACCGCCCAGGGCGGGGGCGCGGAAGGCCGAGAGCCCACCCTGGAACTTGCCGATCGGGGTGCGCGCTGCGCTAACGAGGACGACTTCTTGCATGGGGATTCCAGGTGGACCTGGGCCGGTAACCGGGGGCCGATGAAGGAAGGTGCGGGGCCAACTTCCTGGATGTTTGGGCGCAAGAGTCTACGTGAGACGGTCACGGCGGGATAGCCCGGAGGTACCTGTTCATGACCCGGCCCGGGCGGACGCGAAGCATCGCCGCCCCCCCCAGAGAGGCTTCGATAGTGCTTTCGAACTAATATGTAAACTGATACCCCACAGTCACTTATGTGACCCCGGCGACAATTAAGAGGATGCTCTGGCGCAGTCATTGCATAGCCCTCCGGCCTTCATTATTCCTCAGGCGGGAGGGGTCCAAAGGCGACGGATACGGGACTCCTCCGAATCCCTTGGATGACATCACACTGATTGAGGGGCTTCGCGCAAGGCGCGAGCCTGCGGTGACCGCGTTCCTGGAACGCTACAAGTCACTGCTTCACCACTGCATCGGACACTTTGAGTCCGACGCGGCTGCGCGGGAGGACCGCTACCAGGACCTCGTCCTGTACATGCTCCAGCGCCTCGACAAGGACGCCTTCGATCCGGAAAAAGGCTCGTTCGGCACCTGGCTCTATCGCGTGGCTTGGTGCCGCTGCGTGGACATGAAGCGCCGCGAATCGGCGAGCGGTCGCCCGTTCCTGCGACCGGGTGGAGACGACATCCCAGATCGCGCCGACGAGGCTCCCGGCCCGGAGGAAGTGGCTGGAATCGCGGAAGTCGGCAGCGTGGTTCGCGAGGCACTCGAAGAGCTCACCCAGGAAGAGCGCTCCCTTCTCGACCTTCGATTCGTCCAGGGCGAAACGCTTGGGGAGATCGCGACCGAGCTTTCGATCTCACTCGAGCAGGCGAAGTACCGCCTGCGGCGCGCGACCATCAGCCTGCGGCGCGTGCTCGTACACAATTTTGCTCAAGAAGAAGCGCTCACCGAGTTCTGATGCAGCGCGGCGCTCCTGCCGCGGCCTAACGATGCGGGGTCGAACGATGCGCTGTCTAACGCTGCGCTGTCGAACCGCGTGAAAGCTCTTCATTCCCGGGATGCAGCTCGCCACTATGGTTCTCGAGCACCACCCATGACGCCAACGCCACTGCCATCAGATGCCGAGCCCGAGTTCGGATCCGCCGACTCGCCTCGCCAAGAATCGCTTGCACCCGCAACGGTCGAAACGCTCGTCCGTTTTGACGAAGCGAGTGACCACGAACTTGCGCAACTCGATCGGGATCCTCGCAGCCGGGAAGTGCTGAGAAAGCTCCGCGTGGCCGACCGCTACCTGCAGCGCGGACAGCTGCTCGCGCAGGATCCAAAGGGAACGGGCACCGTCGCGGCGGAGACGCTGTTCGACTTTGGCCACGGGGATCTACAGGCATCTGAAGCCGAGGCCGTACGTGAACACCTGGCTGGCGCCCCCGAGGAAGATACCTGGGTCGAGTCGCTCCGCCAGTCACCGCCGCCCGCCACGCTGACCTGGGAGACGCTGGAGGGTTCTGAGGACGATGCGAACGATGTCATCGATGAGGAGCCCGACGCCCAGCCAACCACCGCGCCAGAGATGGTCCCGGCGGTCGAAAGTCCCGTTTTGGCAGGCCCGGGATCTAACTCGACCAGCTCCAGACGGGCCATCCCTGGCTGGGTCGCCTGGACGCCCCTGGCAGCCGCTGCACTGATCCTGGCGATGGCGCTCGGCGGCAACGGTCGCCGCAGCGTCCTCGAAGGAGGCCTGCCGAGCTCACCCATCGTGCGTAGCGCCAGCACCGAGGCTCTCCTGTTTCCACGCGGCCGCGTGATCGCCAGCACTTCGGCGGTCACCACGTACGCCAGCCAGCCACTCTTTGAGGTCACGCCCGTCGCTGACGCGACGCGCTACGGCTTCGAGCTCCGCGACGTCTCCAACGAGAGCGCGTTCGCTGAGGGCGAGATCGTCTGGGAAAGTACCTCCACGGAGCACCACGCCACCGCGCCTGCACTCCAGGCCGGCAGCTACGTTTGGCGAGCCACCGCGCGCGTTCAGGGAATGGACCGCGACCTCGGCTCCCGCTCCTTCACGGTGGTCCGCGCCACGGCCGTGGATCGTTCACTTCTCCTCCGCGCCGCCAGCTCCCAGCACAGCACGATGCCCGGCATCCTGCGCGAGGACATCCGGCGGCTGCACGCCTCCGGGTTCCTGACCGATGCCCGCGGCAAGGCACGGGCGCTGCCGCCTGGTCAAGAGCGCGACGAGTACCTGGCGATCCAAAGCGGCCGCTGAGTATGACTCGGCCGGCGCGTTGGTCGACGGGTGCACTCCTCACGAGTGCCATGCTCGGCGCGGCTGCGTTATCTGCGCCCAGCGCCCCTTCTGCTGCGTCCACTGGGGCGTCGACCTGTGAGCCCGCACGGGCGATTCGCGGGTCCGAACGGGGCCCCAAATCGGCCCTGACCAGTGACAGCTTCGCCGAAGAGGCCGCGCGCTTCATCGAGTCCCTCGGTGCTTTTCGGCGCGGCGAAGAGGAAGCTCGCGCGCCGCTGATCGCCTCGGCCGCTCTGCTTCGGGATGCTTGGGGACGCCCCGATCCAGCGGACGTCGCGGCCTTCTACGCCGGACTGACGGCCGAAGCGCGCCAACGCGGGACCGCCTGGGAGGCCGAACTCGACGCGCTTCACGCTCGAGGCGGTGACCTGGCCGCGGGCGACCTGGCCGGACTGAGGGCACTGCGACACGAGCTGCGCGAGTTTCACAGGCTGGCGCAAGCGCTAGAGGATGTCCCCGTACGGGCGCACGCTCTCTCACTGGAGGCCCGCTTCAGCGTACGGCTGCTGGAGCAGCAGTCGCCTGAGGAAGCAGCCCTCGATCTAGAGGAGGCCGCTGCCAGTGCCAGCGAGGCGCTGCGCCTTTTCGGACTGGCCGGCCAGGTGACTCCCGCGCTCGAACCACGCTGGATCCTGGCCCGCTGTGCCCTGCTTCGATCCGACCTGGACGCGGCCGAGGGGCACTATGCCGAACTCGCCGAAGCGGCCGAAGCTGTGGGACGTCCCGCCTGGCGAGAGCGCGGGCTGCTCGGGCTCATCGGGCTAGCACGGGAGCGCGGCTCGCTCTTCGAAGCCGAAGAGCGCCTGGAGGATCTCGCGTCGTTTCGCAGTCCGGAGACGTGCTGGTCGCTCGCGCGGGAGGTCGCCGCTCAGATGGTCCTCACTGACGACGGAGTCGCCGCCCTTGACTGGCTCGAACGCTACCCACCTGGCGAGCTTGACGGAGAGCTTGCCGCGGTCGAGCGTGGCCTTGACCGGGCCGCGGGAGAATGGCGCCAGCTCGTCAGCGCCGCCGAGCTTCGCAGCGGCCAGGTCCTGAAGGCACGGGAGCGAATGGACCGTCAGGGGTTGAATGGACAGCTCATGCCGTTCGACGAATCTGACGGAACCTCTCAGCTGATCCGCGCAGCGATCTACCTGGGATCGAACGAGCCAGCGCTCGCTCTGAAGCTGGTCCGTGAGCTGCGGGGCCTGAGCACAACGGCGATCAGCCACGCCGACCGACTGTCGCTCGAAGGACGCGCCCTCCTGGAGCTAGGTCGAAGCGCTGACGCGATCGCCCCGCTCGAAGAAGCTCTCAACGCATCGCGCGCCAAAGGCGCCGCGTCAACGGTCACTGCGCGGATGAGCATCGAAAGCGGGAGCCGAGTTGGCGAATGGCTCGGCCTGTCCGCTGTGGAGACCCTTGGCCGAGCGTACGCAGAGTCAGGATCGCCGCTGCGGGCCGCCGCCCTGTTTGAATGGGTCCACGCGACGGGCCTGACGCGGCTCGAGTGTGAGTCCCGACTTCTCGGTCTTGCGGCAGGATCAGAGCTCGGCTACCTCACTTGGATGGTCGGTGCGGACCGCACCATGGCGGTGTACGTCCGGCCTGATGGTCTGTCCGTGGCGTTTCCCATTCCACTAGGCCGCCGTGCTTTGTCACGCGGCATCGAAAGACTCCGCGACTCGGTAACCACGGCTGGCGCGAAGGATCAGGACCCCGCGTGGCAAGAGCTCGGGGCCGAGCTCTTCTCGGTGCTCTTCCCGGAGGATCTTCGGATCGCGATAGGAGAGCGCCGGGACGATGGGGCCAGGCTCGTGTTGGCCCCCCACGGCGTTCTCGAGCGGCTCCCCTTCGAGGCCCTGTCTCCTTTCAAGGGCGGGCGCCCCCTCGGCATCAGTACCGCGCTTTCGGTCGTGACCACGCTGCGCCCCGCAGATGGGCTTGGGCCCGCCCTCGACGGGCGCACGGCCCGCTGGATGGCCCTCGGCGCGCCCGTGACGACGCGCTTCGACGCGCTCCCGGGTGCGAAGCAGGAGATCGAGCAGATCGGGAGGCTCCATCCGCGCTGGAACGGTCTCACGGGTCACGAGATGACTCGACGTGCCCTGGAAGAAGCGCTCACGAGCCGCCAGCCGCTGCACCTTGCCACGCACGTTGCGCAGATCGAAGACGGGTCGGGGGCCAGGAGCGTCGCCCCCTTTGGCTTCGTCGTTTCAGACGACCAGATCATCACCGCCCGCGAGGTCCGGGCGCTGGGCCCACGACTGCCGTTAGCCGTCCTGACTACCTGCGGCTCAGCCGAGGGGACAGCCCTCGACGGACTCAGCGTGCGCGGCCTTGCCCAGATGATGCTCGCCTGCGGCACGCGAACCGCGATCGTCACGCTGTGGCCCATCCAGGACGAGGCGGCCCGACGAGCCTCGGTCCGCCTCCACGCAGCCCTCCTGGGGGGTGCTGACCCCGCGGAGGGCACCCGGCGAGCGCGAGAGTTCCTCTGGAAGCTCGGTGCCCCCCCCTCGGAGTGGGCGGCCTATCGAACGCTTGAGTGAGGCACGAAAAACCTTCCGGATACCTAGGAAGGGGCCTAAAGCGATTCTCGTCCCGAGACGATACAAGCGGCATGCCGGGTCCAAGACCCGCCCACCGCCATGCTGCTGACCTTGATCCACACCATCGCCCTCATCGGCGCCGCCCCCCACGCAACTTCCCAGCCGGCACTCGAGGTGCCTGCCATGGAGTTGGCCCTTCCGGGAGCGATCCGTACGGCTGATGTTCCGGCCCGCATCCAGATCACCGCGTCGCACTTCCTCGCGAAGAGCCTCGTGAACGAGAGCCAATGGCTCATCTTCACGAACCCGACGAGCGGCCTTCTCCGCGTCCGCGGCCTGCGCCCATTCGAGTGCGCGCTGCTCCCCATTCCCACGGGCGGCTCCGAAGGCATGTCGATCGAGCTCATCGCCAGGGGCGCCGACGGCATGCTCCTGTCCACGGGCATTTTCGACTGCACTCAGGTAGAGACGGCCTCGTTCGGCGTGTTCATCGAGCGCCAAGAAGACTCCCTCGCAGGCTGGCTCCCCCGCCACGGCGGCCGCTCCCTGACGCGCATTACGACCTCCAAGTCAGTGATCCTGCCAACGCTCAGCGCCGCCGCAACGACCACTGCCACCCACGTGCCCGTCCCCGTACCGACGGAAAACCGCATCCGCGACAAGAGCCGAAAGCTCGGCAAGAAAAAGCTCCCGCCCATCTGAGCAGGCGGCGACACAAATCACGGAGCGGCTGCCTGGCGGCCTCTCCGGGGAACTTGAGAGAAGGTTGGCCGATCCGCCCAAACACCTTGTGTGAAGTCGGAAAGGCCGAATGGGAATGAATGCAGAGAGCGTTGCGCAGCGACGCGCTCTGCTTCTTTTTTGGGCCGCCACATGGGCTGCTCGCCCGCATGGGCGAGTCTTGGGTCTTCGTGCCGCTGTGCCGCTGTGCCGCTGTGCCCAAAATCGCCCCATGCGTCCGCAGGACGCCCGGGCCACAGCGCGGCGCCCGAAGGGCTCCGTGCGGCCCGCGCGAGGCCACGCCCTCGCGGCCCCTCCGGCGAGGAGGCCCGTGCGGCAGCACGCCCGTCCGGCGAGGACGCCTGCGCGGCGAGCGCACAGC
>JBLIHL010000057.1:0-16537 GCA_047635895.1 Paracoccaceae bacterium | reverse complement strand
CCACTCACGAACGCCATGAGCTGGTCCTGGCGGCCCGGACCCTTCGCGGCAAGGGCGACGGCTTCCCGAACCCCCGCAAGGCCTAGGAGGGCGGCCTCCACTTCACCGAGTTCGATCCGCTGCCCTCGGATCTTCACCTGGCCATCCAGCCGGCCCAGGAACACCAGTCGGCCTTCGGAGTCGAAGCGCACGCGGTCGCCGGTTCGGTAGAGGCGCACCTTCATTGGGTCCATTTCCGTCGGACCCACTTCGGGGAAGCGCGCCTCCGTGTGCACCGGGTCGCCGACGTAGCCGCGCGCGAGCGTGGACCCCCCGAGATAGAGCTCGCCGCTGACCCCCAGGGGGACGGGCATCTGGTGCTCATCGAAGACGTGGACGCGTACGTCGCCGATCGGTCTACCGATGGGGACCGGTTCCACGGCGTCCTCGGCGGCCAGTTCGATGGCGGTGGACCACACGGTCGCCTCGGTGGGGCCGTATTCATTCACCAGGCGAGCGCCGCCGCCGTGGTGCCCGTGGTGAGCCGTGATGAGGGCGGGGGTCGAGGCCTCCCCAGCGACGATCACCGTCTTGAGCGCCTCCAGCTGACCGCTTTCGGCCGTCTCCAGAACGATCTCGTAGAGCGACGGCAGGAGGAGCGTGTGGCTCACGCGCTCCGATCGAATGAGCTCCGCGATCCTTCGGGCGTCTCTCTCTTCGCCGGGCGCGGGCAGGACGAGGGTCCTGCCCCGCGCGAGCGTCCAGAAGAGCCCCGCCACTGAGCTGTCGAAATGGAGGGGTGATAGCAGCAGGAATCGCTCGGGGGCTTCGCCAAAGAAGGCGTCCCGCGCCGCCGTCGAGCGTGCGAGCGCCTCGCGCGTGATCTCCACCCCCTTGGGGATGCCTGTGGTCCCGGACGTGAAGAGAACGTAGGCGGGTGCCTGGGAGCTCTCCGGATGAGGGCCTGAGCCCGCGGCGACCTGGGCGCGTCCTCCGCTCGCGCCCATGACTGCCTGCACGCCCGTGCCGCCCGTGCCGACGGTGAGACGGAGATCGCAGGCGTCCTCGATCGCTGCGACGCGACGCTCCGGAGACTCGGGGTCGATGGGCACGTAGGTGCCGCCCAGGCGTAGCACGCCGAGAATGGTCACGACGGCGTCCAGCCCGCGCGGAAGCCGTACGCCGACCAGGTCGCCTGGCGCAACGCCATGTCCTTGCAGCCCCGTCGCGAGGGCCTGGCTGCGCTCCACGAGGTCCTGGTACGTGACGCTTTCAGGGTCGCTTCCCGGGCAGCGAAGCGCGACTCCCTCGGGATTCGCGAGCGCGGCCGCCTCGATTCGACGGATGACATCGTCGGCCTGGACCGCTGCTTCCTGCGCGGGGCTGCGCGAAAGCTGCTCTAGCCGGTGAAGCTCCTTGTCCCCAAGCGCGGCGAGCTCGGCGACGGTGCACTGAGGCTGATGAGCGAGGCGTGACAGGGTCTGTTCCACGAACTCAAGGAGCTGCGTCGCGACGTCGGGGGAGACCTTCGCCACGTCGTGCACGAGGATCAGCTCAAGCTCGGGGCCTGGCACGACCAGGAGCGCGAGCGGGTAGTGACTGCGCTCCAGATAGCGAGCCTCCTCGATCTGAAGAGAGCTGCGGCCCGACTCCCGGCCCGTCATCTCTGGGGCCGCATGGTTCTCCATCACCAGGATGGACTCGAAGAGCGCCGTGCCGGGGGCCACGTCGGACGCGCGCTGAATCGCGGCGAGTGACGTCGTCTCGAACGGCAGCGCGTCGAGCTGGTCGTGCTGGAGCGAGGTGCACCAGGCGGCGGCTCGCTGACTCCTGTCGATGCGCGTCCGGACGGGGATCGTGTGGATGAACATACCCACGATCTCCTCGATCCCCGGAAGCTCCGGCGGTCGCCCGGCGACGGTGGCGCCGAAGACGACGTCATCCCTTCCGGAGAACCTGGCCAGCGTCAGCGCCCACGCGGCGCGAAGCATCGTGTTGAGGGTCACGCGGCCGGACCGTGCCGCTTGGGCAAGGGCCGCGGTCCGTTCCGTGGAGAGACGCAGCACGTGGTCTCGATGGGAACCGCCCTCGCTAGAAAAAGGAGCCCCAGCGGGCGCGGCGACGGCCAGTCGGGTCGGCTCGTCGAAGCCGCGAAGGTGCTCGCGCCAGAAGGAAAGGGCCGCTTCCTCCGGCTGGGATCCCAGCCATTCCACGAAGCTCTGGTGGGACTGCGAGGCCGGCAGAGGCCCGCCCGGTTCGACGCCCGCATAGCGCCCCAGCGCTTCGTGGAGAACGGTCCGCATAGACCATCCGTCGAGTGCAATATGGTGGAAGGTCCAGATGAGCCGGTGGCGTCCTGCGCTGCCACGCACCAACGTCAGTCGCATGACGGGCGCGGCGTCCAGCGGCAGCCCGCGCCGCCGATCCTGCTCAAGGAAGGTCTCGAGCGCGGCTCCGTCGTTGATCAAGCCGACGTCGTCGACGACTTCCAGCGGCAGCTCGACGGTTCGCCGAACGACCTGCAGGGGATGGGGCCGCTTCTTCCAGGTGAACAGCGCGCGCAGCGCCGGGTGGCGGGCCACGGTCGCTTCCCAAGCACGACGGAATCGCTCGACCTCCAGCTCGCCCACCAGTACGGCGGTGAACTGCTGGAGGTAGAGACCGGTCGCTTCGTTCTGGACCGCGTGGAAGAGGATGCCCTCCTGCGTCGCCGTCAGCCGATAGATGCTCTCGACGTTGGGGGGGCTAGCCATAGTCTTCTAGAAGGTCGTCGAGGTCTTCTTGGGAGAGGTCCAGCCCGGATTGAAGGCTGGTGCTGGACGGGCTCCCCTGGGGAGAGTTGGGCGTGGCCATGGCGAGGATGGCCTCCTCGACGTGACCTAGAAGCGTCTCGATCGAGCGGGCCGCGTCCTCGCTGGCCCGGTGGTTCACCGTCACTTCAACGGAGCCTGAAGGGCCTTCGACCGCGTGAATATCCAGGCGATGCGTGCGCTCCGCGAGATCGGCACGTTCGAGGCGAATGCCGCGCACTGATCGTAGGCGCGGCTTCTCGCCGGCGGTCAAGAACTCTACGGGGGCGCCATGGGTGCCGAGGTAGTTGAACAGCACGTCGCCGTTCCCGTGGCGCTCCGGGAAGAGGTAGCCAAACGCGGCGGATGAGTCGCCAACGGCGCGCTGATGCTCGCGTACGCGGTCAAGGGCCTCGGAAGGAGTGACGACCATCGGAAGCTCGACGGGGCTGAGCGTGGTGAACCACCCGACCGTGCGCGAGACGTCCGGCGCAGGCTCGTGGATCGGAAGTTCGCCGCGTCCGTACGACTCGACGTCGATGGAACCGAGCGGCCCGTCTTGGGCTCCCTGAAGGGCGAACGCCAGCGCGGCGAGGAGAGCGTCGGCAGCGCCGAGCTCCCTGGCCCGGGCGCTAGCCTCCGGCGTGAGGAGGCGGGTGATGAGCGTCTCCTCGCTGGCGAGTCCATGGTGGGGGCCACGGAGGAGGTCACGGTGGAGGACACGGTGGAGGACACGGTGGAGGCCGGTGGCCTTTCCCGCCGCTTCCCAGCGTTCAGCCAGGGGCGCCAGCGCCCCGGATCGGTCGGCGTCCCGCAGGTACCTGGCCCATGTGCGCCAGGACGCCGTCTTGGAGGGGAGCGCCGCTGGCACGCCTCGTAGCGCCGCGTCGTAGGCGGCCTCGAGGTCGCCGAGAAGCGGTTCCCAGGACACGGCGTCCATGGCGAGGTGATGGACGGCGACCACGAGACGGTCTGGCGCGTCCCCTGCGCCTCGAACCAGCGCCGCAGCGAGGAGCCGACCCTCGCCAAGGTCAAACCGAACGAGGAGCCCTTTTCCTACATCTGTGATGGACGTTGCGCCCGTGCCGGCGTCATGGACCTCGAGCCACGGGAGCGCGGCATCGCCCACGTGCAGGACCTCCTGGATCCAGCCACCGCTCGCTCCGTCGCCTCGACGGATGAACTGCGTTCGCAGCGCGTCGTGGTGAGCCGCGACCGCGCAGAGGGCCTCGCGCAGTCCCGCCTCGCCCAAGGGAGTGCCATCCGGACTCTCCAGCACGACGGACATGCCGAACTCACCGGGGCTAGCCTGGGTGGAGCGTAGACCGAAGGTCTGCATGGGGGTCAGCGGTACCTCACCGAGCGGTTGATCCGGGTGGCTGCTCGCCGCTGGACCTGCGGGCTGGGCGGCCCGCGCCACATCAGCGAGCTGGGCAATCGTCGGATGGGTAAACACTTCGCGTGGAGCGACCGCCCAGCCTGCAGCTCGCAGGCGGGACACCATCTGAATCCCGAGGATCGAGTCGCCGCCCAGCTCCAGGAAGTGATCGTGAACGCCCACCGATTCCACGTGCAGGACGCCGCACCAGATCTTGGCGATCGTCGCTTCTAGCTCCGTCCTCGGGGCGACGTATCCCGTCTTTGCCTCGCTGCCCTGGAGCTCACCCTCGGGCGCTGGGAGCCGGGAGCGGTCGACCTTCCCCGCCGCGGTGATGGGCAGCGCATCGAGCGCCACGAAGGCCTGTGGGATCATCGACTCTGGAAGTGTTCGTCCGAGCCCCGCGCGCAGGAGGCGTGCCATCTCTGGGCCTGTGGCAGGCGCGGAGCCCTTCGGGACGTAGTAGGCCACCAGTCTCCGATCGTCCGTCAGTACAGCGCCTGATCGATCAGCGCCGACCTCGCGAAGGATGCGCTGCACGCGCTCTTCGTCGATTTCATCGTCGAGCTCGTCGAGGCACTCGTCGCGGGTCTTGTGCCCAAGGCGGACGTCCCAGCTGTACGGCAGGGCGTAGTTGTGGAACCCGCGCTCGCGCTTGTGCACCGCGATGCCCACGTCGTTGATCAGGCAGTTCGTCGAGCGTCCGGTGTCCTCGGGGCGGCGCCACGCAGCGCGCTTGGCGATGAAGTCCAGGACCTCCGCGAGCGGCACGTCCCAATACCGGTAGAAGTCCACAAACTCGATCTCCTCGAACACCTCGTCGCTCTCGAACGCCGTCACGTCGAGGTGGCGCGCCACGGCGTCATCCACGCGGTGGTAGGTCTTCCGCGCGTCGATCACGTAGCGCTCAACCTCGGCGGGATCCATGACGCCCGAGCGGAAGATCGGCGCGAGACGCGTCTCAAAGATCTGTCCACGGGACAGGCCGGTGACAATCGTCCGGATGCCGCGGGCCTGGGCAAGGGTCGTCGCGAGGGTGTAGATCGTCTTGAAGCAGCCCTGGCAGACGTTGCTGAACTGATTGAGGCTGTCCGCGAAGATAGCGTTCATCGAGCTGGTCGAGGCGGTGCCCTCGAAGACGAGCTCGAGCCCCAGGTGTTCCACCACCCGCCGGATGTTCGACTTGGCACCCTCGGCAATGTAGCCGTTGTCGAGGCTAAACACGAGCGGGCGGTAGCCCAGCTCGACGAGCTGGTAGAGCGAGTAGGTGCTGTCCTTCCCGCCGCTGAGGAGCGCGATGCAGTCAAAGTCCGAACCGTTTGCCCGGGCGAGGGAGCGGCCCCGGTCGAGCCGCTCGCGAAGCTCGGTCTCCGTGCCGAAATAGCTCGCGGCGACGTCCTTGTACGATTCGAATTCCAGGCAGACCGCGCAGACGCCCTCCGGGTTCTCCTCGAGGCGTGCTTCGGGGTGGTTCGAAGCCAGGCCGCATCGCACGCAGTGCGTGATGCCGCTCCAGCGGGGATCGCCTTCCAGGCCGAGCGAGGTGCGGTCAGCGCCGTCCTGCTCCATGGCCATGGCGGTCACGACGCATGCCTCGACCTCGGGCAGGGCTTCCAGCGCAGCCTCGACCTCGCCGAGCTCGATACGGACGCCGCGGACCTTGACCTGGTCGTCGCGGCGCCCCAAGAAGGTGAGCCTGCCGTTGGTGGGGCTGATGCTCACGAGATCACCGGTGCGGTACACGAGGGTGCCGTTCCCAAGGACGGGATCCGGCACGAAGCGATTGTCGGTCAGCTCGGGCTGGTGAAGGTATCCGGTGGCCAGCCCTATGCCGCCAATCAGCAGCTCGCCCGCGACGCCGTCGGGCACAGGCTGGCTCGCCTGGTTGACCACGTGCAGACGGGCGCCGTCAATCGGTAGGCCGATGGGGACGGACTCGCCTTCGGTGTCGTTCAGGTCGAAGCGGTGAATCATACAGCCCACCGTCGCTTCGGTCGGACCGTACTCATTGAAGAGGGCGACCCGCGGTCCGACTTCGTCTTGTACGCGGCGAGCGAGGCTGCGCTTGAGGTTCTCGCCGCCGATGATGAGCGACTGTAGGCGCGGCGCAGCGATCGGTCCCCGCTGGACGAGGAGGGCGAGGTGCGCCGGAGTGAGCTTGATCACGTCGCACCGATCGTCGTCGATGACGTCGAAGATCGTCAGGTCGCGCTCGCCGTGCTCGCCAGCGGATTCAGCGTAGATCTCCACGGTGCCGCCGGAGACAAGCGGCGTGAAAATGGACGTCACTGAGAGGTCGACCGAAGGAGGCGAGAAGAACGGGAACGTCTTTGGGGCGCCGTCCGTGTAGCGGTCCAGCGCGAAGTGTAGATAGTTGGACAGCGCACCGTGGGGGACCTCGACGCCCTTTGGGACGCCCGTCGAGCCGGAGGTGAAGATGACGTACGCTCGATCATTTGCACGGGGCACGACCGCGGCCGGCGCGCCTGTTCGCTCCGGCGTGTCGGCCAGAAGCTCCGTTAGGTCGACGGTGCTCGCATCAGCCCGTATCGACTCGATGGCGCGCCTGGAGTGGAGGACGGTCAGCGCGGGTTGGGCCAGATCGAGGGTTTGCTGAAGCCGCGCGGGTGGCAGCTTGGCGTCGAGCGGAAGGTACGCGGCGCCGAGCCTGAGCGTGGCCAGCACGAGGGCCAGGAATTCGGGGGAGCGAGGCACACCCAGGGCGATGAGGCCGCCTTGGCCCACACCGCGCTTGTGAAGTGCATTGGCGAAGCGCTCCGACAGATCGTCTAGCTCGGCGTAGGTGAGCTCGCGGTCGCCAGAGCGCACAGCAACCGCACTTGGCCGCGTATGCACCTGATGCTGAAAGAGCTGGCTCACGCCTGGCGAGCAGACCGCGTGGTCCACTCGATCTAGCGCTAAGGCGCGCGCGTCGAGCTCCTCAGGGCCGAGGAGGTCAACGCCGTCGATGGGTGCGCCCGGGTTCTCCAGCAGCGCGTCCAGCAGCGCGACGAAGTGCCGAACCACGGCCGCGCGTTCGGACCCCCCAAAGACGTCGCAGTGCACGTCGAAGTGGAGGACGAACTCCCCGCTCTCGTCAAAATCGTGAACTTGGAGGCGAAGCGCGTGCTCCGGATCTCCGTGGCCTGGGTGGAGCCACTCCGTTTCGGCGGTGCGCCCCGCGAAGCCTCCTTCGAAGGAGGAGGGGATGTAGTTGAGAACCGCTTCCGCTCCGTGGCCCGCGGGGACGGCGCCGCTGATCCCGGGGAGCGCGTGGCCCACAAGGCCGCGCATCGCCTTCTGGACCCGCTTGGCCAGGTCGAGGAATGAATCCTCTGCGGCTGGCTGGACCATGAGGGGGAGCACCTCGATGAACACGCCCAGTGTCTCCTTGAAGGCGCGGCTCGAACGGTTGTGCACCGGCGTCAGGAGCGACAGTCCAGGCGTCTCGTCGCCTACGCGCCGGAGCAGCGAGAAGAGCGCGACAGCGAAGACGTGGAAGCGTGAAACGTCGTCTGTGAGACCGCGGAAGTCAGGCGCCTGGCTGAGCTCGCGAATGCGTCGTGAGCGGTCCGCTCCGAGGCGGAACGTCAGGCGGTCCGTTCTTGTGGATCGACGCGTGTGTGCTTCGCCCTGTCCTGCTTGATGTACTGCGGGCTGCGACGTGCTTCGAAGACCATAGAGGCCGGTAGTCTTGCCGCCGGATTCTTGCACCGCGTCCTGCCAAAAGGTCACGGTCTTCTGGAACGAGGAGCTTTGAGCCGCCCGTTGTTCGAACTCCAAGTAGGCGCGGTAGTCGCGCGGCAGCGGCGCGATGATTTCGTCTCCCTGCTCTAGCTGGGCGTAGAGCTCGGACAGTCGACGGAACGCCAGCGCGGTAGACCAAGCATCGGCGATGGTGTGGTGCTGGGCGAAGTACCACACGTGCTCGCGGGGCCCGAGCTCGAACAGCACGGAGTCGACGAGCGGATCGTGGCGCCGGAAGGGGCGGGTGACGCGCTCGTTGCACTGTTGCCGCCACCAGCGCTCAGGGTCCTCACCCTCCCGCGCGGCAGCCTGGACGATCTCTAGCGCGTGGCCATCGGCCTCAATGCGCCAGGCAGTCGCGCCGGTACGGTCTTCGTGCAGCGCCGTGCGAAGGATCGCGTGATCCTTGACTAGATGACCGTAGGCGCGTCGAAAGAGCGCAGGGTCGAGCGGACCGTGGATGCGGAACGTCAACGCCATCCGATAGAGCGGTGCCTCGCCGGCGAGCTCCTGCCCAGCCCAAAGACGCGACTGCGCCTTACCCGGCGCGAAGGCGTCGAGGGGGAGGACAGAGGAGGCGGGCGAGGATCCGGGGACGGAAGGCATGTGGTAAATAGTGCGACGCGGCGATCCCGCAAAGGCTCTCGAGTCGAATTGAAGGCGAGGCATTCAAGGCAAGCGGCGTGGATCCCGATACCGTGTCGCGTGAACCACATGGAAAACGTCGAAGATCTATTCCCACTCGCGCCAATGCAGCGCGCGATGCTACTGCGAGCGCTATCGACGGGAGGCCAGGAGTCGCTGTTCCAGCAATTCGTTTTCGAGCTGGAAGGGGGGCTGGATACCCAGGCATTTCGCGCGGCGTGGAGTCGCAGTGTCTCGTGTCACTCCAGTTTACGCTCGGCGTTTCTTTGGCGCGGCCTGAAGCAGCCCCTTCAGGTGGTTCGGCGTGAGGCAGCGATCCCATACCGCGACATCGACGGGGGAGCGCTTGTGAGCGCAAGCGGCCCGTCGAGAGCGGAGGTGCTGGGGGACCTGTTGGCGAAGGACCGCGACGAGAGGTTCGACCTGGGCGTCGCGCCGCTGACGCGCGTCCTGCTGGTTCGTTGGAGCGACGCGGAGTGGACCTTCGTGTGGACGAGTCACCATCTCGTGCTCGATCGCTGGTCGACGGCTCCGCTGCTCGACGATGTCTGGCGCTTTTACGAAGCGGAGGTCGCGGGCGAGGCGTCGGGCGTCCCTCGCCGTGGTCGCTATCGGGACTACGTGGCCTGGATCGAGAATCAGGACGCTGCCGCATGCGACTCGTATTGGGCGACCCGCCTGGCGGGCGCGACCCATGCGACCCGCACCATGACGACGACGGCCACCGGGAACAATGTTGCATTTGCCAGGTTCCGCATGGATCGCGCATCGAATTCGAGGCTGCGCTCGGCCGCCCAGGCGGCCCGCGTCACGCCTGGGGTCGTGCTTCAGGCGGCCTGGGCGCTCACGATGGCTGAGCTTGCTGAGTGCCACGACGTTTGCTTTGGCCTGACCGTTTCTGGACGGCCGCCCGCGGTGCCGGGGATCGAGCACATGGTCGGGTCGTTCATTGGGAACGTCCCGGTACGAGTCATTCTGACCTCAGGGCTAACGGCGCTTGAGATCTGCCAGGCGCTGCTCCGAGACGGACAGTCGCGGGGGCCCTTCGAGTATCTCGCGCCGACGGACTTCCACCGGATCGCGGAGCTCCCCCCGGGGGAGCCGCTCTTTGACTCGCTGCTCGTGTGGCTGAGCAGCGCAGAGGCGTCCGAGCCGGCGGGAATTTCTGTCCGTGCGGTCCCCGGGGAGGCGGCGACGGCGTGGCCCCTCACGATCTCTGTGCTGGAGGAGGACGGAGCGCTCGTCGTGTCGGCACGGACGGCTGGGGGAACGTCGCTGCGCGGCGGACTAGCGGTCGTGGAAGTCGTCAGTCACCTCGAGCGGATGCTCGATCTCCTCGTGCGGCTTCTGCGCGACGCTCCGGGGGCTCGCTTGGCGGATCACGTCCGAATTGGGGAACCTGGCGGGACGATCGCGCCACTTAGTTGGTCCCCGGAGGACCCGTCCGTGGCTCCATTGACCGTGGCGCAGCATTCCGCTGGAGCTCCGGGCGGAGCCGACGTCACGGAGTTTGAGTCCGGCGGTCGTGAGTTCGACGACCCGGAGACGATGAAGGAGCTGCTATACGACGAATGCCAGGCGCTGCTACCGAGTGACGCACCGTTGGACCCAGCGCAGGGCTTCTTCGAACAGGGAGGCAGCTCGATGCTGGCCGCCCAGCTCCACGCGAGACTGGAGGCCTTGACGGGCCGCGCACTTCCGCTCCTCGAGCTGTTCGAGGCACCGACGATCGAGGCCATGGGGCAGGAGCTAACGTCGAAGCCGTGGCCGCTTCACGGTGGCGTGCTGAGGGCCGCTCGTCGAGAGGGTTCGCGTCCTCCGCTCTTCTGCGTTTCCTCCCCCGAGGTGAATTCGCTGGGCTACGTGACGCTCAGTCGGCATCTGAGCGCGGATCAGCCGGTCTATTTGACGCAGGGACGACCGAGCGGCGGCGATGCGGTCTTTCGGATGGCTGTTTCTGACATCCCCAAGCTCGCGAGCGACTCGGTGGACGCGATACTGAAGCAGTTTCCGTCCGGTCCCTATCGTCTCTTTGGCATGTGCGACGGCGCGCTCATCGCCTTCGAGATGGCGCGTCTACTCGAAGAGAAGGGCGCCGATGTGGACTTCGTCTGCCTGCTGAATACCTACGCGCTCGGCACGCTCTCGAGGCGCTACAAGGTCAAGCGTGCGGTCACTCGCGTGGGGTACTATCGGCGGCGACTGCAGGAGGTTCTGGGCGCGAAGCTCGGCGTCGGTGCCTCTGCGACAGCGAGCCATGCGGAAGAAAAGCCCTCTAATTCGGCCGCCGTGCCGACTCGCTCGGCGGAAGGGGCCGGCGAGCCCGCCACGACTCTCGCCGAACGGCTCGCGTCGATCAACGGCGAGTGGTTCGAGCTCGACACTCCGCGGCATCTCCCCGCGAAGCCCCCGTTGAGCGGCCGTATCACGGTTCTGCGCAATACGGCTCAGCCCTACTGGCGCATTCGCGACAAGGCGCTGGGCTGGCGCGCGTACTCGGGCAACGTCGACGTCCTCGACCTGCAGGCTCAGCGTGAGGCAGTGGAAGGTCCGGAACGCCGCGTTCAGCAGGACGCGCACATGGCCCTGCTTCGCGAGCCGGATATCCTCTACGTAGCGCGCGCGCTGAACGAGAGGCTTGAAGCTCTTGAGCGCGACCAGGCCTGACCATGAGCCGACTCAAAGAGATCTACCGGAGTCGCGAGCTCCTCTACTTCCTCACCTGGCGTGATGTGAAGATCCGCTACAAGCAGACCCTTTTGGGTGCTGCCTGGGCCGTGCTGCAGCCGCTCATCACGATGGTGGTGTTCACGATCTTCTTCGGACGCCTCGCGGGTATCTCCACGGGCGACATGCCCGGGCCGATCTTCTACTACCTGGCGCTCCTGCCCTGGACGTTCTTCGCCGCCGGTATCACCAACGCAGGCAACAGCCTGATCACGAACACGGACCTCCTGACCAAGGTCTACTTCCCGCGCGCGATCCTGCCCGCGTCGACGATCCTCGCGGGGCTTGTGGACCTGGCGATCGCGTCGATGCTTCTTGGCTTCCTGCTGCCCTATTACGGCGTCGCGCTGGATATGGAGGCCTTTGTTTGGCCGCTCGCGATCCTCGTCCTCGTGGTGCTGACCCTCGGGGCCGGCATGTTGATCGCGGCCATCAACGTGCTTTACCGCGACGTTAAGTACGCGCTGCCTTTCGTCGTGCAGCTGATGCTCTTCGTGAGCCCCGTGATCTATGACACGGACAAGATCCCCGAGGAGTACCGGTGGCTCATGCTGCTGAACCCACTGTCTGGAATCATCGAGACGTCCCGTGCCGCCATCGTTCCAGGGCAGTCAATTGACTGGGCCCACTTCGGAATTTCTGCTGGGATCGCGGGCCTCATTTTCCTTGTGGGCTCCTTCTACTTTTACCGCGTCCAGCGGCGCTTCGCGGACCTGGTCTGACATGCCTGAAGCCTCTAAGGACTACGCGATCCGCGTCACGGGCGTATCGAAGGAGTACCGCATCGGTGCCTCCCAAGGGGAGGGCATGCTGCGCGATGCCCTCGTGGGTGGAGTCAAGCGTCTGCTCGGCCGCGGAGCCCCCAGAGCGGCGAAGAAGACCGTTTTTGCGCTTAAGGACCTGAACCTGGAGGTCGCAAGGGACGAGGTCGTGGGCGTCATCGGGCGCAACGGCTCGGGCAAGACCACGCTGCTCAAGCTGCTCTCGAAGATCACGTATCCGACCTCTGGTGAAATCGACGTGCGCGGCCGCGTGGCGTCTCTGGTGGAGGTCGGAACGGGCTTCCACCCTGAGCTCTCCGGGCGCGACAACGTCTACCTCAACGGCTCGATCCTCGGGCTGAAGCGCAAGGAGATCGCCAAGCACTTCGATGCGATCGTCGAGTACTCCGGGGTCGAGGCGTTCCTGGATACTCCGATCAAGCGCTACTCGACCGGGATGAGGCTCCGCCTGGGCTTCGCCGTTGCCGCGCACCTGTTCCCGGACGTGCTCTTGGTGGACGAGGTGCTCGCCGTGGGCGACGCGGAGTTCCAGGCAAAGTGTCTGAAGACGCTCAGCGAGGTCGGACGTCGCGGGCACGCCGTGCTGTTTGTCTCCCACAACCTGGAGGCGATCGAGAGCATCTGCTCGCGCACGATCTGGATTGATCGTGGCGTCCTGCGGATGGACGGTCCGTCGCGAGAGGTGATCACCGCCTACCTGAAGGAGACGGCCCAGGCGAACACGGCCATCATCGACCTCTCTGAGCCAGAAGGGACTCCCGCGGAGCGCCCGGGCACGGGCGAGGCGCGCTTCTCCTCTATGGAATTCCTCGGTGCAGACGGCCTCCCGCTGGAGGTCATTCGCACCGCCGACGAGATGACGATCCGGTTCCACTTTGAGGTCTTCTCGCCCATCCAGAGTCCTTACCTTGGGCTGACGATGTTGACCGAATTCGGCACGATCATCACGCACCCCAACACGTGGGGCGCAGGCTTCGAGCTGGGCGCCCTCGGCCCGGGCAAGCGATCCGTCGATCTTCACATCAAGCGGCTCTCGCTGATGCCCGGCCGCTATCCCCTGACGCTCTGGATGAACCGCCACTCGGACTCCGAGTCGATCGACTGGCTAGATCACTGCGCCACCCTCACGGTTCACTCTCCAGGAAAAGCGGTCTTCGAACGCTCGCTCCCCAGGCGAACTGGCGCCGTGCTCCTCGACGCAGAGTGGCGCGAGACGTCGTCCTGATTCCATCCATCATGTCCCCCCTCCGGATACCTATTTCCATGCTCCGATCGATCTCGGACCGCCTCGTCCTCCTGTCTTTCTTGACGGCCGCGCTCTTCATGCTCGGCGGACCGTTGATGGCCGCTCGCTCCGCTGCGGTGCACGGGTTCAATCAGAGCTACACGTACCTGCGTGTGGATCAGGGCGGAGTCGAAGGGCGCATCGAGGTCAATATCGGCGACCTCAACCGCGCGCTCGGCATGACGCTGCCCGAGGACGGCAGCGCGAGGGCGGCAGATGTCGAGCCTGAGCTGGAGCGGATCGAAGCGTACATGTACGCGCACATTGGACATCGGATCGCTGGCAACGATATCGAGCTGAGCCCCAAGGGGTACAAGCTCTACGAAGCAGCGGGCAACCAGTACGTATCCTGCCTGTACGACTTGGTCGGCGTGGAAGGGATCCCTGACGTGATCGAGGTGACGCACAACGTGCTCTTCGAGGTCGACCCTGAGCACCGCGGGTTCCTGGTGATCGAGCACTTCTTCCAGAAGGGCACCTTCATGAACGAGGGCGGCGTCTCGCTGATCTTCGAGCCTGGCGAGTCGACCCAGATGCTTGACCTCACCGGTGGATCACGCTGGCAGGGAATCCGGGCGATCGTGAAGCTCGGCATCCACCACATTCTGATCGGGATCGATCACATTCTCTTCCTGTTCGTGCTTCTGCTGCCGTCCGTCCTCATTCGACGCGAGGAGAGTGAGTGGGAGCCGCGCGAGAAGTTCAGTGGGGCCCTCTGGCAGGTCCTGAAGATCGTGACCGTCTTCACGCTGGCGCACTCGGTGACGCTTAGCCTGGCCGCGCTCGACATCGTGACGCTGCCCTCCAGGGTGGTGGAGTCGATCATCGCGATCTCGATCGCGGTGGCGGCCCTCGACGTCTTCTTCCCGATCTTCCACGGCAAGATCCTCATCGTCGTGCTGCTCTTCGGCTTCTTCCACGGCTTCGGCTTTGCCAACGTCCTTGGGGAGATGGGGATCACGGGCGGAGACATGGCGCTGTCGCTCTTTGGCTTCAACGTCGGCGTCGAGATCGGGCAGATGTTGATCGTGCTGCTCGTCTTCCCGCTGCTCTTCATGATGCGACTGTCGCTGCTCTACACCCGCTTCACGGTCTACCTGGGCGCATTCCTCGCGGCCTTCGTTTCGGTCTATTGGTTCATCGAGCGGGCGTTCGAGGTCGACCTCACGCTGGGTGAGACGCTCGGTCCGATCCTGAAGATGTTCTGATGGAGTCAGGTTCAGCGAGCAGCCTTCACCAGCGCGGTGAGGTCCACGTGCGTCACACGAATGGCGGGGGCCCGTCCTTGGACAAGCCCGGCCGTGACGCCAAGAGCGTGCGTCTGGGCTTGGGGTCGGCCCAGGTGGATCTGCCAGTCTTCCGGCTGGTAGCTCGTTTCCGAGGGTGTCTCTACCAGTCGGGGGGAATCGTCGCCGTCGCCGAACTGACTGTCGAAGGCGAAGCTGATCTCCCTCAGAGGCATGCGCAGTCCGAGGCCGCAGGCCTTGATGAACGACTCCTTCAGGGACCAGATCGCAAAGAAGCGTCTGGCCTGCCGGTCAAGGGGCAGCTCGTCGAGGGCGCGGACCTCCAGCGGACTGAGAACCCTCGAGCGGAGCTCCTGGGCGACCTCGCGCGTCCCGATGGCCTCCACGTCCACGCCGATCTCGGCACCGACGAGCGTGCCCGCCGCGACGAGGTCGCGGGTATGGGAGAGGTTGAAGCGCAGATCCGACGGTGGGAGCAGCTCGGGCTTCCCGAATTCGGCCACGTGAAAGCTCCAGTCGGAGGGCTTCACGGCGGGGTTGACCGAGGAAAGCGCCAGCCTCACGAGCGCGTGGGCCGACGCATAGCTGTCGGCGTCGCGCTCGAATCTAAACCGTGCGAGGCGGCTCTGCTCCTGCTCGTCGAGCAGGTGCAGGACCTCGCTAGCGGGAGTCGGCCGAGCCGTCCACACCTCGGCCGATCTCAGTTCCGTTGTTTTCGTGCCGCTCTGGCGCATGGGAGGAGAGCATAGACCATGGACTTCTACTGGACCGAAGAACAGGGCGCCCTGGCGAAGGAAGCTGTCGAGTTCGCGAGGCGCGAGCTGACGGACGACGTCATTCAGCGCGATGCGGAGGGGGCCTTCAGCCGGGACCTCTGGAAGCGCGCGGCCGCGTACGGCGTGCTTGGCTGGGCGGTTCCGAAGGAGCACGGCGGTGCGGGGCATGACCTCGTGACCGCGGTGCGTCTCCTGGAGGCGCTGGGTGAGGGCTGCCGCGACAATGGGCTGACCTTCGGGCTAGGTGCCCAGATGTGGGGCGTGCAGACGGCGCTGCTGCACTTCGGCACGGAGGCGCAGATCGAGCGCTTCCTGCCTGCCTCCCTGGCGGGGGACTCGATGACGGCCTACTGCATGACCGAAGAGGAAAGCGGCTCGGACGCTTTCGGGCTCGGGGCGACGGCTATCCGAGACGGCGACGACTACGTCCTGAATGCTGACAAGGTCCTGATCACCTTTGGCCCCATCGCAGACGCGGCGATTGTCTTCGCGAAGACGAATCCGGACGCGGGCCGCTGGGGGATCTCGGCCTTCCTGGTGGACGCCAGCGCCGAGGGCTACGAAGCCCATCCAGTCGAGGCGAAGATGGGCCTCCGGACGGTACCGTTCGGGCGCGTAACGCTGACCGATGTGCGCGTTCCGGCGGACCAACTGCTCGGCAAAGAGGGGGCCGGGGCCAGCATCTTCACGTTCAGTCAGGGATGGGAGCGCAGCCTCGTGCTGGCACCCCAGCTGGGCGCCATGCAGCGCCAGCTCGACGAGTGCGTGCAGTTCGCGCGCACCCGCAAGCGGGCGGGCAAGACCATCGGCAAGCACCAGGCCGTGAGCCACCGCATCGCTGACATGAAGCTGCGGCTCGAGACGGGCCGGTTGCTCCTCTACAAGACGGCCTGGCTCCAGCAGAAGGGTCTGCCCAATTTGATGGAGGCAGCGCTGACCAAGACCTACCTATCAGAGTGCTTCCGGGACTCGGCGCTTGCGGCGATTGCGATTCACGGCGGCGACGGCTACAAGACGGAGAAGGGCGTGGAGCGCGACCTGCGCGATGCCATCGGCGGCTTGATCTACGGTGGTACGACCGACATTCAGCGCAACATCGTGGCGGGGCTCCTCGGCCTGTGAGGTGTGCATCATGAGGCCGCCAGGATTTCTGATTCACTGCGCCGTCGAGGCCTGGGCGCG
>JBLIHL010000056.1:0-16624 GCA_047635895.1 Paracoccaceae bacterium | reverse complement strand
TCGACGACCAGGTCGCGGTTTGGCTCAGCGACTCGACTCGCAATCAGGTGACGCCCCAGGGCGGCAAGATCCGCGTGTCGAAGATCTTCGACTGGTTCGAGAAGGACTTCGGCAAGAACGATGCAGCAGTGGCGCGCTGGATCGGGGACCACGTGGGCGACGAGGCTAAGGGCAAGGCGCTGCGCGATCAGGCCAGGTCCATCGACGTGAAGTACCTCGACTACGACTGGGGCATAAATGCCCAAAAGGGGAGGCGCTAAGGGCCGAACGGTTGTTCGGCACCCGCGCCAGGGTGAGTCGCGGCTATGCTTCGGGGCGTGCAGCTCACCACCCTTGACTGGTCGATTATCGCGGGCTATTTCGCGCTCGCTCTCGCCGTAGGACTCTTCGCTTCGCGCCGCGCGTCGTCGGGTGTCAGCGGCTACTTCCTGGCTGGGCGCGACATGCCCTGGTGGCTGCTCGGCGTCAGCATGGTGGCGACGACGTTCTCGGCCGACACGCCGAACCTCGTCACCGGGCTCGTTCGAGAGAACGGGGTCAGCGCGAACTGGAGCTGGTGGGCGTTCCTCTTGACGGGGATGCTCACGGTGTTCGTGTACGCGAGGCTATGGCGGCGCAGCGGTGTCACGACGGACATGGAGTTCTACGAGCTCCGGTACGGCGGCCGGCCGGCGGCCTTCCTCCGCGGCTTCCGCGCGATCTATCTGGGTCTTGTGTTCAACGTAGTCGTGATGGCGGCGGTCAGCCTCGCGGCGATCAAGCTTGGCGGGATTCTGCTCGGCTGGGACGGCTGGCTGACGCTCCTTGTGGCGGGTGCCATCACGCTGGCCTACAGCGGGCTGGGCGGCCTGCGCGCCGTCATCCTGACGGACTTCGTTCAGTTCATCCTGGCGATGGTTGGGTCGGTCTGGGCGGCGATCTACATCGTGAATCTGCCGGAGATCGGCGGGCTCTCTGAGCTGCTCAACCATGAGCTTGTGTCCGGCAAGACCAACATGCTGCCTGACTTCGGCAACAGCGAGGTCTGGGTGCCGCTACTGCTCGTTCCCATTGCCGTTCAATGGTGGGCCGCGTACTACCCCGGGTCTGAACCCGGTGGCGGCGGCTACATCGCCCAGCGCATCTTCTCGGGCAAGAGCGAGGGGCATGCCGTTGGCGCGACGCTCCTCTACAACGTGGCGCACTATGCGCTCCGTCCCTGGCCCTGGATCCTCGTGGCGCTCGCGTCGCTGATCGTCTTCCCCGAGGTCGACGATCTTCGCAAGGCGTTCCCGCAGATCGCCGAGGGCAAGGTGGGTCAGGACCTCGCGTACCCCGCGATGCTCAGCCTGCTTCCGCCAGGCCTGCTTGGCCTCGTGGCAGCGTCCTTGATGGCCGCGTTCATGAGCACCATGAGCACCCAGCTCAACCTGGGCGCGAGCTATCTCGTAAACGACGTCTGGGCGCGCTTCGTAAGGCCGGAGGCGACGGACCGTGAACTCGTGCGCGCGGGCCGCATCGCGACCGCCGTGTCGCTCGTCCTCGGAAGTTCCCTGGGCCTGCTGCTGACCGACGCAACCCAGGCCTTCAACATTCTGCTGCTCTTGGGCGCAGGCACCGGCGGGCTCTACATTCTTCGCTGGTTCTGGTGGCGCATCAACGCCTGGACCGAGATCGTAGGGATGGTCGGTTCGCTGCTGATCGCCGCCTACGTGACGTTCGGACACAAGGCGCTCTTTGGCGAGTCGCTGGCGCCCCATGTGGGCCTCGCAGGCGGCGCGCTGGCGACCACCGCCCTCTGGCTCGTGGCGGCCTTCGTCACGCCGCGGGAGGACCGGGCCACGCTGCAGCGGTTCGTGGACACCGTGCGCCCCGGCGGTCCAGGCTGGCGTGACTTCGAGCCCGCGACCGGGGGGGGTGAGCCCTGGCCCGTGCCGCGCGGCCTCCTGTGCATGTTCCTCGGCTGCGTCGCCGTCTACTGCGCGCTCCTGGGCACAGGGCACGTGCTCTACGGCGACGGAGTGCCCGGCTACACGATGCTCGGGGCAGCCGTGCTGGCGGGTATCGCGCTCGCGCAGGTTCAGCGCGGGTCAGGCTCGGCGGGTGCCTGATGGGGGCCTGACGGAGACGTGCCGGAAACCTGAGGGGGGGGCTAACGGCTTCTCAGCCAGGGGTCCTTGGTCATGTCGAAGGACGGCGCCTTTGCGTGCTTGAGGACCACGTCAGTGCGTTCTTCGGTCCCCAGGGCGACCGTGATCGTCTGCTTGCCCTCAAATAGGATCGAGCCGTTGAGGGCGTCGGCATGGGTGATCTCGATGGATCGATCCACCGGGACCAGCGGTAGGAAGAAGCTCCATTCGGCGTCGGCGAGAGTGGATCCGAAGGTGCCTTGCTCACCGACGATTCTCCAGAGGACCTTGCGCCGGGGGCGCCCCTGGCCGGGAAAGGCCGGGTCCTGGTTCGCGGCAGTGGGCTTGTCGTCACCCGAGGTGTCTACGATTCGGCCCCGGAGGCTTGAGTACCCGGTCAGGCGGATCGTCTTGGTGCCTGGCTGGCCGTCGTGCTCAATCACGCCGCCCACGTCAGCCAGGGGAGCATGGCCCCGCGCCTCCCAGCGCCACCGGCCCTTGGGTAGGGAGGAGAACCTGAGGTTGCCCTCGGGACCGACGACGCCTGAGGTGCGGGCTGGGCTGTCGGTCTCGGCCTTTCCGTCGGGCGAAGCAGGCTCCTCGCGCACGAGGACGATCCCGCCGAGGTCTGCCGCCGGCCTGCCGCTCTCCAGCACAAACTCGAGGTCGAGGGCTGGACGACCGATCCACGGATCGTCGATGACGACCACGTCGCCCGGACGCAGGCGGATGCCTCTGGCCAGAACGCGGATCACGCTTCCTTGGCGCACGATCAGGACCAGGTTCTTCAGCTCCTCAAGGCCCTCCGCGAATTGGATTCCGTCGAAGCTCCAGGTGCCGTCGAGCTCAGCGTTGGTGGTGTGACGCTTCGAAGCTGGGTTGGACGGACCGTCGCTTGTCGGATCTTTCACCTTGAGCCAGGCGTTCATCGGGACGGGTTCACTTCCACGTCGCTCGTTCCCCTGGATCCAGTCCGCGGGAATCAGGTCCAGCCAGGGAGGCTGGCGGCCGTTTTCGCTGCCGCCGGAGGTCGGCACGGCCACGCTCCCGCGGAGCACCGCGTTTCGCTTGAGCCAGATCGTCTGCCGCCCGTCCGCGTCCGGCTCCTCCTGCGTGTGTGACCCCTTGGCATGGTTCTCAGCCGAGACGGACACACGGTAGCGGTCGGAGGCACCCTCGGGCGTCGTCGGAATGTACGCCACGCCGTTCTCGTCGGTCGTGGTTTGATCCGCGTTCAGCGGCACCGTGAGGGTGCTCGCCGAGGCCACGGTCACCCTGGCACCTCGGATGGCGGCTCCGCCGGGGGAAGAGAGGAGCTGGAGCTCGCCGTTCTCGGTGCCGAGCAGGAGACGGATCTTCAGGGTCGCGTGTTTGCCCGCGGCGGGGCTCCGCCAAGTCCGTTCCTGGCCCCATTCAAGCCCCGGGCGCGTGATCGTGATGGTGCTCTGGGTCCAGGGTGCGATCTCCAGAGAGAGCCGACCATCCAGCCCGGTCACCAAGTCGCGACCGTCTTCTTCGCCTCCGGTCGAGCCCATCGGCCGCGCCAGGAACTTGCCGTGGGGCCGCACGATGGCTCCTTCCACGGGGCCGTTTCGATCGGCGACCCGAATCTCGACGGTGGCCCACATACCCGGCCGCGCGAGGAGCGAGCTACGGCCGTCTGGATCGACCGCTCTGGCAGCCCCAGCGGCAATGGGCGCCAGTGAGTCCGTGGCCCTGGCGTCGGAATCACGCGTGTCGTCCTCGGATTCGACCCCGGCTGCGCTCGGGGGCTCCACCGGATCGGAGACGAGAAGCCACAGGCCTAGCCCGCACATGAGGGCCAGCGCGGGGATCGCGAGGCGCGGGAAGACGTTCACCATGGTGCCTACGTTAGCCCCGGTTTGTGACCTGTGGCCAGAGGAGGCCAGGATGGGGGCCAAGACGCGGGTCCTGCCCTGCTATTCTCCACGCCAGCATGGCACCCGAAATAAAAGCGACGACGTACTGGGACTACATCCAGGTGGAGGAAATGCTCTCTCTGCAGAGCGGTCTCGAGGATAGCGACGAAGGTCTCGAGAACGAGGAGGTCCTCTTCATCACCGTTCACCAGGTGTACGAACTCTGGTTCAAGGTGGTGCTGCGCGAGCTGACGAGCGCCCGCGACCTGTTCATGGCGCCGCGCGTTGCCGAGCAGGAGCTGTCCGGGGTGGTCGAGCGTCTACGCCGGATCGCAACGATCTTCCGGATCGCGACCGAGCACTTCGCCGTGGTGGAAACCATCGGCACGCGCGCGTACCTGGCCTTCCGCGACAAGCTGATGCCCGCGAGCGGATTCCAGAGCGCGCAGCTCCGGCAGATCGAGATCATGTTCGGGCTCAAGGAGTCAGAGCGGATAGCACTCGGTCCGCCGGGCAGTCACCTCACGGCGCTTCACGCGCCGGGCGGCGGCTCCAGCCCTGCGCTGGAGCGCGTCGAGAGGACGATGGCCGACACGCCGACGTTCAAGGCGGCGCTGGAGGACTGGCTCGCGCGGACGCCCATCGACGCGGCTCGCACGGCGGACGGGAAGGTGGACACGGACCCCGAGGGATTCGTCGAGCGCTACCTTACGGCCCACGGGGAGGTCGTCGGGAGGAGCCGTGATCACGCCCAGGCCGTGGCCAACGGCGCCAGCCACCTTCCCGAGAAGGAGCGCGCGCGCCTCAACGCGGTGTACGAGAAAGAGCGCGCTGGCGTCGAGGCTTTCCTCCGTCCTGGTGACAGCGACGAAGATCAACAGGCGGGCCTGGTCCGCGCCGCCATTCTTTTCCTGGAGACCTACCGCGAGCTTCCGCTGCTCGCTTGGCCACGGGAGGTTCTCGCCGCCGTCCTTGAGGTCGAGCAGGCCTTTGTGATCTTCCGCCAGCGACACGCTCGCATGGTCGAGCGCGTGATTGGGCGTAGAACGGGCACGGGCGGCAGCGCGGGCGTTGCGTACCTGGACCAGACGGCGGTGGAGTACCGCATCTTCCGTGACCTCTGGGCAGTCCGGACGGTCCTGCTGCCAGCGGACGCGACGCCGCCGCTGCGGGATCAGGGCTTCTACGAGTTCGGTGCGACGAGTTGAGCCACGTTTTGGCCGGCGTATCGTCCTATTAGACGGACTTGACGCTCTCCAGCTGAATCCTGCGGGTTCGCCAACGGGATCTTTATAATCAGGCTCTAGTGTCCGCGCTCGAACCCGATACTCCTACTCAGCGGCCCACCAAAGAAGGTTGCCGAGAGGCGGACCCAATAGAGCGGTACCCCACCCCATGGCCAAAGAATCCGTACTGATCGTCGAAGACGACCCCGATATCGTCGAACTGCTCCAGTACACGCTGGAGCGGGAAGGCTACCCCGTGCTGGTGGCGCAGAACGGAGAGAAGGGGCTGTCGGAGGCCCAGCGCCGCCGCCCTGGTCTGATCCTTCTGGACCTGATGCTGCCGGGTCTGGATGGGCTCGAAGTCTGCAAGGCACTCAAGTCCGATGAGAGCACGCGGTCGATCCCCGTGGTGATGCTGACGGCGAAGGGTGAGGAGAGTGACGTGGTTCTCGGCCTCGAGTTCGGCGCGGACGACTACGTCCGCAAGCCCTTCAGCCCGCGCGAGCTCGTCGCGCGCATTCGCGCGGTGCTCCGGCGCGGCGCCACGGTCATCGAAGCCAAGACGCGTATCGAGTCGGACGGCATCGTTCTCGATCGCGAACGCCATGAGGTCGAAGTCGACGGCAACCTCGTCGAGCTGACCCGCTCCGAGTTTCGCCTCATGTGGACCCTCGCCAAGCACCCCGGTCGCGTCTACGCGCGGGAAGAGCTCGTCGAGCGTCTGACCGACGGCGAGGTCGTGATCCTGGACCGAAACATCGACGTTCACGTCAGCTCGATCCGTAAGAAGCTCGGAGACCTCGGGGGTGTCATTGGCACCGTCCGCGGCGTCGGGTACAAGTGGGTCGAGGGCATTCGACCCGAGTAGCCCAGTAGCCCAGTAGCCCGGCAGTCGCGCACAGCGAATCCATCCAGATAGGCCATCCGGCCAGCGAGTCCATTCGTGTTCAGATCACGCTTCTTCTGGAAGCTCTTCGTCTCCTACGCGATCGTCATCCTGGCGACGGTGGGGGCGGTTGGGTTCCTTGTCCTTCGTGAGTATCGTCATGATCTTGGCGAGCGCATGGAGACGTCGCTGAGGAATCAGCTCGTCTGCCTCAGCGATCTCGTCGACGGGACGCGGCCGGACGTGTCCCGCGGCACCATCCAGCGCCGCGCCCACGAGGTGGCAGCGGAGACTGGGCGTCGCATCACGGTCATTGCGGCCGACGGTAGCGTCATTGCGGACTCCGACGCGGATGCCGATGGGATGGAGAACCATGGCAACCGTCCTGAGGTGAAGGAAGCGATCGCCAAGAGGTTCGGCGTCCAGCGCCGCCAGAGTGCCACCGTCGGACGTGAGCTGGTCTACGTCGCCCATGCGCCCGGTGCGCTCGATGTTCCCCGCGACGTGGTCAGGATCGCGGTGCCGCTCGAATCGATTGACAAGGATGCAACGGCGGTTGCGCGTTTGATCCTTTTGGCGGCTGGGATGGCGTCCATCCTCGCCCTGGTCGTGGGCGCGTTCATCGTCCGGCGCGTGGCCGATCCGCTGGATCGCATGCGGCGCGTGGTCAACGCGCTGGGGGCGGGTGACTACGCCGCGCGCGTACCGATACCCAAGAACGGTGCGCGCCGTGACGAGCTAGGTGAGATGGCGAGCGCGTTGAACCGCTTGGCCTTCGATCTTAGCCAGCGCGTGGCGGAGCTGACGGCGGGCCAGGAACGACTTCGGGCGATGGTGGCGGGCATGATCGAGGGCGTGGTCGCGGTGGACGAGGACGACCGCGTGACGTTCTCGAACTACGCTGCGCGCAAGATGCTTCATCTGGATGCCAAGTCCCCAGGCTTCGAACCGAGCAAGCGCTCCAAGGCGCGGCTCTGGGAGCAGGCCAAGGTCGCGGGGCTGGACGCCTTGCTCACGGCTGCGCGTCGCTCCGACTCGGCGGCGCAGTGCGAGCTGGAGCTCAGTTCTACCGATGTGGACGCCGTCGTACGCGCGCAGGCCCACCGGTTCCAGGACGGAGACTCCGTGGGAGTCGTCATCGTGCTGGAGGACGTTTCCGAGGTTCGGCGCCTCGAGCGGATCCGGCGCGACTTCGTCGCCAACGTTAGCCACGAGCTGAAGACGCCGCTCACCTCTATCCGCGGCTATGTCGAAACGCTCCTGGACGGCGCGATCAACGACGATGAGTACAACGTTCGCTTCCTTCAGAAGATCGAGAACAACGTTCTGAGGCTGAACCACCTCGTCACGGACCTCTTGAGCCTCGCCCGCATCGAGGCGGAGGCCGGCTTCTTGAACCTCCGTCCCGTCGACCTGCACGCGATCGTTGAGGAGGCTATCCGTCGGCACGAACAGACGGCGAAGCGGCGTGGGCAAACGCTCAGTACGGAATCCTGCAGCGGCGCCGTTCGCGTGTTCGCCGACCACGAGGCGCTGACCCAGGTGGTCGACAACCTGATCGACAACGGTCTGAAATACACGCCCGATGATGGGGACGTGATCGTCCGCGTGCTGCGCAATGGCAAGCACGCCAGTTTCGAGGTCCAGGACAACGGCGTCGGCATCCCCTTGGAGGACCAGGCGCGGATCTTCGAACGCTTCTACCGCGTCGACAAGGCGCGCTCCCGCGAGGTGGGTGGCACGGGCCTCGGGCTTTCGATCGTGAAGCACCTTGCCCAGGCGATGGAAGGCAGCGTAGAGCTGGAGAGCCAGCCTGACAAGGGCAGCTGCTTCCGAGTGAAGCTCAATCTGGTCGAGTAAGCCGTTCGGCCAGTCGCCTGGCCAGTAGTCCTGACAGTCGCCTGGTCAGAAGTCTGATTCGAGGGTGAAAGTCGCAATGACGAACGCAATCAAGCCCAAGTAGACGGCGGAGGCGAACAGGATCACGGCCATGGCCGCGCGCATGCCTCGCGGCTCCTCGCGCTTGCGTCCCATCCAGAGGCAGAGAGCGGACGTCACGCCCGCGAGCCCGCACGCCAGGAATTGAGTCCCGTGGAACCAGCTCTCCGAAATGGGGATGCGCCCTGACTCACTGAGATAGACACCAGCGATGCAAGCTAGGGCGTAGATGGCACTGCCCGCCGCGATGCGGCGGACCAACGCGAGTCCAGGGGGGCTCTTCATGGTCGCTAGTGAAACATGGCCGCCACTCCACAGCAGTACCGCAGTACTGTTCCGCAACTAAAGCTGCGGGAATGAGAGGGGCGGTACCGTGCCTCCGAGCCAGTGTCGTGAAGTCCTGCTAACCAGCACTAGTCACTGAATGCGTGCTTGAAGACGTCGGTGAAGCTCAGTAAGCCCACGAGCTTGCCGTGCTCCAAGACGGGGGCTCGGCGGATGCCCAGCATGCGCATCATGGAGACGGCCGTACTCAGGCTCCACTCGGGGGAGAGGCCGATCGTTGGCTGGCTCATGACGTCTGCGACGGTGGTGGATCCGAGCTCAATGAAGTCATCGAACAGGTGACCTACGACGTCTTTTTGCGTGATGATGCCCAGGCCCTTGGAAGGGTCCTGCAGGTCGACCACGAGGCAGGTGATGTTCATGTCGAGCATGATCTGCGCTGCGGAGGTCAACGATGCGAGAGGGTCGACGGTGCGAACTTCCCGAATCATGACTTGGCGAACGGGGGTATCTCGGTAGGAGCTCATGGGTTGGTTGGAGGCCTAAGTTTGTGTGATCTCGCCGGTGATTGCGTCCCGGGAGAACGTCCCGCCAGGTCGGGTTTGCTCGATCAAGAGCCTTGCGTTACCCATTTGAATCGTGACGCCTGAGTGGATGGTCTTTTCAATGCGGAGCAGGGGTAGGCCGGCTTCCGCCATCGTGGCTTCGAGGTTGGCTTGCTGCTGTTCGAGAAGCACGGTGGACTTCTTGAGGTCACGCTGTGCTTTCATAGCGCATCGAATCCCGCTCGCTAGCTCGCGGGTCAGCGCCTGTCCCAGTCGCTTGGCCGTATCTACGTCACGTTGGCGCTGCAGCTTACTGGCTCGTGCATGGGAAGCTCTGAGCTCCTTCTGAATGCGCTGCAACTCACGCAGCATCTGAGGATTCGTTCCCAGCCGCACATGGGTTTCCACTCCGTAGTTGGATCCAAGCTCCTTGGCCACAAGAGACTCAACCGCAAGGTACCTTCCGCCACGCAGATGGCCCGATCCTTCTTTCGCGAGGATGCTCCCGCCGGACTCGATCGTGCTATTGGTGTCCATTTCCAGCACCACGTTTCCGCCAGCCCGCACGGTCGCGTTTTGAGTGAACTTGACCCGCACGTCATCCCCTGCCTGAATGAGCCCTTGGTCGCCAGCCAGTATCCCTGCACTTACCGTCAGTGACTTACCGGCCTTCACCTCGGCGTCTTCAATCGCCCCATCCACGTCAATGTCTTGGCCCGCGCAGACCTTGAAGCCCCTGCGAATCGTCCCGGTGATGTGGACGCTGCCCGACACGTTGATGTTTCCGCAGCCCAGGTCCACATCCGAATCTACTTCAAGGACATCCGTGACGTAGACCTCTCCAGTCGGGCCCATTCGGACGACACCGTCGATTTCCGCAAACAGCTGAAGGCCCTCGCCATCACCCGGCTCCATGCGCACATTTTCTCCACAGCTTTGGTCGGGTGTGCTGGGATCCGGTGGTTCAATTCGGACGCCATCCACTCCCATACCTGGCTCACCATCGGTGCAGGGGAACCAAAGACCCACGGCGTCGCCTGTCAGGACGCTATGCATCCCCCCACGCTCTCGGAAGTCCATGCGCTCTGACTCAAGGTCGAGTGCTCCGCTGGAGAGGTCTTGCTGGACAGCTAGCTGAACCCTTGCGGCATCTCTTGCGACCGGTTCACACCCCCTTGCGATGCACAGCGTCTCTTCGCTCGGCGGAGCTGCCAGAGCTCGAGCGATAGCAGCATGGTCCACGCCGTACCGAATCCCCTGGGACTCCAGTTCTGCCGTGACTTGCTCCAGATCTAACCCCTCCTCCCATTGAAGGAGGGCGCTGAGGCGATCGCTGCTGATGTGGATGTGGGCCACGACGGAGGTGTGCAGGGAAGCTGCGATTCGAGAGGTGTTACCAGTGGATTATCGACAAGCGCCAGGAAACGAGCTGGCAAGCAGGCGTTGGGAGGCCGGGATCGTCGGTGTCATCAGGCCGCAAGAGTTGATTCGTCGTTGTCGGCGACCGGCTCGTCCACGAAGCGTTGGCGGATTCTGTCGACCTCGTCGGCGCGGGAGATGAAGGCTTGCAGGGCATGCGGGTCCAAGTGCGTGCCGGCGAGTCCGCGCAGGTGGTCCACGGCCTTGGCGTGGGACCAGGCCCGCTTGTAGCTTCGCTCGGAGGTGAGCGCGTCGTAGAGGTCCGCCAGGGCGACGATGCGACCGGAGAGCGGGATGGCTTCGCCGGCCAGGCCGTTGGGGTAGCCGCTGCCGTCCCAGCGTTCGTGGTGGCTGCGGGCGATGTCACTGCCCATGGAGACGAAGGCCAGCACGGGGTTCTCGCGGATAAGCTGGGACAGGATCTCGGCGCCGACTTCGGAGTGACTCTTCATGAGCTCCCACTCCATGGGCGAGAGGCGCCCGGCCTTGAGCAGAATGGCGTCGGGCACCGCAACCTTGCCGATGTCATGCAGGGGTGCGCAGCGCATGAGGTCGACCAAGAAATCGGGGCTGATCTCGGACTGGTAGTAGCCGTCCTCGCGCAGGGCCTCTGCGACGAGTACGGAGTAGTGCGCTACGCGAGAAAGGTGCGCACCGGTTTCACCGTCACGCATGTCAGCGATGCGGGCCAGAGCAAGCAGCGTTGCCTCCTGAGCACGTAGGCGTTCAGTGCGTTGGATCTCGACCTCTGCTGCGGAAGCGAGGGGCGCAGCCACGGCGGCTAGCAAGGTCTCGTGGGACTCGGACATGCCGCGGTTCTGGCTGCACTTGCCATCCACGACGATCTCGCCGACGCGGCCACGGCCGGTTTCTAGCGGCAGGCGGTAAAGCTGGCTCCCCATCTTCGGTCCGGCGCTCGCATGGGCCCCGCCACGGGGTTGATCCTGATCCCAAAGCTCTACGCGCACGCCACGCTCGGGCAGCAGCTCGAGCAGGGCATCGGCGGCCGTCTGCGCAAGGCCTGCCAGCACCTGACCAGCGCTCAGCTTGCGCGTCAGTGCGTAGAGCCGGCGTACGGTTCCCTCATCAAAGGCCTGGGCACCTTCGTCCACAGCGCCGTAGAAGGAGCGAGCGCGATGGGCCCGGTGATCCGCCATGGCGAGCTCCACGATCTCTTGGGCGCGCGGCCCATCCTCAGCACTGGTCAAATGGCGCACCTCGAAGCCAGCCACGGCGCTGGCACTGGCTGCGCCCACGACGACGCAGCAGAGCCAAGGGCGTTGCTCCCGAAGTTGACTCAGCACCGCCCCCAGATCCCCACCGAGCAGATCAGCGTCTAGCACCATGATGGCAGCCGGAGGCTGCGCGAACAGCCCCTCAAGCGGCCGCGAGGCATTCTGCATGGCCTGCGAATCGAAGCCAGCGGACTGAATAGCGGCCAGTAGGGTGCGTGAAACCCGCTCGGGGGCGAGGGCTATAAAAATTCGACTGGTCATAGAGTGTGCAGGGAGCTGCCGAAGTTCTGTCGACACGCACACACCTTGGCCCCCTGTCCAACCCCGGAAAAAAGCTCAGTCTGGGAGGTTGGAACTTTTTTCCGTCCGCGGGCGGAAGGGAGCACCGCTCCTTAGCGGTGGAGGGACTGCAGCGGCGCCGTGAGACGCCCGCTCCGGTGGAACGGCACGGGGTAGTGAGACCGCCCCGAGTCCTGCAAGACGAACTACGAGTCTGCGCCAGCCGTGAGCTCGATGGCGGCCTGGGACCAGCGCGGGAACTCAAATTTGAATCCGTGCTCACGCAGCGTGGAGGAGACTACGCGGCGGCTCTTGAGGATCAGCTCCGGGTCAGTGCGTAGGAGCACCGCGCCCGCGTGGATCATCCAGCGGTAGGCGGGGAGTGCGAGAGGCACGCGGAAGCCTCGTCGCCCACTGGTCTTCTGGCCCCGCCCGATCGCGGCCATGAACTCACGCTGGGGGAGCGGCTCGGGTGCCGCCAGGTTGACTGGACCGGAAACCGCTCCGTCCGCGATGAGGAGGTCGATCGCACCTGCGAAGTCCTTCTCGTGGATCCACGAGAGCGACATGCGGCCGCCCGCGATAGGACCGCCCAAGCCGCAGCGAACAAGCCCCGCCAGCACGCGGAACGGACCGCCGGGCTCACGGCTCATCACCATGGCGCTGCGCAGGGCCACTTTGCGGGTCGTGGGCGTCGCGGCGTCCGACTGGGCCCGCTCCCATGCCTGGGCGATGTGAACGCTGTAGCGCCAGTAGGGCTCAGCGCCGCGTTCGAAGCCGCCGATGACGCCGCTCTGCTCGTCGTTCTCGCCCTCTTCCGTGTGGGCGTAGATGGTCGCGGTGCTCATCTGCAGCCAAACGGAGGGGGGAGAGCTGGCAGCCGCGATGGCTTCGCCGACGACTCGCGCCGAGTCGAGGCGCGAGAACAGCATCTCCGAGAGGTTCCTCTTGTTGTACCGGCAGTCGACCGAGCGTCCAGCGAGGTTCAGGACAACGTCGGCCCCATCGATCTCCTTGGCCCAGGTCGGATCCAGAGTTCGCCCGTCCCAGCGAGCGAATCGAACGCGCGGACCGGCGACGGAGGCCGGGAGGCTTCCTCGGCCGATCACAGCGACGACGTGTCCAGCGGCTACGAAGTGGCGGGTCATGACGCGGCCTAGGTGCCCGCTACCGCCGGGAATGACGATTTTTAGCGGCCTGTGGGGGGTCCTCATGATTAGATGTAACCATGGTTAGGGAAAAGGGGCTACCGGAAAAGCGGGTTCGAGGCGGCCGTTCAGATAGTGGCGCGCAGAGTGGCGCGCAGAGTGGCCCGCAGGGTCGCCCGCGGGGCCGTCCGCCGGGGCGGACCGAGCGTGGAGACGCCACCCGAGCGGCGTTGTTCGAGGCTGCGGTCCTGCTCATGGGGGAGCAGGGCTTCGAGGCGACCACCCTGCGGCAGATCGCAGCACAGGCCGGCGTGACCCACGCGGTGCTGTACCGGTACTTCCCGTCCAAGCGCGCGGTCGTGATGGAGCTCTACCGGTCGCTGACCGAGCAGCTCGTCACCTCGGTCCCGACGACGCAGGGGAACTGGAGGACGAGGGCCGTCGCTGCCACCGAGGCCAGCCTTGAGGTGCTTGGCCCACACCGTGCGCTCTTGGCCAGCGCGACGGGCGTGCTCGTGGGCGTGGGCGACGAGGGAGTGTTCGCCTCAGCCACACGCACGTCGAGGGAGCTCGTCCAGGGAGTGTTCCTGGAGGTGGTCGCAGGTGCCAAAGACTGCCCTCGCGGCGAGCGAGCCCTCGTTCTTGGACGTAGCCTAGATCTACTGCACCTCGGGATCATCCTCTTCTGGCTACTGGACGCATCTCCAAAGCAGGTAGCGACGGGCGCCCTCTTGAAGGTCCTTCGCAAGGCACTGCCGTTGGTCCAGACGGCGCTGAAGCTCCCGGGCGCGTGGGGTCTCCTCGGTCGCTTGGACGGTGCGCTCCAGTCCGGTCTGATGCCTGCGCCCGCCGAGGTCAGCCGTAGGGGCCGCTCTGAAAGAACATGAGCGTGGCGACTGCGACGGAGGCCATCATGAAGAAGGATGTCGATCGCCGAGGCCTGAACAGGAACACGGCCACGGGGATCAAGAGCGCGTTGGCCAGGACCAGGAACCACATGGTCGTCGGTTCACCGCCGTAGAGGTCCTGCACCACGAAGGCCCGGGGACCGCCTTTTAACCCCTCAGCTAGCCAGGGAAGTCCGCGCGCCATATCGATCGAGAGGATGAGGCCGAGGAGCGCCTTGGCAAGGTCGCCCACGGCGATCTTCGTCACCAGCATGAGACCTCTGGACTCCGTCATCATGGCGAAGGCGTACTCGCGTCCCGCGATGAGTCCAAGGAAGACCCAGGTCGTCGACATGGGGATTTTGCTGCGCTCTTTGAAGTAGTAGAGCAGACCCGCAAAGGCGAGGTCGATGATCGTGGCGGAGCGAATGTCGGCCACGGCGGTCTTGGTCTTGAGGACGCGCTGGACCGGTCCTCCGTGATTGGCGAACGTGATCCCTAGAAGAGCGAGGATCACGGCGAGTCCGGCAAGCGCCTCGGCCGGGGCGAGCTGCCGTGGGAGGAAGACGAAGATGTTGGCGAAGTCCTGCATGAGCCAGACAGACCAAAGCCACGTCGTCGAGATCCACTGCAGCGCGATCCAGTGCTTCCTGTGCTGGGTGTCCTTGTTCTTGCGGAAGAACTTCTCCGCCGTGTTCGCCAAGACGCAGTAAAGAACGATCCCAACGGCGAAGGCTAATCCGTAGCCGATCAAGGACTTCTTGATCATGCTGCTGAGTCCGTCGATCGTGGCGAACACCGCGAGCACCATGAAGCTCGTCGAGACCGGAATCCCGAAGCGCGTCAGGATCAAGAGGCCGAGGGCGGGCAGCGTATGAAACCACTCGACGTGGAAGACGGGGTACTTCTTGGCGTTGTCGAGCCTGCCAAAAGATGGGTCACCGACGCCTTCGAGGATCTCCCCGCCGGGCCCGATGACTTCGCCATAGGACTGGAAGTAGCCGTAGGTGAACGTCGCTACAAGGATGATGGAGGCGAACGCAAAGAGGACGCTCCAGTGCAGGCGAGAGTTGGAGGTGATGAATGTGCCCAGCGTTTGCAGGGCATCGTTTCCGACGACAGCGTAGGCGGCGAGGATGAATCCGATCGCTGCCCATACGTTGATATCAAGCATCCATTGGCCATGGCGGGTGAAGGAGGTCAGGACTGCCGCGAAGTGTCAGTCGGGGTCTTCACCTCGCGAGGCACCAAGAGAATGCGCGCCAGAGGAGGCTCTGTGGTGACGTGAAACATCAAGGGAGTGTTAATGTTCGAATCGGACCATAGACGTGTTTCAATCGGAGGATGAGCCGGCCCATTAGAGGGGTCGATGGCATGATCCTCCGCATCGGCTGATCGTCACCCTTTGCGCTGATGCCCTGACTTTCATGACTCAACCCCCGTTACGGCTCCTCAAGGAGCTGCGCTCAGGCCGTATCCATGCGCAGGTCGCCCTTGTGGTGACCATCCTGCTAGCTGCCTGCCAGGGGGCGGGCTCGTCCCGTGCGCTGGAACGGGCTGGCGCGCCTTCGATGGAGGCGGCACGGCAGTCCATGGTGGAGTACGCCGTCCGCCAGGCGGGCGTGACGGACGAGAGAGTGCTTCGATCCATGCGGGTGACCGAGCGGCATGAGTTCGTCCCTCGCGAGATGAAGGATCGTGCCTACGACGACGCGGGTGTTCCGATCGGCAAGGGGCAGACCATCTCGTCTCCGTTCATCGTCGCGTACATGACCCAGGCCCTGGAGCCGCGGTCGACGGATCGAGTTCTGGAGATTGGGACGGGGAGTGGGTATCAGGCCGCCGTTCTGAGCCCTCTGGTCCAGGACGTCTACTCCATCGAAATCGTAGAGTCGCTCGGCAGGCGCGCGGCGGAGGTGCTTACGAAGCTCGGGTACGCGAACGTCCACACAAAGATCGGGGACGGCTACCTCGGCTGGGAGGAGCACGCGCCCTTCGACAAGATCATCGTCACTTGCTCGCCGGAGGAAGTGCCCGCCCCTCTGATCGAGCAGCTCAAGGAGGGCGGCATGATCGTCATACCGGTGGGCGAGCGACACCAGCAGGTGCTGTGCAGGATGGTCAAGAGAGAGGGCGCACTCGTAGCCACATCGCTGCGCCCGACGCTCTTCGTTCCGATGACAGGCTCCGCGGAGGAGAAGCGGCGCGTCCTTCCGGATGCCGGGCACCCCGTGCTCGTGAACGGCGACTTCGAAGAGGGCCTCGACGAGAACGGAAATCTCCCAGGCTGGTACTACCAGCGTCGACTGGAATCCGTCGCGTCCGCGGATGCTCCGAACGGCAAGCGGTACATTCAGTTTTCGAACGACGTGGCGGGTCAGCACGCGCACGTCATGCAGGGCCTGGCCATCGACGGCCGAGAGGTCGACCGGGTGGACTTCCGCGCCACCATGGCTTCCTTGAACGCGCGGCAAGGAGTCCATGCGGAGAACGTTCCGCTGGCCGGGCTGACTTTCTACGACGGGGACCGACGTGCGCTCAGCACGGTCCTTCTCGGCCCTTGGCTAGGGACCCACGACTGGCAGGAATTCGCCCGTCAGGGCATTCCGGTGCCGGGGCCCACCCGTGAAGCGATCGTTCGCGTGGGGCTGTTCGGGGCGACAGGCAAGGTTTCGTTCGGCAACGTCAGCGTCCTGGCGGTCGATGCGTCCGAAAAGGCGCCTACGTCCTCTTCGCCTGAGTAGCCAAGGTGCAGCTATCCGCGGCCGACCGTGTACGCGAGCACCTC
>JBLIHL010000055.1:0-16674 GCA_047635895.1 Paracoccaceae bacterium | reverse complement strand
GGCGGTGCCGGGCATCGATCATGTTCTTGTAGAGGAAGGGTGGGTCGCCGTTGACGACCACGACGTCGGCGTCCAACCTCTCGCCGGACTCGAGCACCACGCCGCGAGCAGCGCCGCTCTCTACGATGAGTTCAGTCACCGTGGCCTCGCCCCTGAACCGGATGCCCTCCTCGTCCATGAGCGTCGCGATGCCCTCGACGAGCGCGCCCGTCCCTCCCATGGGGAAGTGAACGCCCCAGCGACGCTCCAGGAAGTGGATCAGCGCGTAGATCGACGTTGTGTCGAACGGGTTACCGCCGACCAGAAGCGGGTGAATGCAGAAGGCCTGACGCAGCTGCTCGTTCTTGATGAAGCTCGCGACCATCTGGCTGACGGTCTTGTAGCTCTTGAGTCGAACGAGTGCAGGTATCGTGCGCAGCATCGCGCCTATTCGGTGGAATGGCTGATCAGAGAGCTCGGTAAAGCCCTTGTCGAAGATCTTCTCCGACATGGCGACGAGGCGCCGGTAGCCGTCCACGTCGTCTGGCTCGAATTGGGCGATCTCTTCAAGCGTTTCTTCCAGCGATCCGCCGTAGTCGAACGTCCTGCCGTCCGCGAACTGGTAGCGGTACCACGGCTCTACGGGGACGAAGTTCACGTAGTCATCGAGGTCTTTATCGAAGAGCTCGAAGAGTTCACGGAAGAGAAAGGGCGCGGTCACGACCGTGGGGCCTGCGTCGAACGTGAAGCCCCCGCGGCGGTAGACCTGGGCACGTCCACCGGGACGCTCGAGGCGGTCCAGAAGCGTGACGTCGTAGCCGCGAGCCTTCAGCCGCAGCGCTGCGGCCATGCCTCCGAAGCCGGCGCCGACCACGATGGCCCGTGAGCCCGAAGCCTGGCTCTGAGCGGCTGCGCGACGAGGTGGGGCCGGCGCTGTTGATTCGAAGAACGGCATGGGAAGTCAGTTTCGTAGCTGGGAGTGACCCATGTCGTCAGAGAAGGCGTCGCGGCTGAGCAGCCCGTGGGTCTTGGAGCGGACCTCAGCGGCGATATCGTTGAGCACGTCACGTAAGCCCTCCGGGAGTACTTGTCCGGCTTCAATCGCTCGGTCCAAGATCTCCTCCTGATGGCGGAGGGTCGCGTCGATCCCCGGCCCAGCAAAGATCAGCTCGGCCTGCGTTTCTATCGGCACCCTGTGAAAGGAACCGTTCAGCAGTCCGTCGAGGGCGGTGGAGCGAGGCCCACGGCGCTGTTCCTCCGCGAGCGCGAGGCGCGTGTGAAGGACGACGGCAGAGAGGCGCTGGTCGCGGAGATCGCTGCCAACGGCGCGGCCCTTCGTTCCGGCGACGTCGCTGATATCATCGTAGATCTGGAAGGCAACGCCCAAGAGTTCGAAGGCGTCCGAAGCCGCCTTCGTGACGAGCCCTTGGCCGTAGACGTGCGTGCATACGAGCACCGGCGGAAGCGCAAAAAGAAGACCTGTCTTCTCGCGAGCCAGTTTTTCGTAAGCGGCTGTGGTCCAATCGAGTGGCCGCTCGCCAGTGCCGTCCGATCCCTGACCGCGGGCGAGGCCGACCACGCAGTCAGAGAGCAGCCGCATCATGGTGCCGAGCTGCGCGCTGGATACCTCCGCGAGCGAGCCAAAGGCGCGGGCGAGGAATGCGTCGCCGAGCAGGAGAGCCGTCGACTTGTCGAACGCAGCCCAGACGGCGAGTACTCCGCGGCGCTGACGATCTCCGTCCTGAAGGTCGTCGTGGACTAGCGAAGCGTTGTGTAGAAGCTCAACTGCGACGGCGATGGGGAGGGACTCCGAGAAAGGGCACCCGATACCCATGCCAGCGGCTAGCGAGAGGCGACCCCTGATACGCTTACCGCCTCCGAGGAGATGGTGCCGCCCGGCATCCTCAAGACATCCGAGCCCCTCGACGGCCCGCAGTAACCCACGCTCCAGCTCTTCGGCTCGACCGGAAACCGTGCGCCATGCGCTGGGAGTTTGAGCGGAGCGCGGCTCTGTCTTCTGGGAGGTTTGCTGGATCGGTCGCATTGAGCTGGGCGTGGTTTACGACATAGGGGAGGGCCCGGGACGTCGAGCGGCACCCTTCAAGAGCGCCGCTCGATCACGAGATAGCTCAGACAGCGGCGGGTGCCGCTCCCTCTACGAGGCCACCTTCGGCTTCCGTACGTGCCACCGCGATCATGTAGATCACGATGCCGAAGCCGGCCTTCGCGGTGATGTCGGCGATGGTGTAGCCGACCTGCAGGAAGACTTCGCCAGTCGCGCCACCAAGACCCAGAACCGGGGCAAGGAAGGAGATCGGGTAGAACAGCCAGGTGATGATCAGCACGTTGCGCGCCAGGGCGAGCAGGCTGCCGACGCGGCCCGGGTTCGCCGCGATAACCGGTGCCATCTTGCTGGCGAGCGCCGCGTAGATGTACAGGTAGGGAACCATCGCGGCGGTCCACCAGATCCACTTGGTCGCGGAGACGTCGCTGACTTCACCGGGGTAGCCGAATGCGATCATCAGGACAGCGGCGATCACCAGCTTCGTCAGAAGCGAACGCGCTTCTGCCTTGGCAAGGGCCATCACGGCGACCAGCTCGACGAGCAGCAGCGGAACGGTGATCAGCCAGTCTGCGTAGCGATACGCGTCGTTGAAACCTTTCCCGGTCGCGGTGTAATTACCGTCCGCGTTCACCATGAACGCGCCTTCCCAGCTCTGGGAGATCCGGAAGTAGTGGTAGCCTGCGACAAACACGACGATGGCGGAGACCATCAGCGCGGGTCGATACTTGTAGGCCACCTGGCTTCTCGAGCCAGAGAAGAACAGCCCGGCCGCGAACATGGCCGCCACCGTAAGGGAGAGGAGGTTGAAGACCAGCTGGTACTGGCCGGGTGTGAGATCAGGCATTCTGATGGGGGTCCTTCGTAGAAGCGGAAACTGTCAAAACTGTCACTCGTACGCGGAGTCATTCGCCGAGACGTGCCTACCGGTGGCGGCGAACTTGGGAATCGCGAAAAAACCTCCGTAACTCCCAGGCGGCGTGTTGACCTCAAGGGCATGATTGCCGCGTCGCCCCAGGGCGAATGGTCGCGCTACACGATGCCTCACGTCTCTACCAATGAAGCAGCCCTCGCACTCGGCGTCAGCGAGTCTTCCATCCGGCGCTGGGTCGACCGCGGAGCCCTGCCTTGCGAGCGAACCGAGGGCGGGCACCGCCGCATCAGGACAGCGGATCTCATCTCGTACGCTAGGAGCCACGGCCTGAGGTTGCGACGTGGCGCAGCGGCTTCGCCTCCGCGGCAGGCTGCCGGCATCGATTCCGCACTCGAGCGGCTCACTGGCGCCTTGGTGGGGGCGGACGTCGCCAGCGCGGAGAGCGTCTTGCTGTCGGCCTACACGGCAGGTAGCGGCCTCGGGCACGTCTTCGACGAATTGGTCGCACCAGCGATCGCAGGCATCGGCGAACGATGGAAAGGGGGGCGCGAGGGCATCCTTGCCGAGCACTCCGCCACGGCCGTCGCGAGCGCCGTGATCCGACGCCTTCGAGATCTAGAACCCCTTCCTACGGGTCCTGCTGCGGTGGGAGGGGCGATCGAAGGAGACCCTTACTCCATGCCGTCACAGATGACCGACACCCTCCTGCACGGACTGGGCTACAACTCGTTTGATCTGGGCGCTAATACGCCCGTTGCGACGATAGGCGAAGCCGCAGTCAGGATGGACGCGGACCTCGCATGGATCAGCATCAATTCCGTCGTCGATCCAGTCACAGCACAGACGGAACTCATCGATACCCTCACGGAGCATGCTTCCGGCAAAAGGCGCTTCGTCGTTGGTGGACGTGCCCTGGGTGACCTCGACCTGCCGCCCATAGAGCATGTCCACCACGTGGGGAGCATGCGCGAGCTCGAGGCGGTCGCGGCGCTCTTCTAGCCCGGCTGGCTTAGCTAGGCTGGTGGTCGCCTGGCGGGGGTAGGGTGCTCGGATCACCTAGAAGTTCGTCGCTCTGCCCGATGCCCGCAACCCAGACGGTGGTCAGGGCGAAGAGGGCCGCGGCCGCGCCGAGCAGGCTGTTCAGGAAGGGCTCCGCAGCGAGTGAGAGCCGCAAGAAAACCGTCACCGTGGCAAAGGCGAAGTTGCGGAAGATGACGTGGTAGGTCTTGGTCGCACTCAGCGAGGCCAGGACGATCGCGACGTCTGCGAAGATCAGGGCGGTGAAGAATGTCTCGAAGAACTCGAGGTTGAGGGACGAAGTCGGGGAGTCCACCGCCAGCGTCAAACTGTCCACACCCGCGACGGCGCCGGTGGCGACGAACGCGAGGATCAGCCCCAGGCATATGAGCTTCTTGGTCTGGACGAAGCGGGCCACGGCGCCGTCGGCCTTGGAGATTGGCTCGTGGCGCTGGAGACGGTAGTACAGAAGCGTAACGCCGAAGACGAAAAGCGCCCCGAGCGCGTCCGCTCCCATGCGCATGACCACATCGATGTGCTCGCCCACGACCACCGGCTCTCCGAGCTTCGGCAGCTCGTCCAGAGACTTGCGTAGGAGGATCAGGCTAAAGATCTCCAGCTGCTTGCCCATGGCGTTTGCCACCGACTCGGCGAGGCCGAAGATCAAATCCACGACCTCCGAGATGAGCAGCAGCGTCACGATCCAGCTGATCGCCGCCAGGTGATTGGTGGGCATGGGGCGCCCAAACACGGTGTCAGCGACTCCGCGCCGCGCCAGCTCGATCCACACGATCGAACCAAGAAAGGCCACCAGCAGAGACCTCGATAGGAGCACTCGCGCCCTATCTGACGTCCATGCCCGCTCCAGGCGATCGAAAACGGCGATCGCTCCGCGGACCATAGACTCCCGCATGCTTCCGCTTTCGCCCCGGCTTCGCGGCTGGATGAGCCGCAAGCCAGATCAGGCCGCCGATCCCATCCGCTCGCCTCATTCGGACCAGCGGGCGATCAGCGCTGCGCGCGTGGCCGCGTCATAGGTGGCGGGGAAGGGGAGCGTCTTTCCCGTTTGCTCTTCCAGGAGTTCGTGGACGAGGCGGGCGAGGTGGGTGATGCGAGCCGTGCTTCGCGCTTGGCGCTGCGCCACCTTGTCGCCTGGCCCATCGCCCAATTCTCTGCCGGGCGGCAGCCCCTTGGGTGGAACCGGGAAGCTCGCCACCAGGATCTCTTGGGCCTTCTTCCATGCCGCTCCCCGATCCTCCGAGGCCTCGCGCCGCGCGATCGCGGCGACGGACTCGAGAGAGTAGCGCGTGAGCGAATTGTTCGGCGAACCGCCGATCCCGAAGGTGCTCAGGATTTCCAGCGAGGACGGCCCGCCGGAGGTGCCGAGCGCCTTGGCCACTTCACAGCGCAGGCGGTTCGGGTTCTTCGATCCCGATGGGTTCGTCAGTAGCGCCTCCAGCGCTGGAGCCACCGCTGGATTTGGCTGCTTGAGAAGCACTTGGCAGACCAAGAAGCGAAGCTGGTCGTGCTCGACCGAGAGGAGGTCGCCGCTCGCTTGCGCCACGGCCGTCGGCTCGTGCTCGGCCAGGGAGGCCACGGCGCAGTAGCGCACGACGATGTCTTCGTGGCCCAGCGACTCTTTCGCCAGGTCAGTGGTGTTGGCCGTCTGAATGCGATCAGCCAGGACGTCGTAGGCGGCGAGATCCTCGGACGTGGGCGAGGATGCACCGCTGATCTTTGGAGCGCTCTCGAAGGCTTGTTGGAAGGTGTCGAGTGCCCTCCCGGTGGAGCCGATGACGCTCAGATCCGTCGGGTCGATGAGGAAGTGCTGGGGCCAGGCCGTGATCCCGAAGCGAATGGCCACGCGCTCCGCCCTCCGATCAGCCTCGCTGCCGCTGAAGTCTTGGAACAGGTACATCCACGCCGCGCTGTCGTAGAGCGGCGCAAGATCGTTGCTGGAGAGGAGACCCCCCTCCATGACGACGCAGTGTGGTCAGTAAGTCTTCGTCGAGTAGAGGAAGATCGGCTTGCCGTGTTGGAGCGCCTGGGCCCGAGCCTCGGGGAAGCTCTTGACCCACGGAGCGCCGGGGGGAGGAGTCTTGCTCTTCTTGTCCTGGGTCAGCCCGCTAGCACCCAGAACGGTCAGCTGCAGCACCGCCAAGGCCGCAACCGAGGTGGTCATGATCGCCTGTGTCTTCTTCATGGGGCTGCGAGGCTACCAGACACGCGGCAGGCTCGCCCGTACATGGGGTTCTGGCGCAGGCTTCGTGGACTTCAGATGCGCGCCAGGATGAGGAGCGGTATACCTAATGAATGCTCGTCAGAACGCTCCTTCCTGTTTGTCTGATGCTGCCGACGTTGGCATCGACCACCGCGCCTCCCTCCCAGGAAAGTGCAACCTACCGCCAGCTATTCGACGACGGCGTGACCGCGCTGGGCGCAGAGGAAAACGAGCGGGCCGCTGAGTTCTTCGAGGCCGCGGGGCGGCGGGCTCCAGATGCTCTGATCTGGCGTGCCTACTTGCGTCGAGCGAAGGAGGAAGCGGGATCCGCCCCCGCCTGGCCGGAGGCTACGCCCGCGCCGTCCATGGAGCGCCTGGTCTGGGATCCCGTCGAGGTCGCCGCCTCAAGCAATCGGCTGGTTCAGCTGTCTGCTACGGGCGAGAGGTTGTTGTACGGCTACCAGGAAGCGGCGCTCGTCGATGTCAGCACCGGCAGCCTGGTGGCGCGTCTCCGGTCTCGCATCGACACGTCCACGAACCATGACCCGCCCGCTGACGGGTGCAAGTGGACCTTCGATACGAGCGGCAGGGTCGCCATCGCAGCAGGCGGGCGCTGGGGACACGGCATGGGTCTCGACGTTCGCGATTCGTTGACGGGGCGCCCGATCGTGGTGGAGGGAGCAGCGACGCTCGACCTTACCCCCGGCGCCAGGTACGAGTGGTTCCCCCTTGGCGAAGAACCGCCGGAGTGCGACTTCGAAGCGACGGTGGACCTCACCTCGACCGAGGGGCTGCTCCGTTGCCATCTGGTGCCGAGGGCTGACGGAAGCGGCCGCGCCGGTGACCTGGGGAAGAACGTGGTGCTCAGCTCGAATGCTTCCCTGGCGATGACGCGGGATCAAACGATGCCTACGACGCTTTGGGTCGTGGATCGCGTGAACGAGCAGATCGTTCTCGAGCGATCGCCGGCCGGATGGGCCTCGTGGTTTTCTCCTGATGGTTCGAGCCTCTACGTCCGGTCGAACGAGGACGTGAGGAAGGTCGGGCTGCCGTCCGGCGAGGAGCTCTGGCAGGCGTCGATGCCGCCCGTTGTGCGCCCCTTGGGCCAGGGAGCCTTCACGTTCAGGGGGGACGAACTAATCGAGATTGCAGCCACGGGTGTCGTGAGCAGATTCGACGACACGACGGGCGTGCGGAATGAGATCCAGCGCCTTGATCCAGCGCCGGAGGGGCAGGTCTTCGGCGCGAAGTTTGTCCGCGGGGAAACGCTGCTCATCGTCCTCGATTTCGAAACAACCAGCTGCTACGACATGGACACGGGCAAGCGGCGATGGGCGCGCGGCGTGGCGCGTTGGTTTGCCGACCCTGCAACGGGCACCGTCGATGAGGCTGAACAGCGCTGCATGATCCAGGTCGAGCAGTATCGGCCCGGGGTCGTGGCTCTTGACACGGGCGAGACGCTGGGCGTCCAGGGGTCTCGCATGGTACCAACCCATGACGTTGTCCTTGTCGAGGGGGAACAGGCCGCCATCGTGGCCCTCGCGGGCGGCGAGCTGCGACGTGTGGATCTGGCGACGGGCGCAACGACGGCACGAGCCTCCTCCTCGGGCGAGGAACGGGTCTACTTCCTTCGGCCGATGGCGAACGGGCAGCTCTGGGCCGCTGCGGTGGGCGGCGCACTGTTAGTACGCGACCCGGAGACGCTCGAGCCGACGCGCGGAGTGCTCCTCGGTGAAGGCGCCAGCTTTGAAGCCTTCAGTCAAGGCGCCAGCCCTGAAGCCTTCAGTGAAGACGGCGAGTACGTCGTCACGACGAGCCGTGACCCAGCCCGAACGCGGCTCATGAAGCTGACGGAGGATCTCCAGGGCGAAGTCGTGTTCGAGGAAAAGAAGTACTGGTCGGCGGCCGCGTTCTCCCCCTCCGGTAACTCGTTGGCGCTTGCCGGCGGAGGTCGCCTGAAGATCGTCGATGGGCGCACGGGAGTCCTTCGCTTGGAGCGTGAACTCCTGGAGGGCGTCCAGCTCAACGTCGCTGCGTTCCACCGCGAAGAGGAGCTGATCGTCGGCATGGCTGGCCAAGACTTCGACCCGTACTGTGGATGGGTCGTCGACGCGGGCGATGGCCACGTGATCGCCAAGCTGGGCATCAACGATCCGTTCGGCGGTGCCACCATCATGCACATCCATTCGAACCCTGCCGCGGGGATCGTGATCCTCACGGCATCGCAGTCAGGAACCGTGACCGCGTTCGAGGACGCCGAGTGGAATCGAAAGTGGAACCACGACACGAGCGGCGGGAACTGGGATACGCTTGTCGTCCGCCACGCCGAGGGCTCCAAGTTGGCCTGCGTCTCGGGTATGAGTGCCACGCACTCCAGGGTGTTCGACCTCTCGACGGGGAGAACGGTGAGGCACGAGGAAACCCTCGGGCTGATGGACATGGCGCTGACGAGCAGCGGCCGTTTCCTGGTGGGGCTCAAGGACCAGCGGCTGGTCGTCAAGGACGGCGCGTCCTTCGAGACGCTCTACCACCGTGAAGAGGCTTCTGGCAGCGACGCGTGGATCTTGCGTGACGGGACACGCCGCCCGGCCCCCGGAGGAGCGCCGTCGCCCGTGGACTCGACCCATCTGATTCAAGATGGCTGGAGCGCACCGATCAGCTCGTTCGACGCCTGGCTCCATGACCCGCTGGAGCTCGTGAGCACGTCGCTCTCGAAGCTTCCGGGGCTGCCGGTCATCCTCGATGCTAAAGAGCTCCAAGGAACCGATGGGGCCCGGGAGCTCGCGATCACCGTGGGCTCCACCGCAACCCTCGTCGGCGCCGTGTTCCAGGACGCTGCCGGCGACGAGACATTCGTCCCGATCCCCGAGGATGATCGCCAGATTGATCCAGCGAAGCCGCTGCTCCTCGACGCGCCAACGATGGCCTGGGCGAGCGTCCGCTTGGTGACCAGCAGCGGCGTCCTGACTCGACCGGTCCGGCGCCGCTGACGCGTCTCCGCGGCGGTACGAGCCATGCCTGCTCCCCACGCCACCAGACGATCTGGTCGACCGGAGCCGCAGCCCCTCGAAGCCTCGTGTAGGCGGGAACTTCATGGCGGAATCGTACCTTGTACCGTAGCGCCAGTCGGGCTGCCGGCTGTGCGGCGGTTAGTCCTTCAGCAGCTCGACCATGGCCTTGCCCATCGCTTCGCCGATGTTCATGAAGGTCTCAGCATTGCCGTCGTAGTGACCGTTAGATGCACCTCCTTTGGACAGCGGGTGGCTGTAGACAGTGGCGACGTTGCCTTTGAACTCTGGGTACTTGGCGGACTCGCCATCCACCGCGAACATCGCGTCAAGGATCTTGCCGTCGTTGCCCGTGGCACCCTTCTCGGTCTGCCCTAGCGTGGCGATGACGAAGTTCGCTTTCGGCGCATCGAAGTCCTTGCGCAGCTGCTGGATGAGTCGCACGAGGTTCTCTTCGTACTTACTCGCGTGGGCGGCGTTGTAGCGGTCTTTGTCACCCTGCCACCAGAAGAAGCCAGCGACCTCGTAGCGCGTTGCACCGGGGTAGTACGTTCCGAGCTCGTCGAGGACCTTCTTTGCACGAGCGACGTCGCCGTCGTACTGCATGCCGGCATACCATCCGATCGGGACGGGATCGGTGCCCTTGTCCCACGCATCTGGCGACTCCTTGTAGCCTGGATAGATCCGGCCCTCGTACTCATACTGCGCGGAGCCTGGTGGCAGGAGGTCCCAGCCGAGTGAGCGGTTGCCGATGCAGCTCTTGAGGACCATGACCGGTTCCTTGGTTGCGTGACCCACGTGATGACCGATGCCGATCTCCGGGCCAACCTTGCCGCCTGTGATGGTCATGAACTCGTTGTTGAATGGCCTCATGCCGCCCGTGCCGCTGCCCATTACGCGTACGTTGCGGACATCGTTCCGTACTGTCCAACCGCCTTGGTCGTCCACGAGGTAGGGATAAAGGCTCTTCTCTTTCACCGCGTGCTCGAGCGTACCGTCTTCACCCTTGATCTTGCCGAAGCCCAGCATGTTGGACTGGCCCAGGAGGATGTAGACCTGTACAGGCTTGCGCATGTCCGCGGGCTTGCCGTCGGGGTCGGGCAGCGTGTCTTGGGCGAGGGCGGGCAGCGCGGGCGCCACCATTAACAGGGCGGCCAGAATGGGACGGAGCACGTGACTCATAGAAGATTTTGTCTACGGAGAATCGGGCAGGTGAGCGCAACGGCAGGTTGTGCCCGCGGGGATCGGTCGCGATACGGTACCAGGTACGAATCCGCCACTGTATTGCTATGCAGCTCCATGGCCACTTTGAGGCTCTGCAGCGCTCTCCTGCCAGGGCCAACCTTGTTAGCAAGACGATTCGCTGGTTCACTGGATGCCATGAAGAGCTTCATCGCACCGCTTTCATGCCGCGCAAGACGGACTCAGCGTCGGGACCTTCGGCACATTCGCGGGCTTCAATCTCTGGATCGACACCGCAGGCGCCCCCTCACCGGGCCTCGGCGGCCCCGACCGCAGCTTCTCCACATCGCTTGACCTGACCGGGATCCCATCACCGCTGGGCCCTATCGCCGTGATCCCAGGCAGTACCTGGCATTTCCAGGGCTGGTACAGGGACGCCAATCCTTGGACGACGTCCAACGCCACGCAGACGATCAGCTTGTTGTTCCAGTAGTCGGGCAACCGCAACGTCGACTTAACCCACGCTGGCGTCTTCGTTCCAGGTGCCGTACCGCCATGGAATTGGCTACGGTTGGTCACCGTGATGCACCAAAGCCCACTAGCTCCCACCCTGGAACGGCAGGGCTTCGTGATCATCGACGGCGGTCTCTCCACAGAGCTGGAGCGGCAGGGCCACGATCTCAATCATTCGCTTTGGTCGGCGCGGCTCTTGGCTGAGGACCCCGGTGCCATCCTGCGTGCCCACCGAGCTTTCCTGGATGCCGGAGCCAACTGCATCATTTCCTCCAGCTATCAGGCGACTCCGCAAGGGCTTCTCAAGCACGGTTTTTCCGCTGCGGAGGCCAGGGCGCTGATGTTGAAGAGCTGGGAGCTCGCGCGGGTTGCCTGCGAGCAGGCCGCGTCCGTGGGAACGGGGCGAACGGGGCCCGCGCCGACAGCCGCGGCGAGCATTGGCCCCTACGGCGCGTATCTCGCAGACGGGTCTGAATACCGCGGCGACTACGGTCTGTCCGTGGACGCGCTGGTCGAGTTCCATCGGGAGCGCTTCGACCTACTTGCGCCAGTCGCGCCTTTGCTGGCTTTCGAAACGATCCCCTGCCTGGAAGAAGCGGAGGCGATTCGAAGACTACTGACAGAGAATCCTGCGCCTTGCGCCTGGGTGACTTTCAGCTGCCGCGACGGTGAGCACATTGCGTGCGGCCACACAATCGAAGAGGCCGCGAGCGTCTTTGACGACCTTCCACAGGTGATCGCCGTGGGCGTGAACTGCACGGAGCCTGAGCACGTGGGTTCCTTGATTCGTAGGCTGCGCGCGCGGGGCGGCGCCAAAGAGATCATCGTCTACCCGAACTCAGGCGAGGCCTACTGCGCCGAGACGAAGACGTGGAGTGAGGGAAGCCGCAGCCAAGGGCTCGCCAGTCTGGCCCCGACTTGGCACGCCGCCGGTGCCCGGCTGATCGGCGGCTGCTGCCGCGTGGCAGCCTCCGAGCTGCGTGAAATCGCCGACGCGCTACGGTAGACGCAGTAGCAACCACGAATCCGCCAGATCCTATGCGCCAACTATTCTTCAGTCTGCTTCTTCTGATCACCGGCATAGCGATCGGATTCCTCATCGGCCGTGCCCCTGGGGTGGACTCCACCGGGGTGGCGTCGGAGCTTGGCATCGCCCGAGCTTCCGGCAGGGAAGTCCCGGTGGGGGAACCAGCGATGGAAGTGGAGCTCGAGCCCATTCAGCAGAGCGTCGAGCGCAGGAGCGCGCCTGGGCCTGCGTCGAACGAGGCGTCGAGTCCCGAGCTTGAGCAGGCTCTCTTGAGCATTGCCGCGCGCTTCCCTGCTCCAACGGGGGACGAAGCCCTCGGGGGCCGGGTGATCGATGAGGCGGGAGGCCCCATCGAGGGCGCCACGGTCTTCGTGACGGGACCGAGGTCTGAGCGCGACATGTCCATGGGCGCCCGCGCTCCTGCGGAGATCGGACGTGGCTATGACGGGGAGCGCCGCATCAACCCACTCACCCGCTACTTCGCCGAGGGCATCCTCCATAGCCTCACTCCAGCAGGGTCCTCGGCCACAGATGCTGATGGCCGCTTCTCGGTTGAGGGGCTCGCGACGGGGATGTACCAGGTCGAGGTGCTCGCCGAGGATTTCATCTTCGACAGAGCCAGCGGTGGGGCTGGCGACACGCTTGAAGTGGTCGGCAAGGCCGTGACGGAGTTCGAACTCAGCGTTCTAGACGCATCGGGTTCGCCGCCAGCAGAAGCGACGATTGTGGTTCGCGAAAACAACGGCTTGGACCAGAGCTACATGTGGACTCCTGACGCGCCAGAGCTTCGGGTGGCCTCGCGCCTGGTCACCCTGCAAGCCTTCGTCGGCGAGGTGACGCGCGTGGGGCAAGGGGAGTATCGGGCGGACGCGCGAACCTCTCTTCAGGCCATAGATCGAGACGTCGACGGGCCAGGACCACACCTCCTCCAGCTGAAAAGTTATCCCTCGGTCCATATCGACGTGATAGCAGGCCCGGACGCTGGTCAGCCCTTCGAGCCGTGGTGCGAGCTAGTCCGTGGCGAGCAACGAATCAGTGCGAAGCAGCTGCCTGGAAAACCCTTTGCGGCCTTCGACGTGACGCCGGGCCCCTACACCGTGGAAGTTGGTCGAGGCGACGGCCCTGCCGAGGCCAAGCGTGAGATCACGGTGGACGCGGGTCAAACCCAAGTCAGCATCGAGCTCGGTGCTCTGGATCCCAAGCGCTACCTCATCGTTCACTGTGTGGATGCCGCCGGGCGCTCGGTCCAGGATATCCGGAGCTTTGGCGCCAGCTTGAGGATAGGCCGCAAAAGCACGGGCACCTCCATCCGTACCAAGGCTCGCTCCAACGGTGAGTACTGGCTCAGCCTGGAGCGGGACATCATGGGTCGCGAGATGACGCCGCGCGCATCGATCACCGAGATGACGCTCATCGCGCGATCCCCAACGCAAGGCGAAGTTCGCCAGGAAATCGATCCCCAGGCGGAGCGCTTGGAGCTCGTATTCCAGAAGTCCTGTGAGCTCCTGGTGAAGGTAGACGGAGTGCTTCGGCCTGAGCTCAGAGTGTCCGTTGAGGTTCCCAAGGAAGAGGGCGAGGGGTGGCAGCGGAAAAGTCAGCCCTCGGACGTTCCGGGCGATGGCTCCGTCGGGTTTCAGTCGCTAGCACCAGGAAGCGCTCGGGTGGTCCTTGGGCACAGTGACTCCCCTTGGGGCGTTCACCTGGCGGTTGTGCCCGTCGAGCTTCAGGCTGGCAAGAACGAGGTGAAGATCACCGCGCCCGAAACCTACAGCCTCGTGGTCCTGGTGCCGGGCCTGGAGGACAAGCGCTTCGATCTTCTCACCGAGGATGACGGCGAGTTCGTGAGAGCTGTCCAGGTGGAAGCCGATGGCGACGACCGTATCACGTTCCAAAACCTTCCTCCCGGCAGGTTCCGCGTTCAGTACCGAGGGCGATTCGGCCCGATCTTCGCAGACTACGTCGTGCCCTGCGGCGACGTGCTGTTCGAGCCCTCACAGATCGAAGGCTTCGAGGTTCTATCGGTCAGCAAAGGGTCGGTTTCGGAATTGGCCGGCCTGCGCGCCGGCGACGTGCTCCTCGGTGTCGACCACATCGGCCCGACGCAGGAGTCGTTCGTGCTTGAGTACACAAAGCGCGTGATTCGACCCGAGGGAACGGTCCTGAAGATCAGGCGCGCCGGCAAGGTAATCGAACTCCAGGTCCGGCTAGACGAACCGCCGAAGCGAAGCAATCTGGGCCTGGGCGCGCGTTTCAAGACGCTTGGCCAGTAGTGGCGCGACTCAACCGGAACTGAATCCGCCGCTGACGTCTTACTCGGGCTCGGGACGGTCCGTTCGGATGGCCTTGGCCCGGGCGCCCGTGGCTTCCTGCATCGCCGACTGGAACTCTTCCACCCGCGCGATGCCGACGCGGACGGTGAAGGAGACGTTCTCGCCGTACTCGGCGTCTTCCGCTTCGAGATCCCAGGCCGCGAGCACGCCGCTGACTGCGCCCGAGTCTCCGTAGGCGTGGCCGCACGCGATCGCGATTTTGACGTCTACGACTTTGAGATCGGCGCGGTCGAAGGCCTGGCCGGCCGCTCCTCCGTACGCTCGCATCAGGCCGCCTACGCCTAGCTTCGTTCCTCCGAAGTAGCGCACCACGCAGGCGACTACGTCGGTGACCTCGTGGCCTTCGAGCTGGAGGAGGATGGGGCGGCCCGCCGAGCCGCTTGGCTCGCCGTCGTCGTTCGAGCGCGTTTCATCGCCCGCTCCGCCCAGGCGCCAGGCCCAGCACCAGTGGCGGGCGTCGTCGAACTCGTCGCGGATCGACTGGATAAACGCCTGGGCCTCGGATTCGGTTTCTGCCGGCGCGATGCAGGCGATGAAGCGCGAGCCCTTGATCTTGTCAGGCTCGTAGCGGAACGGGCCGGCCAGGGTCGTGTAGGACTCGATCGGCGCGCTCATGGTGCGCTGGCTTCGGTGGGGAAGATGGGCGGGTCGTAGTAGACCTCGTCCAGGTAGAGGCCCGAGGCGGGGGCGCTGCCCGGGGCGCGCTGGCGGTCCTTGGCCGCGAGGATAGCCACGACGTCATCGAGGCTCGAGCGACCCTCGCCGACGCGGACGATCGTGCGGACGAGGTTGCGCACCATCTTGTAAAGGAAACCGTTGCCCGTGAAGACCATCTCGGTCACCGGGCCCTCGGTGAACATGGACGACTGGCTCAGCCAGCGGACCGTGCCCTGGCGGTCGAAGTTCGACTTCGAGGCGAAGGAGGCGAAGTCGTGCTCGCCCTCGAAGAGCGGGACCACGGCGGCCATGGCTTCGAGGTCGAGCTCGCCGTGGACGTGCCAGACCTTGCGCTCGTACTCGGACGGCAGCTCGCCGTTCAGCCAGATCGCGTAGCGGTAGGTCTTGCCGGTGCAGGAGTGGAGGGCGTGGAAGTCTTCGGGGACCGAGGCGGCGTTCTCGACGATGATCGCGCCTTCGGTCGTCTCCTGGAGGTACTCGTTCAGCTTCGTGACGATCTCCACGGAGTCGAGGCCGAGGGGGAGCTCCGTGCTCGCCACCTGGCCGATCGCGTGGCAGCCGCGGTCCGTGCGGCCGGAGCCGGCGACGACCGATTGGACGTCGAAGATCTCGGCGACGGCTTCCTCTAGCGTTCCCTGGACCGTTGGATGGTCGCGGAGCCTCTGCCAGCCGTGGAAGGGGCGCCCGTCGTAGGACACGAGCAGCGCCGTTTTTTGAAGCGGCTTGGGCTCGTCTGAGTTGGCTTCGTCGGGACTGGTTTCGTCTGGGTTGGGCGTCATGCTCCGGCCTCTGCTTGTTCCTGGGCGCCATTGAGAAAGAACCCGCTCACGGAGGCGCGGACGGCGTCGCCTGCCGCGGCGCGAACCGGCGCGACCATGTGGGGCGCGCCGCCGATTACCACGAGGCGGTTCGGCTTGGGCGCGACGTAGTGGCCGGTTCCTTGCTCCATGATCGCCTGGGAGTAGGACTCGTGATCGAAGCGGTGACCCATGATCGGGAGAGCGTCGCGGCCCTCGGGCATGTCCGCGACCAGGAGCTCGCCGCCCCAGTGTGCGTTCCAGTGGGGGTGGGCGTAGTAGATGTACGCGCCCGCGTAGAGGTCGTGGTCGTCGCCGTGCCACGAGAGCGCGGAGCCGCGTGGGTACACGTAGGCGCGCGCCGACACGTGGGCCCAGGCGTCGCCGATCAGGTCCTTGAACTCCTCAGAGTCGGCCAGGATCCCGGCGAGCACGTGATCGAGGGCCGTTTCGCTCGGGAAGAGGTCCGGACGCTCGGGATCGTGCACTAGCTCCGCCGTCCGGGGCGGGGTGATGATCTCCTGGCTTCCGAGCGGCACGCCGTCGTCGAGCTTCCACGCGCCCTTGGTCCGGGACACGGGCGCGAGATCGGCGAACTGGAGCATGGACCAGACGTCCGTCCAGGCTTCCTCGTCGAGGAAGTCATCAATCACGAGGTAGGGGCGATCAGCGGTCGACATGGCGGCCAGGATAGCAGCCCGGACGCGCTGGATGCGGCGCTACAGGAGATCCGGGAAGTTCGGTTCGTGCTTCTTGAAGAAGCGTGTCCCGATCCAGAACGTCACGGCGGTGACGGCGGTGAATGGGAGCAGGTGGCCCAGTGATGGCCAGATGCCGAACAGCGCGACCTCGCGGAACATCTCGACGTACCAGTACATCGGGTTCAGGTTGAGCATCCAGCCCATGCCGGCCGTCTGAACCATGTGGGCGGGGTAGAAAATCGGTGTCCCGAACATCCAGACCGTCATTCCGACGCCAACGAGGTG
>JBLIHL010000054.1:0-16755 GCA_047635895.1 Paracoccaceae bacterium | reverse complement strand
CGTGCCGTCCTTCAGCGAGAAGTTCGGGAACCACCGGGGCTGCCCGCCGCCCAGATCCACCTCGGACCCGGGGATGCCAAAGAGGCGGCCCGGACCATTGTAGTTGAGCAGGATCTGCTGGCCATCGTAGGTCGGGTCATCGTTCATATCGTTGGCCGTCACGTGTGTATAAAACAGGTCGAGCGGCGCGTCGAACTCAAGGAAGGCACCCGTCGAGTCCGTCAGTCCAATGAACTTGTTCCAGGTGTTGTGCCCGGTCTCATAGAAGTAGAACTCCGTCTCGTCAAACACGTCGTAGATGTTCGTCATCGAGGCAAGCTGAGCGGCTGTGACCATCGGTCCAGACTGCATGCCCCAGGTGTTAGGACCTTCGTCTGGCTCAACGCCGGCGGCAAGGCCGACCCCCACGAGGACACCGCCGCCCGAGTCAAGGCGCATCGTCATGTCCGCCGGATCGAAAACGTAGCGGTGAGCGTTCGATACGTTGACTGGATCTCCCAGATAGATATCTCCAGCGGTCGCGTCAATGAGACTGATCTCCGACTTGATGCCGTTGACCGTCGCGAAGAGCTCGAGGTCTGCCACGCCGCTGAACACCACGTCGGAACCGGTAACGAGCTCGTTGGTGAAGTACGTGATATCGAGATCACCATCGACGTAGTTGATACCGCCGAGGAACTGGCTGTACATGCTGAGAAATCCGCCCGCTGCGGCCACATCGATCATCGTCGGTGGCGTGAGCGTGTCCCACACCTCCGTAATGTCGTTCCACTCCGTCATACGCTGCCACTCCACGCCGCTGTAGGCGACCTGGAAGCGCGTGCTGCCTTCCCACCATTCAAACACCTGGCTGCCGACCTCCGTGAGCAGAATCGCATCGCGGGTCACGCGGCGCAAACGGCCCGGGGCCGCCACCACGTCATAGGACACGATGCCCGACTCGGTCTCGCTCGTGACGGTATCACCGTTACTGAAGGTCTCTCCCGACGGGGCCCAGGCACCGTAGTAACCGACCCAGCCGTACGCACCGCTGGCGAGTTCGACGCTGACCCCAGCGTTCAGGCTGACACGCTGACCAAGGTCCACCCCCTGGTTGTGGTACAGATTGTAGCGATACACGTAGTTGGTGTAATCACCACGGTTGAGCGCCACGGCGGGGTCGCTGTCCAACTGGCGCACAACGTTCGCCGAGTCGAAGACCACGCGCCAGCTCGACACGAGCTTGCCGGAATCTCCGCCGCCATTATTGAAGCGACTGGACTGGGTGATCTTCGCCGCACCTTCGCCCGTGACCGCGTCAAGGGTCAGAACCAACTGGCTTAGGCTGGCCCGGTCACCCGGGTTCGTCGCCGGCGCGTCAACGTCGCCGGAGGCCTCAAGGAAGCTGAAACCGTTGTCCCCGGCGTCGCTCGAGAGCGTGCCGTACATGGCAGGGTCACTCGCAGAGCCGCCGTCCAAGATACCGATGTAGGCCAGCTCAAATGCCCCGTAGCGGTCGCCCGTCGAGGGTGACGAGGTCACGGTCAGCTCACCATGAATCTGCATGGGCGCCCCATCTTGATCCAGCGGCAGCCAGAGCGCCGCGACCTGGGGAGCCTCGTCAGATGGGCGGTCGACGTCCATCGTGAAGACGTGAATGCGCGGCGTCACCGTCCCCGTCTCGGAGATATCGGGTTCCTCCCCACAGAGAGCCGTGTCCAGCTGGGCATTGTAGGCCGCCCTGTTGACGAAGCTCGAGAAGCGCGTCAGACCCACCTGGCAGAGGATGCTGTTAGCCGTGTCGACGGCCTCGATCGAAGGGTCGATGACCCGAACGCCAGCGGCGTCCGTCACGTAGTCCGACGCCGCTGGAAACAGCATACCCGCGTTTGGGAACGAACCGTTTCCAGTGGAGACCTCGCTGGTATCCGGCTCTACAACGGACACACCCTCGGGTGCGAAGAGACTGGAGATCGAACCGTTACTCGGGTCGGCGTCGGAGCCGCTACAAGCGGCCAGGAAGCCGAGGGGCAAGCAGGCGAGGGAGAGCCTTGGGGTGGAGAAGTGCATGGAGGGAGAGTTCAGGGGATTCACGCTCTCAGGCCAGGGAGGCCGACTGAAGCGCCGCGGGGTCGGGGAAGGGGAGGCGATTTGAACGTCGACGCCTGGCCCGTCGGGCTTGATGCGAATCAACGATTCGAGCACCACCAGCCCACGCCGCTGCCCGGCCTGCCGTGCGTATCTCCACGGGAGACCGCGGGGGAAAGGAATTACCCAAACGCTATGGGCGATCCCAACGGAAGAATTGAGCAGAACCTTTCTATGATGCGCAGCCCCCCATGGACCTCACCCCTCCGTCACCAACACCCGATTCGGCCGCCTCGCCGACCCCGACCCCGCCAAGTGAGCGAGAGGTCCCCCGCGCTCAGGAAATCCTTGCCCAGGCGGTGAGGCGCGTCCGGCAAGTCGAGCCCTGCGCCTTCTTGGTCGAGCCACGGGTGCTCCGCCGTGTGATCAAGGCCGAGGTCCACCTGCCCGCGCTCTCGGTCCAGATCCCCCACCGCAAGACGTGGATCGCCCGGCGCAACACGCTGATCCGCCACGTCGAACTCGACGAGCTTGGGACCGAGTTCATGACGGAGGAGTTGATCGAGCTCCCCGAGCAGGCGATTCTGCTCCAGCGGCCCGAAGAAGGCGCCCTGGAGTCCATGGGGCTGGAGGCGCTCCTCGGACGCTGCTGGCGCCTGCTATTCCACGCGCGTATCGACCTCGGCTACCAGCGCCTTCGCGACCGCGGGATGCTCGAGCACAGCCAGATTCGCGAGCGCATTCACCGTCTCGGGCAGGCCGAGTTCGACGAGGTGTGCGAGGTGCTTCGGCACGAGAACATGGTGCGCGAGGACAGCAGCGTCCCTGCGCTCTACTCGGAGTTCGCCGCGGTGTACGGCGAGCTGCGCGCCTTCGCCCCCCACTGCCTCCCTGCGTACTTCCCGTCGCTCCAGGACCCGGGAAGAGTCGAAGCGCTGCTCAACGAGGACCTCGACCAAGACGCTCTGCTCGAGGCCACCCGCCCCGCCGGTGCCGGAGACGCCATCAGCCGGGAGGATCGAGCCTCGCACGACGAGACCGACGCCGAGCTTGACCATCTAACGGGGCGCGCGCCCAAGGCTGGCTTGACGGCGGACAACCCGAGCTCCATCAAGCTCAAGGTGCCGGCGGCCTCCAAGGCGAGCCCCCGGGCCGTGAAGCGGCTTCGTCGAAGAGCGGATCGCCTCGCAGGCCGCGGTAACTCCGTCGCCGCCGCCCTGCTCTCCGTGGCAGCGGCCCGCTATGCGCCCGACGACGATGCTCGTGCACTCTGCGACACCGCCGAGTCCCACCTTCGCCGCTTGGTCGACCGACTCCAGGCCGCGCTCGACTTCGACAACGCCACAAGCGCCCGCTGGTTCCGGTCCGTCGTCGGCCTCGCGCGCAACGCGGGCCGAGGCTTCTGGAACGCAGACAAGCGCCTGCTCCATGACCTCCAACGGGTCTGCGTGGACCACGAGCGAGAGACGTCGAAGATCGATATGGGCCGCTGGCTACGCAGCTTCGGCCGAACCGAACTGCGCCGCAAACTACCGAACCAGCGCGAGGTGCTCATGAGCAAGCACCTCGCGAGCGCCACCCGTCGCCTCGTTTCCTCGCGCCTAACGGGCCCGGAACGCGATGACCTGAGCCACCTCCTCGGCGAAGCAGCGGACTCCGCCGAGCTCCAGATGCGTACGCGTCTGCGCCCGCTACTCCACAGCACGCTGCGCGAGGTCGGACTCGTCCCCGAAACGGTGCCAGAGAGCGTGGCGTTCGCCAAGACGGTCGAGGAGCTGCTGGACCAGGTCGTACGCGGCGGCTTCCTGACCCTGGGACATCTGCGCGACGCGCTCTCCCGCAGCCACCTCAAGCTTGAGGACCTGTCGAGCGCCGGAGAGTTCTTTCGAGGCGATCGACTCCTCAAGGCTGACAAGGCGCTCCCGAATTCCCTCGACGGCGTCTACCAGCGCAGCGACTTCTACCTGCGCTGGCTCCAGCGCGGGACGTCCCTCGTCTTCGGCACGCCCGCCGGCCGCTTCATCACGCGCTTCGTTCTCCTGCCGTTCGGCATGGCGTACATGCTGTTCGCAGCCTCGATCCACGTGGCCGAGATCTTTGCGGCGGACGGGTCGGAGAACATTCACTGGTTCCACGTGCACACGATGGAGATCGTGCTGTCCATGGGGCTCGCTGCCCTGCTCCTGATCCACGTCGACGGCTTCCGCCGCTTCATGTGGGGCTTCATCAAGTCGGCCTACCTGGGCGGTAAGCAGCTGCTCCTCGACTGGCCACTCCGCTTCCTCAAGCTTCCGGCCGTCCGTGTGATGCTGCGTAGCCGCATCGCCGTTGCGTTCCGAAAGCTCGTCCTCTGGCCGATGGTGCCAACGGCGATCATCTGCGGGCTTCTCCCGAAGCTGACCGAAGCGATGCCCGAGCAGAGCCGGGTGAACTGGGGCATCGTGTTCGTCGCGATGAGCGTGATCCTCAACAGTCGGGTCGGACGCGACGTCGAGGAGATCGGCCAGCAGTGGCTCTTCACCGCGTGGCGCCGGATCCGGATCAACCTGGTCGTGGCGCTCTTCGACGCAATCATGGACGGCTTCAAGCGGATGCTGGAGCTGTTCGAGCGCCTGCTGTACGCCGTGGACGAGTGGCTGCGCTTCAAGAGCGGAGAAACGGTGGTCGCTCTCGGGGTCAAGGCGGTGCTCGGGCTCTTCTGGAGCGTATTCACCTTCGTCGCACGCTTCGTCGTCAACCTGCTGGTCGAACCCCAGGTCAACCCGATCAAGCATTTCCCCGTCGTGACGCTGAGCCACAAGCTCCTGCTTCCGATGGCGCCCGCGATGATCGAGTTCCTCACGCGCTTCGACGCCTTCGGCAAGGAAGAAGCTACGGCCGTCGTCGGACCGACGGTCTTCCTTATCCCAGGCGTCATTGGTTTCATCGCATGGGAGCTCAAGAGCAACTGGCGCCTCTACAAGGCCAACCGCAGCCGCCGCCTCCGCCCCATCGTGGTCGGCAGTCACGGCGAGTCGTTCATTCGCCTGATGAAGCCCGGCTTCCACTCGGGCACCCTCCCGAAGCTGTTCCGCAAGCTCCGCCGCATCGATCGGCGCCGATCTGCCGCCCAGCACAGCATGGCACGCAGCCGCACGCTGGCCAAGCTGCACCACGTCCACATGGCGGTCGGCCGCTTTGTAGAAAGCGAGCTCTTGAGCCTCCTTGACGAGCTCCCCGCCTGGAGTCACGCGGTGTCGATTGGGCGCGTGCGCCTGGCCTCGAACAGCGTGCGCGTCGAGTTTCGGTGCCCTGACCTGGGCCCCGTCCCGATGGAGCTGATCTTCGAGGAGCAGTCTGGCTGGCTCCTGGCCTGCGTTCCGCAGGCGGGTTGGGCGATGACTCTCAGCGGCCCGGACCGTGCGCTACTCCTGGACGCCCTCTCCGGGTTCTACCGCCTTGCCGGGGTGGACCTGATCCGGGAGCAGATCGACCAGTCCCTCGGCGCCAAGGAGATGCCCTACGACGTCGCTGATCAGGGCCTCGTGGTCTGGCCCGACGACCACTACGGCGACGAAGCGTTCTACCACCTTCATCGCAAGGGAACGCTGCGCCCGAGCCCGCGGAGCGTCGCCCGAACCTACGACCTCATACCGCTGAACCGCGGAGCTCTCGTGTTCTCGCATACGCCCATCGCCCGTGCGGCCTGGGAGGCACGCTGGGCGAGCGGAGGCCAGGAAGCCACACCGCTTCTCCCAGCAGCAGCGCGCTGGACCTTCGACCGATTCAACGGCGAGGGCACCAAAACCCTGGCCGCGTTCCGGGCGAGCTGAGGCACCACGAGATGACGACCAGTGATCCCTGGAAGCGCGCGAGAAACTTCGAGGAGCTGCTGGTGCTGACGGCTCGCTTCCTCGGCGGGGAGCCCATCGGCTTCCCCGGCTGGGCCGTGGACCAGACCGACGACGAGAGCGACGAATTCCTGCCAGTACTCCTCGCCGCCAACCGAGCGGGCCTGCTCTCGGTCGCATCCCAGCCGGGTGAGCCCTTCGGCCCGGGCCATGACGGCTGGAGCTGGGGCGGCCGGGCCTTCATCGGTGGCTTCGCCCATGCCACCGTCGCTGATGGGCTGCGGACCCGCGCGGCCAGCTCCGGCCTGTGGGTGCGCAGCGCGGACCATGACGGCCCCTTCGAGATCTCGGCCGGCCTCCGCGACGGCTTGCCCTACCTGATCCTGGGATCAGAGGCGGGGCAAGCGGAGCTCGAACTCTTCGAGGGAGAGGTGAGCCCGGGCGCCCGAGCCGAGCTTGCGACGCTGAGCTTCCTCTGGGTGATCGACCCCGTCTGGGGACGCCGAGACCGGCTTTTGGCCGCGTTCTGAAACAGTACGTCATGCTTTCCCACGGAAAGCGCCCGTATAGTTCGCGGTCGCCACGTACAGCAGCGCGCTGCGTGGCCCCCAAAAAGAGGCCCCAAACAGAGGCCCTGACCGGGCCCCCACCCGCGGGCTACGCTTACACCGCACCAAGAGCGCCCAAGCGCCCCAGAACCTTGACCGATCCCATGCAAAAGCCCGCCCTCCCCGGTTTTGCCCTTTCCGCAGGCATGCTGTGGCTCCTCGTCGGAGCTCTCTACAAGCTCTTCGAGGGCTCCCCAAACGACCTCCCCAAGATCGTGACGGACATGTCCCCGCTCGGATCGAGCTGGGAGACCATGCGCGCCGCCATCATCATCGAGCTGGCCGTGGTCGGCCTCGTGCTCGCCAAGCCGCGCCTCGGGTGGGTCTTCCTGGTCGGTGCGTTAGGCACCTTCCTCGCGATCCTGTACCCGCTGGTCCAAGAGGGCGCCGCGTCCTGTGGCTGCTTCGGGTCCAGCATCACGGTCAAGCCCGAGACGATGATGGCGATCGACGGAGGCCTCCTCGTCCTGATCCTCATCTCCCGTCCCTGGCGCATGGCCAAGGACTCGGGTCTCGGCTGGGCGGGCTACCTTCCGCTGCTCGCCGTGGCGATCGCGGGCCCCGCGATGAAACTGACGGCCCCCATGCTTCCGCCGGCCCCGAATCGCAACGTCGAGCGCCCCGCGACGCAAGAGATGATCGACGCGCCTGACGAGGTGTTCGACTCCGAGCAAGCGGTCGACGAAGCGACGAGCAAGCCCGAGGCACAAGCGACCACGCTGACCCCCTTGAAGCCCGCTGTGGCAGAGGCTCTCACCACGGCTGCCATCGATCCCAAGCCCGAGGAGATCGTCGAGGTCGAAACAGAGGGCGAGAGCGGCGAAGCCGATACGCCTGTGTTCTTCGAATTCCGGCCTATGACCTGGGAAGGCAAGGACTTCTACGAGACCAACATCTCCCGCTTCGTGGACCAGTCCCAGGGCGCCATCCTCCCGAATAGCCATGTCGTCGTGTACCGCCAGACCTGCGAGGTCTGCAAGGAGCACCTCGAGCAGCTTTGGGAAGAAGCCCAGAACGACCCGGCGAAGTGGAGCGGCGAGCGTCAGCTCGTCCTGATCCGCGTCATCGAGAACAAGGACACCGCCGAGAACAACACGTGCCTCATCCTTCCGGAGCCGCACCAGATGGTCACCCTGCCGGCCCTCAAGCGCGGCTACGGCATCACGACGCCCATGGCCTTCGATGTCGACGAGGCCTTCATGGTCCAGAACGTCACAGACCTGAGCGCACACTGATCCCCGCTGGGACCAGATCGCAAAAGAAGCCCCGCGCGAACCTGAGTTCGCGCGGGGCTTCTTCATGTCACGGGCTCTCGAGCGCTACTCGATTTTGCCCATCAGCCGCTTCACGACCGGAGACGTGATCAGCGCCACCACTCCGACGATGCCGACGATCATCGCGACGGTCCGGAACAGCACGCTTGGCGCCTGGGTGCCGAGGCTCGCCGCGGCGAGTCCAGCGAACAGGTTGCCGAGCGCCGCACCGATGAACCACACGCCCATCATCTGACCCGTGCGGCCGGCCGGAGCCAGCTTGGTGATCGACGAGAGGCCGACCGGGCTGAGGCAGAGCTCACCGACCGTGTGGAAGAAGTACGTCACGACGAGCCAGGACATGCCGACCTGCTCCGTCGTGCTCGCGTTCGCCGCGCCCCAGGAGAGCACGAAGAACCCAGTCGAGAGCCCGAGCAGGCCCAGTGCGAACTTCACGGGGATACTCGGGTTCGCGTTGCGCCGCGCCAGCCACGTCCAAACGAGTCCGAATACGGGCGCCAGGAGGATGATCAGGAACGCGTTCACGTTCTGGAGCCAGCTGGCCGGCAGGAGCGTGCCGAAGAAGTTCCTGTCCGTGAAGTCCCGCGCGAACAGGTTCATGCTGGACCCGCCCTGCTCGAAGCCCATCCAGAAGAAGGCCGACAGCAGGAAGAGCCAGAAGATGACGAAGAGACGCTTGTTGTCGATCTCCTGGTCCTTCGGCATGCGCAGGAACCGGAAGCTGCAGATCAGCAGGAACAGGAGCACCGTGACCCCAATGCCGATCTGGTAGGCCCGCAGGTTCCTGTCCAGGTGGCCGCGCGAAACGACCGTGGTCTCCGCCACAGTGGCCTTGATCGCACTCTCGTCAATCAGGGCCTCCAGCACCGAGTCCTCGGGAAGGGCCTCAAGCGTGCCGGCGTCCACGAGGAGCCGCTGCTCGCCGCGCACGACAGCGAGCTGGTCGGCGATCGCCTCGGAGTGCAGTGCCTCACGCGCGGAGTCCACGAATGGACCGGTCTCAACGACCTGTGCCACGCCGAGCGCGGTGACGAGCGCCACCCCCACGAAGCCGAGCGTGGCCCGGCCCGAGAGGATCATCTGCGAGAAGTAAGCCACCGCCAGGAGCGCCATGCTGGCACCCAGCACCGCCGCGACCGTGCCGATCGAGACCCCAAGGACACCGGCGTACATCAGGTAGCCGAAGATCACCACGAAGGCGGCCGAGGCGGACGCAATGCTGTAGAAGCGGCGTCCACGCGCGGCAAGCACCTCGTCCGTATCGCCCGTTTTCAGCTCACCAGCCCCGTCGAGGTGCCGGGCACCGACGCGGTACTGGATGAGCCCGAAGAGCATGCCGATCGCCGCCAGGGAGAAGCCCCAGTGGTAGTTGTACTTCTCGCCAAGCCAGCCCACCGCGGCGACGCCGAGGAAGGAACCCAGGTTGATGCCCATGTAGAACACCGAGAAGCCGGCATCTCGCCGCGCTCCGCCTTCGGGGTAGAGATCCCCGACCATGGTGCTGACGTTCGGCTTGAGCAGGCCCGTGCCCGTCACAACGAGCGCGAGCCCGATGAAGAAGCTCGTGTTCGAGGGAATCGCTAGCGCGACGTGGCCCATCATGATGATGACGCCGCCGACGAATACCGCCCGTTTCTGCCCCCACAGCCGGTCCGCCACCCAGCCGCCCGGCAGGCACAGCATGTAGACGAAGAACGTGTACAAGCCGTAGATCGCAGCGGCCTCCGCGGTCGAGATCCCGAGGCCGGGGTTCGCCCCCGCCGCCGCGGTGGTCATGAACAGGATCAGGACCGCCTTCATTCCGTAGAAGGAGAACCTCTCCCACATCTCGGTGAAGAAGAGCGTGGAGAGGCCGCGTGGGTGGCCGAACCACTCACCACCCGACGGGGGAGGAGTGGCGGGCGGGGTGGTATTTGTCATGGGGGGAATCCGTGAAACGGTTCCCCCCATCATATGGACTGGCGGGCGGCTATACCCCCAGTAGTTGCGTCAGCCCGGCACACCGATTCCGTGCGCCATCCGTTGGGCGATTCTGGGGGCTACTTGGCGGCGACGATGTAGCCGAGCCAGGCCTCGCAGTTCTCACCGATCGGATCAAGCTCGAAGATGCCGTCGCCCTCGTCCTCATCCTCAGGGTCAGTGCCCTCAAACCAGGTCGATACATCCTTGAACCCGACCTCGTTGAGGACGTCCCGGATCTCGTTCAGGGTCCAGTAGCGCCACTCGTACTCGAAGGCGTTGGTCATCTCGGAGCCGTCGCGGAACCGGAAGTGGATCGCAGTGAAGTACGTGCCGGTGCCCGGCTGGTACTCGCGCTGGTCCCAGACGTACTCCATCCCGCTACCGAGGTTGCGGATCTCTTCCTGCTCGACCGTGGCCTCGGGGCCGCCGTAGATATCCATCACGAAGACGCCGTCGTCCGCAAGGTCCTCGAGGATCGCGCGGAAGTACGCCAGGAGGTCCTTGCGCTCCTTGAAGCACCAGTAGCTGAAGTTCTGGGCCGCCGTCACGTCGGGCCGCTTGTCGATGGGCCCGCGCACGTCGGCCAGGTGCCAGGTCATGCGCTCATGGCCGTCGGGCACGATCCCGAAGTTGTGCTTCTTGGCCCACTCGATCGGCTCGGGATCGAGATCGACCCCCTCCGCCGTGCGTGCAGGATCCGTCCGAAGCCACTCGGCGCACATGGACGAGGTCCCACAGAAGTCCTCGCGGAAGTGCATCGGCTTCTTCTCCCCGCGGTAGTGGCGGTACGCCTTTTCCAGGAACTCGATGTCCGCCTCAGGCGAGTTCACCGCGCGCTGGTAGAGCTCGTAGCGGTCCGCGTTCTTGGCGTTCATGCGCCGATCGCGCTTCTTACCTTCCTTCTTGGCGTCCCCCGACTTCGGCGTAGAGGTTCGCTTGGAACCGCCGTCCTTGCGCTTCTTCGGCTTGTCTTCCGACGATTTGGACTTCTTTGGTGCTGCTGTGCTCAAGGTTCCCCCCTCGGGAATTCGGTTCAATCTGATCAGGGCAGAGAATAGCGCCGGGCCCGGGCCGGGAATAGCTGGATTCGCCGGGCCCGGACGCAATTCAGAACTTCGGCTCGCCCTCGTTCCATTCAGGCTTCCACGAACCGCTGACGAGGTCGCGGACGGCCGCTGCTGACAGCGCCGCGGCCGCCTCCATGTGGGCATAGTCCAGGGTGTCCCACTCATCCGAAACACGGTGGTAGTCCCCATGGCCACCAAAGCTCGACAGCGTTTGGGAGACAATCCCGACCTTCGCGAAGGAGACGTTGTCTGAGCGCTTGAAGAAGTTCTGCGTGGGACGAACGTCTGGCGTGACCTCGATGCCGTGCTCGCGCAGAAGCGGGCCCAGGTTCGATCGTTCGTACCCTGTCAGCCAGATGTTGCCCGGCCCGTCGGTCAAGGGATCCGGGCGCCCGAGCATCTCGAAGTTGAGTGCGCAAACGACCGAACTCGGATCCACGGTCGGGTTGGACGCCCAAAAGCCGGACCCCACCATCCCGACCTCTTCGCCGGTCACGAGCACGACAACGACGGTCCGTGCAGGGGCCTCGCCGCTAGCCAGCGCTTCCGCGACTTCGAGAACGACCGAGCAGCCGGACGCATCATCGTCCGCGCCGTTGCGAATCATGTCTTCGGGTGCCTCCTCGCCCGCGCGGAGCTTGAGCAGGCCAATATGGTCCCGGTGAGCCGCCAGCATCACGATCTCGTCCTTGAGCGCAGGGCTCTCCTCCGTCCCCACGCCCGGCAGAACGCCGATCACGTTGACGTCGTAGCACCTCTCGACCGTCCCGTTGGGCACGAACGTGACGGACTGCAGCTCTCCCGCGTACGCCCGATCGCCCCAGTCGCCGTTCAAGCGCGCGACCGCGGTACCGTTGGCCGAGTTGGCCGTGCGCCAGCCGGTACCAGACTTCGTCGAGGGCTCCTTCACCTTGGACTTGCCGCGCGGGTTCAGAACCATCCCGAAGCCAGCGCCATTGGCCATTCCCGCGTCTTTGAGCCAGCGGCGCGCCTGACCAGATGAAGTCTGGAAGACAAGAGCAACCCCGGGGTCTGGCGACTCCGGCAGGTCTTCCGCACTGGCCACGAAGACGCAGCGCAGCTCCTCGGTCTCGAGCGACGCCGAGGCCGTATCGAACGTGAACTCTGCGCCATAGCGCAGCGTGGCCTTTTCGCCGCTCTTGGTGATCACGTGAAGCTCGGAGGGAGCCGTGAAATTCGTGCGGTAGAGGTCGATCCGCTGGAAGTAGGTGCCATCCGCGGCGCCGGGCTTGAGCCCCATGGCCTGGAGCCTCTCCGCCGCGTAGCGAGCCGCGACGAGGCTCTCGTCACTGCCCATGGGGCGCCCCTTCAGCGTGTCGTCGCTGAACGCCTTGACGTGGCCGCGAAGCTCGTCGCCTGAGATGCCGGAGTCCACGAGGTCGTCACCGGCCGGAACGGCTGGTGCGGTGGGCCAGCCCTCGAACAGGACGACCTGTTGGTCCTTAGAGTCGGAGAGGGCGGCCACGACCTGGGTGCCTGCCAGCACGGCCAGGCCCGAAACGCAGCATGCGCGAATGATCTTAGAAGTCATCCGCGCATGCTGACATGAGCTGCGGGGCGCCCGCCACTCGTAAGTTAATCTGGGACCAGGCCCAGAAGTTTCAGACAGCGTTCATACAGGCGCCAAGGGCGGCCCGGAGACGCTCAAGCCACCAAGTCGCGGAGGGTCCGAATGACCTGCTCGTTGATCTTTGGATCGCCCACGTGAACTCGGACGGCCCCGTCCATGCCTCGCGGCACGCTCATGATTCCGGGCTCGAGTCGGCGATTGACCTTGCGGGCAATCTCCTGGGGCTTGGTGACCTCGAGAAGAATCCAATCGCCCACTGAGGGCAGCGGGCGGATACCTGGAATCGTGGCCAGACGGGATGAGAAGCGGTCCTTCTCGTCACAGGTGAAGTCGACGGACATATGCGGTGTCCCCTCCTGAAATACGGCGTCGGTGTTGCGGTTCCGAAGCCTGGTCGTGAGTCCTGCCGAACGGCAGTACGTTCAATGCGGTCGCCCGGCGGCATGTGCGATGTACCGGTCGAGCGTCTACACACTATCTCGCGTTTCCCGATCCTACAAGTGCTACTGAGCGCGCAAACCGTCGATGACCGGCATAAACTGTGGCCAAATGATTGGTTTGCAGCGCCTCCACGTACGCGTACCCGCGTCGACCTCCAACCTTGGCCCCGGGTTCGATTTCCTGGGTTTGGCCATAGGGTTATTCCTAGATGCGTCGGCCAGCGAGGCCCCAGACGGCAGCTCGACGGGCCATGGCGTGCGTTACCTCGGCTTGGCGGATGACGGCTGCGACGGCGCAGCGTGGCCACCCGAGGACGATCTAGTGCTGCGCTCGCTGGCCGCCTACGAAGCCGCCAGCGGCGCCTCCCTTCCGAAACTCCTGCTGACGATTCGTTCCGAAATCCCCGTTGGACGCGGCTTCGGAAGCAGCGGCGCCGCCGTGGCTGCGACGCTCCTGCTAGCCGCCAGCGCGCACGGGGCCAGCGCTCAGCAGTCCGGGTGCGGTAGCGCCCTTCCCCGTGAGGCGCTGCTGGCCCTGGCGCTGCAGCTAGAGGGCCATCCAGACAACGGCACAGCGTCTCTGCTGGGCGGCTTGACGTTGGCCGTGCCGACGCCGAACGATGCGGAGGGCGAGATGGCCATCGTCCAGCCCCCCGTCCATGAATCGCTCGCCGGCGCCGTCGCCTGGCCCGACGCACCGCTCTTCACACCGGAGGCGCGAGCGGCGCTCCCGGAGACCGTGGCCTTCGCGGACGCCGTCGAGAACCCCAGGCGGCTCGCGCTCCTGCTTGAAGGTCTCCGAACAGGCGATGCACGCCTACTGCGCCTGGGGGTCAGGGATCAGCTCCATGAGCGTCATCGACGTGCCCTCGTCCACGGCTCCGATGCAGCGGTGGAGGCCGCCTACCGCGCGGGAGCCCTGGCTGCGTGCCTCTCAGGCGCAGGATCAGGCGTGATAGCCCTGGGTCCAGCGAGCTCCATGGAGCGCGTGGCGTCCGAGATGGCCGCCTGCCTCAGGGGCGGCCAGGGGCGAGCCGTCCCTTTGGTCCGAAGCGCACCCACGGTGGAAACCCAAGAGATCGTCAACCCAAATTGAGACACCCCGTCAACACGGGCGCCTGAACGACAGGGAAGTCCCCCTTCAGTGCAGCGGATAGGGCTGCGACCGAAGTCCCGAGGGCATTTGGCTCTAAAAGGAGGGATCATTTGCACACGCTGGGGCCGTCCCTGTTCAGACAAAGCAAAGCGCTTCCCCGGCGCAGTCACCAGACCATTGCGCCCGTGGCGCACGCGACTCCTAACTTCTCCCATGAAAACAGCGATCTTCGCCGCCGCGGCCCTTGCCGCAGTTCCTGCCTTTGCCCAGTCCCGGCAGCAGCCAGCGGCTGCAGCTGCCGTGACGCCCTCCGTCAACAGTCAGGTTCCCGGCCCCTTCGGTTACGTCCGCTGCGCCACGCCCCAGACCGACCCGAGCGTGAACAACAGCTTCTTGCCCCCGAGCGACTGCAGCGCGTCGTCCACGAACCCGGCCGCGATTTACGCTCCGGCCAACCTCGAGGTCGTCGAAATTCAGGTCGTGTTCCACGTGATCCGGACCTCGAGCGGCGGCGGCAACGTGCCGAACGCCCGCGTCAACAGCCAGATCGACATCCTCAACGAGGATTTCCGTGCGATCGCAGGCACCCCTGGAGCCCAGGGCTCTGACTCCAAGGTTCAGTTCAAGCTGGCCGAGTTCGATCCCTCCGGCGCTGCTACGACCGGCATCCTGCGGTACGACAACAGCACCTGGTACAACGACGGTGGTAACTACTACAACACCATCGCCTGGGACCCGAACGTCTACATGAACGTCTACACGCTGGGCGCCCCCCAGGGCTCCAGCAACATCCTCGGCTACGTCCCGTTCCTTCCGGCGTCGAACCCGAGCGGCGTGGGCTCCAATCGCGACCGCGTCGTGGTGCTGAACAGCGCCGTCGGCCGTAACGCCCCGGCCGCGCCCTACAACCAGGGCCGAACCCTGACGCACGAAGTGGGGCACTACTTGGGCTTGAACCACACGTTCAACGGCGGCTGTGGCGGCAGCAACTGCTACGGCAGCGGCGACCTGATCTGCGACACGAACGCCGAATCGCAGCCCGAGTTCAACTGCCCGGGCAACTCCTCGAGCTGCGGTAGCCAGGATCCGGTTCGGAACTACATGAACTACAGCCCGGACGCATGCATGACGAACTTGACGGAGGAGCAAGCACGCCGTGTTCGCTGCACCCTTGAGTTCTACCGTCCCACGCTGGCCGTTCCGACGAGCCCGGTCCTCGGCCTCAACTACTGCGTCCTCACCCCGAACAGCTCGGGCGGCTCCGCCTTCCTCACGGGCTTCGGCACCAAGGAGCTCGCCATGAACGACTTCGGTCTCGTCGCGTCCTCGCTTCCGCCGAACTCCTTCGGCTTCTTCATCGTCAGCGACATGCAGGCCCAGGTCGCCAACCCCGGCGGCTCCCAGGGAACGCTCTGCGTCGGCGGCAGCGTCGGCCGCTTCCTCACGCAGGTCGCCAACTCCGGCATCTTCGGAGAGATCGTCGTCAACGTGGACGTAAACAACATTCCGCAGCCGAACGGCATCGTGATGATCCAAGCCGGCGAGACCTGGAACTTCCAGGCCTGGTTCCGCGACGTCAACCCGACGATCACGTCGAACTTCAGCGACGGCTACACGATCACTTTCCAGTGATCCCACGGCGGTCCGCCCGCAACCCGGCGGCCCAGCGACACAGCGGCCCGCGCTTCCCCGTCCATCGCGGCAAGGGAAGCGCGGGCTTCTTCGTGCCCGGAGCTCCCCCCCCATAACTATTGAGATCTAGTGCCAGCGCTGCACCCGGCCAGAGTGAATTACGGGCGGGGCGCGCAACGCAGATTCAGCTAGCGCGACACGCTTCAAGGAGCTCACGGACGCGGGCTGCGTCTACCGCGTTCTCCACTTTTCCGTCCCGCTTCGCGGCGGTGCCGACGATCGCACCATCGGCGTATTCGAGCAGCCCCTGGGCCGTCTCAAGCGAGAAGCCCGAACCAATCAGGATCGGAACCGCCCCATCGATCGCGTCGCGCACGCGCTGAACCCGCTGGGGCTCGGGAGCGGCGCCTGTGGCCACTCCGCTGACAATGAGGCCGTCGGCTCGTCCACGGTGGACCGCGTCGCGTGCAGCGTCTTCCAGACGCTCTCCGGGGATAGGGGTCGCGTGCTTGACGTGTACATCCGCGAACAGGCGAACGTTGCCAGCCAGTCGCTCCCTGAGCCGGAGGGTCTCAGCGGCACGCCCTTCGATCATGCCTTGGTCGGTGAACATGGCTCCGGTGTGCACGTTCACGCGAACGAATCCGGCCCCGGTCGCCGCAGCAATCCCCAGGGCCGCGGCCGCATCGTTTCGAAGCACGTTCACGCCCACGTCGAGTACGCCATCCAGCTGCTTTACGCGGTCCACGGCGAGAGCCAGCGCCGCGATAGTCTCCGCCGCCACGCCTTCTTTAAAGAAGGGCGCATCGTGGTAATTCTCGACAATGAGCCGCCCCACCCCGCCCTCCACATAGGCAGAAGCATCCACAAGAGCACGTTCAATCAAGCGCTCCATTCCGCCATCCGAATACCCGACCGCCCCAGGCGTTGGAGCCAGGTGCAACACACCGATCAGCCCCATCTGGTTACTTTTTTCCATGCCCTTAGTGTGCCAAGCAAGTCAGCCATCAAGCGACGAGCATGCCCAAAGGACTCACCCACCCAATGTTCGCCGCCCAAAGGATGCACCCACCCAATGTTCGCCACCCGAAGGACGCACCCACCCAATGTTCGCCACCCGAAGGACGCGCCCGCCCAATGTTCGCCGCCCGAAGGACGCGCCCGCCCAATGTTCGCCGCCCGAAGGAC
>JBLIHL010000053.1:0-17093 GCA_047635895.1 Paracoccaceae bacterium | reverse complement strand
TTTCCCCTGACGGGGAAATAGCGATCATGTCCCTGTGCGCTCGCCGCGCAGGCGTCCTCGCCGGACGGGCGTGCTGCCGCACGGGCCTCCTCGCCGGAGAGGCCGCGAGGGCGAGCCTCGCGCCGGGCCGCACGAGCCCTACGGGCACGCGCCATGGCCCGGGCGTCCTGCTGACGCATGGGACGCCTTTGGGCTGGACAGCAGCGGCGTGCACGGGGCGCCCAATGCTGCCTGACCTCTCCCGTATACCCTCGAGGGTATGCGGGAATACGCACATGGGGCCATTTCAGCGGAACGGCCACAGCGCCATACTCCGGCGTTCACCTCAACGGAGCTATAGACATGAGTGTTGGAAGAATCTGTTGCCGTAAGACGCACCTGGCGGAGCTCGACGAGTCGCTCCAGCAGGCCGCAAGGCACATGCGTGAAGACAACGTCGGGGCCCTCGTGGTGCTTGACGGAGATCGTAAGGCGATCGGGATCATCACGGATCGGGACCTGGCCACGCGGGCCGTGGCCGACGGGTTAGACCCGGCCGAGACACGAGTCGCGGACATCATGACCACTCACCCGCGGACGATCGAGGACTGGACCCCCATCGCCGACGCAATCGAAGCGATGACGAAGCTGGGCGTTCGAAGAATGCCTGTCGTCGATCAGAACGAGCGCGTGCTCGGAGTCCTCAGCATGGACGACTTGCTCGCCTCACTGAGTGGAGGACTCGGCCAGCTGGCCGGCCTCGTCTCGATGAGCAAGCCGGGTCATACAGACCTCGTTCGCGTCCAAGACGAATCAGCCTGACCGACGCAACGGGGCCGAGCACTTGGACTCGCGGAACTCCCGACACGATCCGCACCAGGAGCTACTATGCCTGCGATCTCCCGATGCCCCTGTAAACGAAACGCTCCCCATGCCTAACCCATCCGAAATCACGGAGCTAGAAGCTGTCCGCCACGATCTCCGCAACGTGCTGACCGCTCTTCGCCACGGGTGCATGCTCATCGGCTCCAAGCTCGACAAGGTCGAGCACGAAGAAGCACACGCCTTCCTGGATGAGATGGGCCTTTCCATCAAGCGGGGCAGCGCCTTGGTGGACCGCCTGCGGACCATAGAGGACAACGCAGGCGAATCTGCCTAGAGCAGCCGACCACGATGGTCAGGCCGCGAGTTCCCGTAGCGGCACATCGGGCTCTCGCTCTGCGCGCTCACGAGTGACCATCAGCAGGCCGCTGCCCACCTCCCCCACGGAGATGCGCTCAAGCACTCGCAGCAGTTCGCCCAGCGTCCCCGGGCGCTCCACGTCATGGAGCGCAACCACCAGCAGCTCGAGTCGAATGGCGTTGTTGAGACTCTTCTCCTCCGGCCCGGAAACCGGGATGAGGGCGACTAACACGGTCTCCGCCAGTTTTCGACAATCCTCCATGCAATGTCTCCTCCATATCGTGCTGCAGCTACCAGCGCGCAGAGGGTGGACTCGATCAGTCCCCCATGGGGTGGTGCAGCCAGCAAGAGAGAGGGATTATTCTGCGCAATGCTTGGCGCGCCACCAGGGGCCAGAGTGCGCAGATCGATCCCTGCCATCGCCGCACGTACAGCAGGAGATGGGAGTACGCGGGCCGGCCGAGCCGCTCAGTCCCCTTACCGCGGTGGATCGCCGGCCAGGGCTCCCCGGATCTTCCGCGCGACCTCTTCGTCCGTGAAGGGCTTCTCGAGCGTCGTTGTCCCCGCTGAGATCCTGCCCTGGGAGACCAGCTGCTCGCTAGGGAACGCGGACATGAAGAGAACCCGCATGCCCGGAACCATCTCACTTGCCACAGCGGCGAGCTCCGGCCCGCCCATACCCGGAAGAACCACGTCGGTCAGAAGAAGGTCGATGGACTTGCCGTCCGCTTCCAGTTCCTCCAGAGCCAGCCCTGAGTTCTTCACGGCCGTGACCACGTAGCCCTGCTCCTCCAGGATGTGTTGAACGCCGAGGCGCACAAGCATCTCGTCTTCAACAAGGAGGATCTTCTCTCCGCTACCCTTTCCACAAACGGTGTCTACGCCGGGCTCGGGCTCGGGTGAAGCCGCAACCGCCTTAGCGGTCGCCTTGGGGAAATACAAACGCACCGTGGTTCCAACGTCGACCTCGCTTTCGAACGCGAGATGGCCGCCGTGGCGCTCTATCATGGACGAGACGGAAGAGAGGCCAAGGCCCGTGCCAAGGCCGGGGCCCTTCGTCGTGAAGAAGGCCTCAACCGCCTTACTTTGGGTCTCCGCGTCCATGCCGCTGCCGGTGTCCGCCACGGACAAAACCACGTGCGGTCCGGGACTCAACGATGCACCCATCCGGTCCAAGTCACCCTGGGAAAGGACGGCGTCAAAGCACCGGATCTCGAGCTTCCCGCCGCGCGGCATGGCGTCTCGAGCGTTGATCGACAGGTTCAAGATCGCCTGCTCGACCTGACCGGCATCGCCGAAAATCTGGGAGTGAGAAGAGTCGCACTCGACCAGAACGTCGATGTCCTCTCCAATGAGACGCCGGATCATCTTCTCCCCGTCGATCAGCGTCTCGCGGGGGTCGATCAGGCTTGGTTCGATCGTTCCGACCCGGCTGAAGTCCAGCAGTCGCCGGGTGATGGAAGCACCGCGCGACACTTCATCCTGCACCTGAACGAGCATCTGCATGGCCGGGTGCTCCGCGTCGAGCTCCTCCGACGCGATGCGTAGACCACCGAGGATCCCGGCGAGCAGATTATTGAAGTCGTGTGCGACGCCTCCCGCCAGGCGGCCCACGGCCTCCATCTTCTGAGCCTGCAAGAACTCCCTCTCCAGCCGATCCCGCGCCGTTACGTCATGTCCGATGGCGATGATGGACGGAGGTTCACCAGGTAGCTCCAAGGTGGCGTCGTACCATTCGATGAGCACTTCTCCCCCATCCCTGGTCTGAATCGGATTGATGCTGGCACGCGCATTTTGACCCTGGATGGAATTTGCGTGCAGATCCCTGATACGGCTCCGCTCGCGCTCTGGAATGAACGTCGTGAACCAATCCTGCCCCCGAACCTCATCGCACTTGTATCCGCAGAGCTTCTCCATGTAGGGGTTGAAGCTCAGGATGCGCCCCTCGCGGTCCAGCCGCAGGATGATCGCACGCGCAGTGGAAACAATGCCTTCGCTCAGCGCGTGCTCGCGTTCAAGCTCCGCGTGAGCCCGCTTGATCTCAGAAAGATCACGCATGGTTCCGACGAACCTCGACTCCTCGTCCCCCTTGATCTCAGAGACCGCAAGGTCGACAGGAAACGTCGTCCCATCCTTGCGTCGACCCGCGACCTCTCGCCCGAGGCCGATCACCTTCTTCACGCCGGTCTGCACATAGTTTTCCAGGTACCCGTCATGCTCGGCGCCGTACGGCGCGGGCATCAGCATGTTCACGTTCCGGCCCATCACCTCCTCGGCGCGGTAGCCGAACATTCGCTCGGCAGACGGGTTGAAGAGGCTGACGTTACCTCGAACATCAATGGCAAGAATAGCGTCGACGGCGGTGTCCACGATGGACTGCATGCGCACGCGATGAGCCTGCAGCTCCACGGTTCGGTCGGCGACCTGGGCCTCGAGATTTGCCTCACTACCCTTGCGCTCAGTAATCTCAATGAAGGTCACAACGACTCCCTCGGTCCCTGCGACGCCCTTCCTAAAGGGAACGATCCTGCGAAGATAGCAGGCCTTAGGCGGCCCCTCGGACCACACTTCACGCTCCAGCGGCGTCAGATTCTCAAGTACCTGTCGCGCATCGATGATCAGGCTTTGACTGATTTCCTTGGGAGACAGGTCGCTGAAGGGCCGGCCAAGATCGGTCTCTGCCACGCTCAGAAGTCTTCCTGCCGGCGGTGTGAAGCGCTTGATCCACATGCGCCCGTCGAGGAAGAGCGTTGAAATCTCCGTTGACGACAGGAGATTTGAGATGTCGTTGTTCACGTCCTCCAGGTCGTGGACCTTGTCATGAAGCTGGACGTTGATCGCCGACAGCTCCTCGTTGCCGCTCCGCAGCTCTTCGACCATGGACACGACTTCCATGTTCGAGACCCTCAGGTCTTCGTTCGAAATCTCTAGCTCCTCGATCGAGCTCTGTAATTCATCGCGCGTCGCCTTCAGTTCGAGCTCAAGCCGCTCGACCCTTTGTGACGCCTCGTCAGGAGAAAGCACAGATGCGGAGTGCCGCACCCCTGAAACGGCTCCGACCGCCTCGGCCGCCGCATCCGAGCTAACAGCCGGCTGCGGTTTGCCTGCCTTGGGTCCGCCTATGCGCTTCTCATCCCTCTTACTTTTTGCCATGGGTAGTGGCCTATTGGAGCATAGAGTGCCTCCTTACGGCGGCGTGTTTATCGCGAGGGTTCCGACCGATTCGGGTCGGCGCTCAGCGCAATTTCCTTGACCACCAGCGGGCTCACCGGGACGGGCGGAGCGAACTTCAGATTGAGGCTCTACGGACAACATGTCGCACAAGGGCATTGATCAGACCCACAATTACAGAGACGAAGCGCGAGCCGGGTCTCGGGGGTACTGCGCGCGACTCACTTACTTTCAAGCTCACGGTCACACGGAAGTCCGGGCGGGATGGGGTCACTCCCGAAGCTCCGTCACCGAGAACTGATGCCCTTCCAACGCGGCGCGCGCCTTCGCTCGGTGCTCGTCATCCTCCTTGGAGAGCAGGTCAACGCCGACCAATACCTGATCGCCAGCAAGGACAAGATCGTAGAACGCCGCGGGCCGGCGCCGAAAGTGCCGATAGGCGAGCACGCCAAGCAGCGCGCCCAACACCGCACCTAGGAGCGTGTCGCGCATAGCTGAAGCCATAGGACCCAGCCGGGCCTCCAGACACGAGACTCTTGTAACAAACCTGTACTTCGAGGATGGCGGGTTCCGTGCGATGAGCCTAGTGTTGAACTAGATGTCACTGACCCATCCCGACCAACCGGCCGCCGCCGTGTTTATGAGCCCCTTCGGTTTTACCGAGCGGGGCGATCGGGACTATGGAGTGAAGAACTCCCGGGCGAACACTCGCCCTTGATCATCGTCCCGATTCGGCCCACGCGCATGCGCAGGGCCGAACGTCGGACCTTCTGCGCGCGGGCTCGAAACCACCGTTTCGACCAAAATGCCCCCGGAAGTTCCCATGGACACCCCTGATCAGCGGCCCGACAAGCCCGTAGCTAGCCTCAGCGAAACCCGCCGCCAGATCGACGATGCGGACCGAGCGCTCGTGGATGCCCTACGCGCCCGCCTTGACGCCGTTCGCCGGATCGGCGCGGCCAAGGAAGCCTCGGGGACCGCCCTCGTGGATCCTTCCCGGGAGGCCCAGGTCGCCGGGCGCTGGACCGAGCTTGCCGAGGAAGCCGGCCTCAACCCCCACGCAGCGGGGCGCGTCCTGCGTGAGGTCCTTCACTGGTCGAAACGCGAGCAGGAGCTTGAGTGGCAGCTCGGCGTCCCCAATCGGGTCAAGGTCGCCTACCAGGGCGCGCGCGCTGCGAACGGCGACCTCGCCGCGCGGCAGCTCATGGGGCTCCGAAGAACACCCGTTGACACGGTTGGGATGACCTCGTTTGACGCCGTCATCGCCGCGGTGAGCGCGGGCGACGTCGACTACGCCTTCGTCCCCGTGGAAAACTCGATCGTCGGCAGCATCGAGGCCGTCAATTCGCTGCTGCTGCAGGCCCAGCTCTACGTCGTCGACGAGGAGAAATGGGACATCGAGCACGTGCTCGCCGCGCGCGAGGGAGCCACGGTGGCGGGCCTGCGCCGTGCCCTCTCTCACCCGGTCGCCCTTCGCCAGTGCCGCAATACGCTGGTCGACTCCCTCGGCCTCGAGTCCGTCGAGGTCTGGGACACCGCGGGCGCAGCCGAGCTGGTCGCGGCATCGGACGACCTCACCCAGGCCGCCGTCTGCCCCCGCGGGGCCGCCGAGGCGAACGGCCTTGTCGTCCTGCGCGATGACGTCTCGGATCACCCGGGCAACTGGACGCGCTTCCTTCTGCTGGGCACGAAGCCGGAGAAGAACGCAGCGGGCGTGCCTTCGCGCACGACGCTCAGCTTCGTCGCCGATCACGGCGTGGGCTCCCTCGCCCGCTGCCTCGCGGCGTTCGAGAACGAAGGCATCAACCTGACGCGCCTCGCTAGCCACGTCCTTCCAGGCAGGCCCGGCCAGTACGGGTTCCTAGTGGACCTGGAGGGCGACATCGAGGACGAGCCCGTGGCCCGCGCCCTCGTCGCAATGCGAGCCGCTTCGCGGCAGCTCACCGTCCTGGGCAGCTATCCGGATCGCTCGCGCGGGCGGGACATGCCGCGCATGAGGGCTCCCAAGAATGAAGCCGCCCCGGAGCCAGAGTTGGTATCGGCGTCGACGCCTGCCAGCCCCGCCCCGAAGCCCAGCGCATCCCCTGGGCTCCACCTCGTCGCGGGGAACGACGCCTCGCGCGACGGTACCCGCCAGCTCGCCGGCGTTCCGCTGCACTCGAAGAGCTTCGTCCTGATCGCGGGCCCCTGCGCCGTCGAGAACGGTGCCCAGATCGAAGCCGCGGCCAAGATGGTCCGCGAGGCGGGCGCGTCCCTACTCCGCGGCGGCGCCTTCAAACCGCGTACCTCTACCTACTCGTTCCAGGGCCTTGGCATGGAAGGCATCGACCTCCTGGCCAGCGCGGGCCAGCGGCACGGTCTCCCGATCGTCACCGAGGTGCTGCGCGCGAGCGACCTCGATGCCATCGCCGCCAAGGCCGACGTGCTACAGATCGGCGCCCGCAACATGCAGAACTTCGAGCTCCTCCGCGCGCTCGGCCGCGTGGACCGTCCCATTCTCCTGAAGCGCGGCATGAGCGCCACAATCGACGAGTGGCTGCACGCGGCCGAGTACATCCTCGCCGCAGGAAACCACCAGGTGGTGCTCTGCGAGCGCGGCATTCGTACCTTCGAAACGAGCACCCGCGCCACCCTCGATCTCGCGTCTATCGCGATCGTCAAGGAGCGCACGCACCTGCCCATCCTCGTCGATCCGTCCCATGCGGCAGGGCGCCGCGAGCTGGTCATCCCCCTGGCCCTGGCGGCCGCCGCCGCGGGCGCCGACGGCCTGATGGTCGAGTGCCACCCTGACCCCGAAAGCGCGCTGTGCGACAAGGAGCAGGCGCTCACCCCGGATGACCTGAACCGCCTCGTCGAAGCACTTGGCCCCATCCTTGCGGGCCAGGGGAGGACGCTCGCATGAGCCCCCGTCTCTCCGACCGCGTTCACGGGATGGCTGGCTCGGCGACGGCCCAGGCGGCGAACGCGCCGCGCGAGGAAGGCGCGAAGCCGTGGATCGAACTCGCGGTCGGGTGCCCCGACTGGGAACCGCCGCCGGGGTGTTCCGAAGCCGCCGCAGCCGCCTGCGGCCCGCGCGTGCCCTACCGCACGCCCGGGGGCGACCTTGAGCTCCGCAGGCGCCTCGTCGAACAGTCCCCATGGAATGCCAGCGGCGCGGACACGGAGTGCCTGCTCACCACGGGCGGCAAGGAAGCGCTCTTCCTTGGCCTCGGGGCGATCCTCTCCCCGGGCGATGTGGTCCTGGTCTGCGCGCCCTACTGGCCTTCGTTCCTCGAGCAAATTCGAGCCTGGGGCGGCGTACCCCACGTGATCCCGGAGGGTCGCGACGGGCTCCCACAGCTGCACCCCATGGCCGCCGCGGCCGAGCACGCCAAGGCGATCATCGTCAATACGCCTGCGAACCCGAGCGGCCGGGTCTGGCCGAAGGAACGGCTCCAGGAGCTTGCGAAGCTGGCTCACCGCGAGGACCTGTGGGTCGTCCTCGACGCGGTCTATGGCGGCCTTAGTTACAACCACCAGGAGCCGGTCGAGGGCGGACTGCCCAAGGCCATGCTCGACCGCGCACTCGTGGTCGATAGCGGCTCGAAGAGCCACGCACTCGCCGGGCTACGGATCGGCTGGGCGACGGGGCCCGCACCCTGGATCCGAGCGATGCGCGGCCTACAGGATGCGTCCTCGACCCACCCGTCCGTGGCGGGCCAAGCAGCACTCGCCGCGGCCCTCGACGCGCCTCCCGCGTGGTCCGAAGCCGTCCGTTTGCGCCTCCAAACGCGTGCGCGGGCCCTTTGGAAGGCCGTCCAGTCGTCGCCGTCGCTGTCCATGCGCCTCCCCGACGGCGGCCTGTTCGGACTGATCGAGCTGCCTGCGGAAACGGACGATCGAGCCTTCGTCCAGCGGCTTGCAGCGGAGCAGCAGCTCGCCGTCGTCAGAGGCTCAGCGTTTGGAGCACCGGGAACCGTCCGGCTGGCGCTGACAGCGGACGGGGAAGTCCTCCAGGAAGCCGTCTCAAGGATCGCGCTGGCCCTCGAGTCCCCGGAAAATGACCCCGGAAAATGACCCCGGAGAATGACCCAGAAGAGGATCGGAGAAAGGCCCGGAGGCGCCACCGTGAGCGAGCGCTGTCTGAACCCTGCCCAGAGGCCGCTTCCCACGCTCAGCCCCTCGAAGCGGCGCAGTCCCAGCATGCGCCGGGGCTCCAGGCGCACCGAGCGTGCCGCGTCCACCACGACCCGCCGGGCCATCGTGCGCGCGTGGGCCCAGAGCGCCTCGGGGCGCTCCGCGGCGCGGGCCTCCGTCACGTCGGACACCAGGATACGTAGCATCGACTCCTGGACCAGGTCCAAGCGACCCACTCGCCGCGCGAGCGCGTCGCCGACAAGATGCTGCATCAAGAGTCCGAGTCGCCCGGGGAGATCGGCGAGTGCCTCTTGCTCCATCGATCCAGGGTAGCAGTGGCCTGTCAAGCCCGCATGAACCTTCGCCGGTAGAGCACCACGGACGCGCCGAACATCGCCACCCCGAAGCTGATCAGCACCAGGAGCTTGAACGCGATGCCGTCCAGCTCGGCCGTGCTCGCGAACGACTTGCCGTACCACAGCACGCCCTCATAGGAGTCCATCGCCCACGCCACCGGCGTGACGAGGCCGGCGGTCTGGAACCACTCGGGCGTGATCTCACGCGGGAACCAGGCGCCCCCCATTGCGCTCATGCCCAGGATCACCAGCGTCGAGAATCCTTCGAGCTGCTTGCGCGTCGCACAGGCGGTCGCGAAGAGCAGGCCGAGGGCCGACGCCGTGAAGGCCCAGACCAGTGAGATCACTGCAATCTCGGGCAGGTGCTCGAGCACCGGGATCTTGTAGACCAGCGTGCCAAAAGCGAAGAGGACGGCGAGCTGGACCACGGCCATCGTCATCGTGACCAGCGTTTTACCGAGCAGCACCGAGCTGCCCGCCGACGGCGTCAGGCGCAGGCGATCGAGGGTTCCTTCCGCGCGCTCGTCCTGGAGCGAGCCAGCGGCAGCCACCAGGTTGAACAGGAGCATCATCACCGCCATCGAGGCGAACGCGTGGCTCGCGCCGGCGCTGCGCGGGATCCCCGCGCTCGACTTCGGGTCCAGGTCGTGCACGGTGAGGCCGAGCATCTCGCTCAGGCCGTCCGACGTCGCCATCTTCCCGAAGCTGTCGCCGTAGGACGCGCCCATGACGAGGGGAACGAGCTGGAAGACGACCACCTGGGACGCAATTTGGCGCGCAGGGTCGCGGTACAGCGTCAGTCCCTTGGCACCTGGCTGGCCGTAGGTTTCGCCGATCACCAGCCCGTTCGCGCGGTCTCCGTTGGCGACCGTGCGTTCCGCGTCTTCGACCACCTCGGGGAGCAGCCCCTCGGCCTCGCGGATGCGCTCGAGGAGCGCTCGACTCTCAGCGCTCTGCGCACGGTCCTCCACCGCGAGCTTCATTTTCTTGGGGCCAGAGCTCGAGCTGCTCCCGCCGCCGGACATCGCCGTACCCAGCGCCGAGCCCATCACGGACGAAAGAAGAATCGGCAGCGCGAACGCGAAGAACAGCGCGGTACGGTCGCGCAGGAAGAGGCGCAGGTCCTTGCGGGCCAGGGCCCATGCGGTGGAGAGATTCATGCTTGGACCTCCGCCTTGCCGGCTTCAGCGGCCGCGTCGCCCTCGCCGTCGCGGAGCGCGTGCCCCGTCAGGCTGAGGAAGATCGACTCGAGGTCCGCGGAGCCGCTTTCGGCGGTGAACTCGAAGCCGTTTTCGCGCAGGAGCGCGGCGGCGCGGTCGAGCGTCGCGTCGTCCTGGAGCAAGAGCCTCGGCGCGGTCTCAGACTGGACTGCGTCAAGGCCCTGGAGCTCCGTGAGCGACCCGTCCGCTACGCAGCGTCCGCGGTCCATGATCACGATACGGTCGCAGAGCCGCTCGACCTCCCCCATCTGGTGCGTCGTGTAGACGAGCGTCACGTCGGACTCGTCGCGGAGCCGCTCGACCTGCTCAAAGATGTGGTTGCGCGACTGCGGGTCCACGCCGGCGGTGGGCTCGTCGAGGAAGATCAGCTCAGGCTCGTGCAGAAGAGCGGCGACGAGGTTGAGGCGGCGCTTCATCCCGCCGCTGAACTCGGACACCCGGGAGCTGCGGCGGTCGGTGAGGCCCGCCGTTTCCAGCGCCTGGTCCACGCGCTCCTTGATCCGCGCCCGCGGGACTCCGGAGAGCTCCGCGAAGAACGACAGGTTCTCAGCCGCCGTCAGCGCCTCGTAGAGCGCGATGTCCTGGGGCACGACGCCGATGCGACCACGGATCTCCGACCCCTGGGACTTCGGATCGAGGCCCAGGACGCTGATCTCGCCCCCATCGGGCTGGAGCAGCGTGGAGAGGATCCGGAGGGTCGTGCTCTTGCCGGCTCCGTTGGGGCCTAGCAGGCCGACCGACTCGCCTCGGCGCACCTGGAGGCTCAGGTCGGCCACTGCGATGGTGGATCCGAAGGACTTGGAGAGATGAGAAACCTCGAGGGCGGTCGCGCCGGCGGCAAGGGCGCCTGGAGCTGGCCGGGAGGCATGATGCTGGGGACTGGCTGGGCTATTCACAGCTCCTCAGTGTGCCGGCACCGCACATCCATTCGGTAATCTCATTGTTTCTGATTCCGATCCCCGCGCGCCCTCCGCCCTGGGCGGTATCGTCGGGCTGGCGCCACCCGCGTCCTCCCCCCCTTGAGCACCCCCCTAGACTCCTTCCACAAGTTCCAGGACGAGAGTCTGGCCCAGCTGGCACTCACCCACGCCTCCGCCGGGATCAGCGACGGGGGGGGGCGCCGCGACAATGAGCGCATGGAGTTCCTGGGCGACACCGTCCTCGATCTCGTGATCGCCGAGTCGCTCTTCGGGGACCGTGCCCGCTACACCGAAGGCGCGCTGACCGAGATGAAGGCCCAGGTCGTCTCGCGGAAGGCCCTCGCCGGATCGGCCGAACGCATCGGGCTCCCCGAGCGCTCCCGGATCGGCCGCGGCCTGAACCGCAAAGCGCTGTCGCGCTCGGTCCTCGCCAACCTGTACGAGGCCGTGGTCGGAGCGATCTACCTGGATGGCGGCCTCAGCCCCGCGCGTGAGTTCGTCCTGGACACCCTCGGCCCGGAGATGAGCGCGGCCCGTGAGCGCGGCGGCGAGGCACTCCCCAAGCAGGCCTTCCAAGAGGTCTGCCAGCAGAAATTCAGCGGCCCACCGGCCTACAAGGTGGTTCGAACCCGGGGCGACGCCAACTCGCGAGCCTTCCTCGTCGCAGCCCACGCGGGCGGTCAGTCTTTTCCGACCGCCTGGGGCAGAACGATGAAGGAAGCCGAGCACTGGGCGGCCTATGAAGCTCTCCTTGACCTGGGCTACGACGCCCGCCCCTGACCTTTCGCCATGTCCCAGAGCCTCGTCGACACCTCGGCCAAAAACGCCGACCGCAGTGAGGGTGCATCCCAGGCCGGCACGGTCCTGGTCGACGCCACCGGGCTGAAGTTTCCGGCGTCCGAACAGACGCGCATTCTCCGTGCGATCGATCGCAAGGGGTCCGCGTCCGTTGGCAACATCTGGGGAGCAGCCCAGGGCTTTGTCGCGGCCCAGCTCATCCGCAAGATCGGGCGACCCATCATCGCGATCGCGTCCACGGACGGCGAGGCCGAGTCCTTCGTCTACGACCTCGCGGCCTTCGGTACCCCGAGCATCCAGTTCCCAGCGCGCGAGGGCGGCACGCGGAAGGGCCACGCCGACGCGACCTCCGTACGCATGCGCCTGCAGATGGCCCAGAGCCTGGCGGGCCCCGAGGATGCACGACCCAACGTCATCGTTGGATCCGTCCTCTCCATGCTCCAGCCCGTCCCGAAGCTCAAGGATCTCCAGGCCGAGTTCGTCTCGCTCAAGGTCGGCGGCGTCCTCGACGTCCAGGCGCTTCTCAACCGGCTCGTCCGCGCGGGCTACACGCGTGAGCCGCTGGCGGAGCTCGCCGGGCACGTCAGCCTGCGCGGGGACATTCTCGACGTCTTCCCGTTCGCGAGCGAGGAGCCCCTTCGCATCGAGATGTTCGAGGAAGAGATCGAGAGCCTACGGACGTTCGATCCAGTCGAGCAGCGCTCCACGGCGAAGCACGAGGAGATCGAGGTTTGCCTCGCCAGTGACTCCGGCACGCTCGAGGACGGGGACGGCACGCCGGTGATCGACCTCTTGCCGGCGGACGCGCTGATCATCCGGATTGAGCCGCTCAGAGTCGACGAGAAGGCGTCGTCCCTGAGCATCCAGTCGCCGCTGTTCGAGCGCGCGCTCCGGGTGCTCAACAAGGGGCTTAGCCGGCGCCGAATCCTCGAGCTTCAGAGCCTGCCCGGCGATGACGTGTCTCTGGATACGCGGTCGGTCCAAGGGCTCAGCTCCGGCGTGGAAGCGGCCGCCCCCGAGCTCAGCCAGCTAGCGCAGAGCGGCACGCGCGTGATCGTGGCGTGCCTGACCGACGCCGAGCGCGACCGCATGGGCGCGCAGTTCGAGAAGGCCGGCGTCACGGGTCTTGAGCTGCACACGGGCTACGTCAGCCGCGGCTTCCGCGCGCCGCCCTGGAACCTCCTGGTCATCGGCAGCCACGAGCTCAAGGGCACGCTCGGCGCGCGCAAGAAGGCGTCGTCCCGGGCGCACCAGCACAAGGTCAAGGCGCTCCAGAGCTTCTTCGAGCTGCGGCCCGGCGACTTCGTCGTGCACGCGGTCCACGGCCTGAGCCGCTACCGCGGACTCAAGCGCATGACCCGCGGCACCGGCGAAGAGGAGCATCTGCACCTCGAGTTTGCCGGCGAGGTTTCGCTCTACGTGCCCGCGAGCCGGATCGACATGGTCCAGCGCTACATCGGGGCCGGCGGCGCCGGGCTCGCGCTGGATAAGATCGGCGGCAACGCGTTCCGCAAACGCAAGGAGAAGGTCGAGCAGGGCCTGTTCGACCTGGCGTCCGAGCTGATCGACGTCCAGGCCAAGCGTCAGCTGCGCAAGCGCGATGCGTGGGACGGCGATCCCGAGCTCGTTCAGCAGTTCCTGGACGAGTTCCCCTACGAGGACACGCCGGACCAGGTCGAGGTCACCATCGAGATGGCGCGCGACCTGGCGTCGGAGCGCCCGATGGACCGGCTGCTTTGCGGCGACGTCGGCTTCGGCAAGACCGAGATGGCCGTGCGCGCGGCGTTCCGCGTCGTGTCGGGCGGCGGCCAAGTGGCGGTCCTCGTCCCGACGACCATCCTCGCCGAGCAGCACCTCAACACTTTCCGCACCCGGATGGCCGACTTCCCCATGGTTGTGCGCGGACTCTCCCGCTACACGACCCCCAAGGAAAAGAAGGACACGGTCGCGAAGCTGGCGACCGGCGGCGTGGACGTCGTGATCGGCACGCACCGAATCCTTGGCAAGGACATCAAGTTCAAGAACCTCGGGATGGTCGTGATCGACGAGGAGCAGCGCTTTGGAGTGACGCACAAAGAGCACTTCAAAAAGCTCCGCGCGAACGTCGACATGCTCACGCTCACCGCCACGCCGATCCCGCGAACCCTGCACATGTCCCTGTCGGGCATCCGGGACATCTCGGCGCTGAACGAGGCGCCGCCGGGTCGCCAAGAAATCGACACCGTCCTCGGCTACCGCGAAGACGACGATCTGATCATCGAGGCGTTCCAGCACGAGCTGAACCGCGGCGGGCAGATCTTCTTTCTGCACAACCGCGTGACGTCGATAGAGCAGGTCACGGCAAAGCTTCGGTCCCTGGTCCCCAACGCGCGCTTCGCGATCGGTCACGGCCAGATGCCCGCGCCCGAGCTGCGCAACGTCATGGAGTCGTTCCGCCGCGGCGAGGTGGACGTGCTGGTGGCCACCACCATCATCGAGAACGGCGTCGACGTCCCCACCGCGAACACGATCATGGTGGATGACGCGGATCACTTCGGGCTGTCTGAGCTGCACCAGCTCCGCGGCCGCGTCGGACGCGGAAGCGTCAAGGCGTTCTGCTACTTGCTCGTCGAGAAGCACAAGCCGCTCAAGAGTCAGGCGCGCGATCGACTGAAGGCCCTTGAGGAAATGAACCACCTCGGCGCGGGCTTCGGCATCGCCGTGAAGGACCTCGAGCTGCGCGGCGCGGGCAACGTGCTCGGCCCCCAGCAGTCAGGCCACATCGCGGCCATCGGCTACGACATGTACTGCCGTCTTCTGAAGCTGACGGTGGAGCGCCTCTCGTCGGGCGAAGCCACCGATCTCCAGAAGCCGCGATTCGAGGAGACGGAAGCCGGCTGCGAGCTGGAAGTCGGCCTCAAGGCCTTCCTCCCCGATGATTGGATCGCCAAGCCGGACGAGCGCCTCGACGCCCTGCGGGCCCTCTCCCAGGCCGACGACCTCGAGCTCCTCAACGACGCGTTCAAGGGCCTCGTCGACCGCTACGGCCGCGCCCCGGCCCAGGCAAAAGAGCTCCTGCGTCTCTTCAGCCTGAAGCTCCCCATGGACGCGGCGGGCATCCGCCACGTAGCCTGGCGCGACGACCGCTACGTAATCCAGTATACCGACGCCGTCGCCTTCGAGCACCTCTTCGCAGGAGGAGCGATGGCGGCCGGCCGCAAGCGCATCGACCTGCGCCGAATCAAGCCAGGCGTAGCGCACCTGGTGCTACCGGCCCACCTGCACGGCAAGCCTGACAAGGCCGTGACGTGGCTAGAGAAGATCGCCTCGGCGTGATGACCCGTGCGGCGTGCTCCGGTGACCAGAGTCGTCACCTCGCAAGCGGAGCGGTGACGCCGGTGCCAGCACCCCTTGGTACGTCAGCTGATGCTCACGCGGATGAGGCCCCAGCGCCATTCGCGCTGCCTGAATTCGTCTCTTGCGGTGCCAAGTTGCCATGGCCACCAAGTAGATCCGTAGGCACTTGGTACCCTACGAATCTATGCGCTTCTCCTACACCCCGACGTTCCTCTTCGGCACTGCCGCACTCCTTCTCTCCGCGTGCACCGCGCCGACCGCATCTGAGTCCATCGGCGAGCAGGTGGGTCTCTCGGCTGGTCCCGTGATGATCGCGACCTGGCCCTTCGGCAAAACGGCCGTCGATGTCGCATTTGAGACGCTTGAGGCCGGCGGCTCGGGGCTCGATGCGGTTGAGACCGGGATCCGGAGGATCGAGCGACTCGGCTCGGACGGCTCGGTAGGACTAGCAGGGCGCCCGAACGCGGCGGGCTACGCGCAGCTCGACGCTTGCATCATGAACGGCCCCGATCACGGCGCGGGGAGCGTGGCCGGCATGGAGGGCATCTGGCACCCGATCACGGCCGCGCGGCGCGTGATGGAGAACACGAAGCACGTCATGCTCGTGGGCGAGGGCGCCCGCTGGTTCGCGCTCGAGCAGGGGCTTGAGTCCGTGGACGTGTCGGACCTCCCCGCGAAGAAGGCGGCGTGGCAAGCACGCGAGCTCGACCCGGCCGAGCCGAAGGACCCTGGCCACGACACGGTCGCGCTGCTGGTGCTCGACGTAGACGGCAACCTCTTCGGTGGCTGCTCGACGAGCGGAGCCGGCGGAAAGCTGCCCGGGCGTGTCGGCGACTCACCGATCCTCGGGTCGGGGCTTTACGTCGAGAATGGCGTCGGCGCCGCCGGCGCAACGGGGATTGGCGAGAACGTGATGCGCTACGCCGCGTCCGCGATGGTCGTCGAGTTCATGCGCCAGGGGATGGACCCCCAGACCGCATGCGAAGAAATGATCCACCGCATCGCGGAGCACGACCCTCGCGGCTACGACCTCTCGATCTGCTTCATCGCGCTGGACGTACAGGGCCGCGTCGGCGCAGCCGCATCAAACAGCAGGTTCCCCTTCGCGGTCGGAACGCCGGAGGGCAGCGATATCCGTAACGTGCCCGCCGTAACACCGCGGTAGCCCGCCGAAGCCTCACCCACTGAGGGTTTGGCCGGGGCATCCGCATCACTGGAGAATCACTCGCAGGGCGCTTTGGCGGTACTGGCGGTACGGTCGGTACGGAACCGGAGTCAATTCCGCCAATCGTCGGTGGCGATCATCGCGCTGAGGAATGACGGGAACGACTACGGTACCGTACCGCCCCCGACCTACTCGAAGTTGTTGTTGTAGGCGTCCAACGCGTCCTTGAGGCTAGTGATGTACTCACGAGTGGCGCCTCTCGGCTTATCGCCGCCGACTCCGCCACAGCCGATCTCGGCGGAGACGATGAAATCGTCAGCTGCGCTGATCGTGTCCATCACCGTGGAGGTCGCGTCCGGAAATCCGGTCAGCGCGTACGGATCCGAGCCGCTGAGGATGCTGAGCTTGGCTGCCATGAGGTGATGGACGAGGATCACGCGCACGTCCCCTTTTGTCGGTGTGTCGAAGAGATCGAGGAGGCAGCTCTGGCTGAAGAGCTCCTGTTCGTCCCCGAGCGCAAGTTCGAACACTTGCCACGCCTCTGCGTGGTTCTTCCAGAATCCGGGAGTACGGGCCTCGGCCATCGGCGGCGGCGGCGGCCCCTCGCAGAAGAAGGAGTCCACCTCTCGATCATATGCCTTGAGCTGGGTCGCGCTGGTTGTAACCGCGTCCGCCTCAACCTGCCAGTCGCCGTTGCTTCCCGAGCCCCAGCCTGTCGCGCTGACCTCGATCCGATAGGTGCCCTGCGGGAGCTCAAGGGACCAGAGGGATCCGAGGACGAGGACGGAAGGAGGCTGATGGGGGTCGGACCAATCGGTGAACGAATCCGTAAAGAAGCCCGCGTCGCAGG
>JBLIHL010000052.1:0-17273 GCA_047635895.1 Paracoccaceae bacterium | reverse complement strand
CCCTCGGCGGCAGGCATGACCATGGCCACGGTGACCGCGATCACGGCGCTGCCGAGACTGCGGAAACGGGCCATCCGTGCGCCTTGGGGGCAGCGCCATCGCGAGAGGGGTGAAATCATAAGGGGGAGGCGCATGCCAGCGAATGACATTGCGATCTCCTAACCCTTCGTGACTACACACCGCCTACCTTGACTGGATCAGGGCGGTGTGCCCCTATCGGGACGAGCTCTGGCGCAGGACTGCCTAGGAATGAGCCGTGGGCTCGTCCGCTGACTCAGCGGCTTCCCCCAGCTAATCCATCGGCGGAATCCCTTGCTGGCCCGCCAGCCGGCTCTTCAGCCGGCTCTTCAGCTGGCCCATCTACTGGACCATCATCTGCTCCGACCACATCAGAAGCCGGCTCGTCGCCGGCGACCTGGGCGCGCTGACTAGGGATCTCCTTGATCGGTTCCCCGCTCTCCGGGTCCTGCTGCGTTAGACCCGCTGGAGAGTCCGAGTCGAACTCGGACGAAGCTGCGTTACCTGCACCCCCGCCGCCTTCCTGGGCCCGCTTTGCGGTTCCGATAGTGTCAGGTGCGAATTCGTCGATCTCATCGAGCTCCACGGACACGAACCGCGACACGCCCTTGACCTGCATCGTGACGCCAAAGAGAGCCTGGGACGCGGCCATCGTTCCCTTGTTGTGCGTGACGACGATGAACTGAGTCGTCTCACGGAACCCATCCAGCATGCCCAGGAACCGGTCGACGTTGGCATCGTCGAGCGCAGCATCCACTTCGTCGAGCACGCAGAAGGGACTCGGTCGAGCCTCGAAAACGGCGAACAGAAGTGCCAACGCGGTCATGGTCCGCTGCCCACCGGACAGGAGGCCAATCGCGAGAAGCTCTCGTCCCGGAGGACGCGCGACAATCTCGACTCCCGCGTCGAGCACGTCCACGCCCTCTTCGAGGCGCACGTCGGCCTTGCCGCCGCCAAACAGCAGGCGGAAGATCCGCTGGAAGTTCCCGCGGACCTCTTCGAAGGTCTCAACAAAGAGGCGTCGGCTCTCCTCGTCGATGGTCTTGATCGTGTCCATGAGCGTCTTCCGCGCCTCGGCGAGGTCCGCCGACTGCGTCTCAAGGTGGTCGAGCCTTCCGCCGACCTCTTCGAGCTCGTCGACGGCCTCCACGTTCACCGGCCCGAGGCGATCCAGCGTCGCCTTCACGGACGCGACGTACTTCTCAAGCTCCTTGAGCTCAGAGTGCTCTGCCAGCTCCTCTTCGAGAGCCACGAAGGCCTCGCGCAGGTCATGCTCGGCGAGCTCAAGCTCCTCCAGGGCGCGACCCACAATTTCCTGGCGCGCGAGGTCGGCCTTCTGGGCATCCAGGCGATGCTTACCCAGCAGTTCGCCGTGGCTATCGAGCTCACCCTGAACGGCCTCGGCCGCCCGCCTTGTTTCGGAGATGCGTGCCGCGCCGGAGCGCTCGCGCTCCCGCAGGGACTCAATGGACTCGTCCAGCTCATGGCGCGCAATCGCCAGCGTCTCCGCCTCGATCACGATGCCCTCGACCTCGACGCGCCCCTCCTGGGCACTGTTCTCGTAGGTCACAGCGCGCGTGCCGGAACGATCGATCTCGGAACGCGTCTCCACGAGCAGGCGCTCGAGGCTGCCAATCCGCTGCTCCAAACCCGACAGCTCAGCCTTGGCGGAGCCTAGCTCGACGAGGGCCTTCGCTTCCTCGCGCTGAAGGTCCTCGCGCTCGGTCTCCAGCTGGCGGCGTCCCTTCTCCATCTGCTCGAGGCGTTCGTTCTCAGCGTCGAAAGCATCGCTTGAGTGGAGCTTCGTGCTGGACGATTCCTCGAGCTCAGCCCTCATGCGCGTAACGTCAGCTTCGGCCTTCGAGCGATCGTCGGCATGGGAGGCCATGGCCTCCGCGAGGTCCTTCAAGCGTGCACGAGCCGCCGACAGCGACGCCTCCGCCTCCGCCTGTGCCTTCCGCGCAGCCTCGCGCTCCTGGCCCTGGACCTTGAGAATTTCACCCAGCTCGGCAAGGCGCGCACGGGACGCGTCGATGGCGTCGTCGTCGGCCTCGATGGCCTCGTTGAGGGCCTCGATCTTATGCTCCAGATCTGCGGCGCTCGAGCGGCGACCCACGAAGCCATGGGCCACGTCGCGGTAGCCGCCCACGATGCCCGCCGAGTCAACCAGTTCCCCGCGCGGCGTCACGAAACGCCAGCCGGGCTCACGCCCGACCAGGTCCAGCGCGATGTCCAGGCTCGACACAACGACCACGTCACAGAAGAGCGCGTGCACCAGCGGCCGCATCGACTCTTCGCAGCGAACGAGGTCGCTAAGACGCCCCTCGACGCCGGCCCCAAACCGAGCGAAGAGCGCGTAATCCGAAGGCGGCGGGCAGTCCGGAGCACCAACGCCCGGCGGAATGACGACGCCGACCTGACCGACCTCCTCGGAGCCACACCAGTCGACGATTCTGCGCGCCGCATGCGCGTCCCGCGCTACCAGCGCATGGGCTCGATCACCGAGAACGGCGTCGATGGCGCGCGCCAGGCGAACGTCTGTCTTGAGGTGGTCGGCCACGAGGCCAAGCAGCTCTTCCTCGCGACACGGGCCGTCACCCACGTCCGCTGCCTCGAGCACGCGTCGCGCTCCGCCCGAGAGATCCTCGAGCTCGCGGTCACGGTCCAGAAGAGCCTCGACGCGGCTCTGGTGCCCCGCGCGCTGAACGTCACGCTCCGCGCGCGCCTTCCGGCGTGCGTCAAGGGCCTCATCCACCGACGTGCGCTCGTCCCGGGTTGCCTCCAGCGCCCCTTCGGCCTCGGCGAGGTTGTCCGCCAGGAGACCGAGCCCGTCCTCTGACATGGTGACCGACTCGCCCACGTCACTGATCTGCGCCTCGGCCGCGGAGAACCGCTGGACCACGCGCTCGAGTCGCTCCTGGCTCGGCGGAAGCGCCTCCCTCAGGTGAACGACGCGGTTCTCGGCCGCCGTACGCTCGTGGAGCCGCTCGAGCACCCGATCGTTCTGGGCCTGCACCTCTGTGCGGAGGTCCCTGTAGGTCTTGTTGAGCTCAGCGGATTGCTGGCTCAGTCCCTGGGCACGCTCTTCGGCCTGGGTCGCGCGCTCGCGGAGCGCCTCGATGTCAGCGCCGAGCGTGCTCAGCTCATCCTCGCGTTCCTCCAGCTGCGCTTCCAGGGCGCCCGCGCGCTCGCTCTCTTCCGACGCGCTTGCAGCCCAGCTGGCGATGCGCATCGCGAGCTGACTCTTGCGCTCCTCGAGCGCTCGCAGGTCACCGGAGATACGCGAGGCCTCGTCGCCCACAGTGCTGAGCTTCTCGACGACCTCGCTCCGCTCGGCCTCGCGCTCCTCGATCAGGCCTTCGCACTCGGCACGCTGCTCGCGGAGCTCGCCCAGCCCTGCCTCCAGCTCCGAGATCTTCGGCCCGAGACCGTCGAGCGTCAGGTCGTAGCCAACCAATCGGTGACTGAGCAAGCGGGTCCGCTCGCGCGTCCACTCCTCCTTGGCCACCACGTATTTCTCTGCCTTGCCCGCCTGGATCTTGAGGGAGCGCACGCGGCTGCGCAGCTCGCCCATGACGTCCTCTAGACGTTCGACGTCCTGATCACAGCGCTTGAGGCGAAGCTCAGTCTCGTGGCGCCGCTGGCGGTAGCGACTGATGCCCGCGGCCTCCTCGAAGATGGCGCGGCGCTGGGCCGGGTTGGCCGACAGCACGGCATCGATCCGACCCTGCTCGAGGACCGAGTACCCGCGACTTCCCAGGCCCGTATCAAAGAGCAGGTCCTTGACGTCCTTGAGGCGCACGCGCTGCCCATCGATCAGGTACTCGCCCTCACCGCTCGCGTAGAGGCGACGCGAGATCGCGACCTCGGGGCCACGCTCGGGCAGGACGTTGGACTCGTTGTCGAGCACCATCGTGACCTCCGCCGTCCCCATGGCGGGGCGGCTGGTCGAGCCCTTGAAGATGACGTCCGTCATCCCGGAGCCTCGCATGGAGGTCGGACGCGTCTCGCCGAGGACCCAGCGCACCGCGTCTACAACGTTGCTCTTCCCGCAGCCGTTAGGCCCCACGATGCCCGTCAGGGTCGTTTGACCGAAGTCGATCACCGTTCGGTCGGCGAATGACTTGAAGCCGAAGAGTTCGAGGCGTTTAAGGCGCATGGGACTGGGTGGCTGGGCAGCGATCTCCTGTGCGTCAGATTCGGCGCCAGGGCGGCGCAGAGTGACAAATCAGGAGGCCCATCAAAAGAGCGTCGTTTCGGTGATCGAGGTGAGGGGGACCGTGGCCGCAGCGCGAATCTCAGCGAATCGCGCCCAGGCGGCCAAACGTGGCCATCTGGCGCGGTTCTCCAGAAGTACGCTGGGCTCAAGCGGGTCCGGATTTTCTGCGTTGGAAGCGGTCTTTCTGCGGCCCTTGGCGGCCCGTGGCTCCCGTGACCCGTCGGAACTGGACCCCAGAAGGGCCCGAGGCGCTCGGGCGAGGACTTCCATGAAGTCCGCGGCGAGGGTCGCTTCACCCGCCCCCCCTTGGCGCTGAACAGAGTCGGGCACAAGGGCACCCGAGGGCACCGTGCAGAGGAGCGTCCCGAGGGCCTCCGCGCGCTCACGGATTCGGCTGGCGTCTTCCCTGGCGGTCAGCTCCCCCACCCTGGCGCGATAGGCGCGCGGACGGTCCTCCTCGGGCCGTGGCAGGTCCGAGAACAGACGGGGCTGGCCATGGCCACCCTGCTTGGCATCACATTCCGCGAACCAACGGGCCGCGTCCTCCGCGTCCGATGTCGTGGAGCCGACCCCGAGCCGAGCGTCCAGTCCCCGGGCGGCCCCGGTTCTTTGCGCGGCCTCGCCCAGGAAACCGAGGATCCGAGACCCTTGGTCCGCCCGGGCGATGCCGTCACCGAGGATACGAAGAGCGTCCAGAAGCCCGATGGGGAGCAGCGTATGGGAGATTCGATCGGACACTGCCACGCCATGAAAGCTCCTGGCGCGGGTTTGAAACTCGCTGATCGCTTCAAGGGCCTCGACGGCCTGGTCGAGAGCCTCCGAAGCCGCCGACAGAAAGGAGTCTTCGCGCCAGGGCCCCGCGCGCCTCGCAAGGCGTGGCAGGTTGATACCAACGGACCCACCGATCGCAATGGCCCCGCGGTCACTCGCCGCTCGATCCACAGCCGACCACGTGGCCCCGGCGCGCGCCCAGACAGGAACGAGGTGACCGCTCCAAAGCAGCGCTTCCGCGGCGTCGCCTGCTCCACGGCGGACAGCGGCCGCGACGGCATCGAGGCTCGCGAAGATTCGGGGAAGAGCCGCTCCCTCGGCCAGCGAAGGCGACATGGCGTTAAGGAACTCCGAAAGAGCGTCGGCACCCGCGGCGCCGCCCGTGGCCGAGAGATCGATCCGGCGACCTGACGCCTGGGCGAGGGCCCCCAGGCTGAGCACGAACGACTCGACCATCGCCGAGCCTGTGAGGGACCGGACGAGCGGCTCCAGGTCCTCGATGAGCAGCCCCGCCGAGGCGTCTCCCGCGAGGCGCCCAACGCGCTCGAGCGCTGCGAACACGGAGTGACCCTTGCCCTTCAGGAGCAATGACGAGGGCATCGAACGAACGCGCACTCGGTGCAGCGCGCCCAGGCCACCGATGTACAGGTCGCCACCGCGATGCGCCTGGGCCACGCTGGGCGGGAGCCCGTCGTCCAGTACCCAGCGGCGCAGCAGCGTGGCGGCCGTTCGGGACTCGAACGGACGCGCTTCACCGATGCCGTCGACCGACGCCGACGTGGCATCATGGTAGAGCTGCGCGAGGTCGTGGCGAGGAATGCCGACGGACTCGTGGCGACGGATCGCCTCGCCGAGACCCCGCGCCAAGAGCTCGCTATTCACCAGCTCTCGCACGAGGCCGGTCGAGACCACCCGCAGGCCCGCGCCGCCCAGCCCGGCACCGGCCAAAGATGCCTGCACGCCGGACGCGATCTCCTCGGCCTGGGCGGGCAGGAGTCCGGCCTCCTCAATCAGCGCGGCGACGATGCGACGTGCCTGGAACGGTTCGGCTCCAGCTGCACCTCGCACGGAGGGGAGCTTCGGACCCGTAGCTCGTGCCTGGGAGCCCCCGGGACGCGTCATTTGACTGCCCGCGCTACGTCCCCAGCTCGCCCCATGGCCACTGCCCTCTCCAATACCGAGCTCGCGCGCGCGCATGCGCCGGTCGCGCGCGACGATATAGCTGCGGGCCGTTCCTGTTGCTCCTACCTCGATCAGCGCGCGTTCGACCAACGCACCAACATCGTCCGCGTGTATGGCTTCGGAGGGAGCGCCTGCCGAGCGACCAGCACCGCCCGTATCGGCCCCGTTTCCGGAACGATGTACGCGCGAGGAGAGCGTGAAGCGCACGATGTCTGCGACCTCGTGACTGAGCGAGGACACAGCCTCGCCCGCCTCCTTCTGCGCACGCTCAATGCTCGCGCGCAAGCGGCCGCTGTCGAACGCCGATCGACGACCGGATCCGGTTCGTACGAGAGGCAGCTCTGCCGAACTTGGACTCGTCACCTCATCGGGGCTCTCGAGTTCGTTCGCAGGCTCCTCAAATTGACTGAAGAGATCTCCGCCCATGGCCGTGACCAAAGCTTCCGCTAGCCAGCGCTAGGAAGAAGCACCCTCATCGGCTGGGGGGAGGCCCTGGTCGCTGAGCAAGGCAGCTTCCTCAGCGTCCTCGTCGAGGATTGTTTCGAGCTCGGACATGAACTGCCCGACGTCCTTGAACTCTCGATAGACGCTGGCGAAACGAACGTACGCCACCTGGTGAAGCGCACGCAGCTCCTCCATCACCAGCGAACCGATGACGGAACTCGGCACTTCGCGATCGTACTCTCCCTGACAGCGGGCCTCGACGCGCATCGCGGCCTCTTCGATGTCCTGCGCGGCCACCGGCAGCTTCTCACACGCGCGTAGGATCCCCGACAGAATCCGGTCTCGGTCGAAACGGACGCGGTCTCCGTTCTTCTTAATCACGCGCAGCGGGCTCTCTTCAATCCGCTCGTACGTGGTAAACCGCATGAAGCACGAAAGACACTCCCGGCGGCGTCGAATCACGATGCCGTCTGCAGACGTTCTCGAGTCGACGACGCGGTCGTCGTCTGCTTCACAGCGGGGACACTTCAAGGATTCAGGGAGTGGAGCTGGCTGGAGGCCTGGGGTCAATCGGACGGCGGGTCTCTCCGACCCTGCATCCGAGAGGGCGACGTCCCCGCGGGGCAAGATTCTACTTGCCGAGGCAGAACTGCGCGAAGATACGGTCCAGAAGGTCCTCTGGAACCGTGCGACCCGCTATCTCATCGAGACTGTCCGTCGCCATTTTGAGGTCCTCCGCCACGAGATCGAGGGGGAGGGAGAGCGCGAGGGCCTCCAGGGCCGCAGCCACACGGAGCGCAGCCGCGTCGAGCGCCGCCAGGTGCCGCGGGCCCAGACCCCATCCCGCCGAGGCCGTCATCAACGCGGCCGCTTCACCGCCCGGCCATCTGGCTGAGAATCCAAGCGCGTCGGAGCAAAGCGAAGCCAGCCGGTCGAGGCCCTCGCCGGTGCGCGCGGAGATCGCGACGTCGCTCCCTTGCGGGCGACCTGAGCCACGTGGCTCGCTGGCCCATGGGCTGACCAGCGGGCCGTCCACCTTGCTGGCCACCCGCAGAACCCTCACACCGAGATCTTCGGGATCGACGCCGGGCAGCAGCTCCTCAGTCGCTGGGTCCGCCGCATCCACTACCCAGAGGACAAGGTCGGCCGTTTCGATCAGGCCCCTGGCCCGCTGAGCCGCCAGGCGATCTGGCTCAGACTCATTCGGTGCGCCTTCCCCGAGACCGGCCGTATCGATGAGTGCGACCTTCGCATCCGGGCCTAGCTGCCAGTCGCCTCGCTTAGCGTCCCGCGTGGTTCCGTGGAGGTCGCTCACGATCGCAGGACCGGCGAGCCGAGCCCCTTCCTCGCCAATCAGCCGATTGAAGAGAGTGCTCTTTCCCGCGTTGGGTGCGCCCGCCAGCACGACGCATGCCACGCGCTCCGACGCGCTGCGCTGACGCTCCCACCCGAGGGCCTCCTGGATGCGCTCGAGCGCCCGCTCGCCCAGCTCGATCAAGGCCTCGCTCGGTACATGACCGGTATCCGCTTCGTCGAAATCGAGGCTCGCCTCGGACAGCGAGCGCACCGCTTCAAGCTCGCCGCGAATCGCTCGGACGCGGCGCTCGAGGCCACCCACGAGCAGCGCCGTCGCGGCGCGCCGTTCGTCGCGCGATCGCGCCGCGACGAGCGCAGCGACGCCCTCCGCCTGGGTCAGGTCAATGCGCCCGTTCTGGAACGCGCGCCGAGTGAACTCTCCCGGCTCTGCAAGCACGGCCCCGGCCCCCAGCAAACGCTTCATCGCGCCTGCCACGAGGCCAGGGTGGCCAGGCAGGTGCAGCTCCGCTACGTCCTCAGCGGTGAAGGAACGCGGGCCCGGCATCCAGAGAAGCCGCGCGGGCAGCGGACCAACTCCGTCGTCGAAATCGACCTCGTAGACCGCGCGCCCCTCAAGGACGAGTGGCTCGCCACCGGCGCGGCCACAGGTAGCGGTGACGATCGACGCGACCCGCGGACCGGACAGCCGCACGACGCCGCGCTCCCCCGTGCCCACCGCCGAAGCGGCGGCCACGATGGTCGAACCGCGGGGCTCGCTACTTTTTACTACCACCGCCGCCGCCAGGACCCTTCTTGCCCTTCTTGGACTGCTGGGCCTCCGCCTGCTTCTGGAGTTCCTGCAGGCGCGTCATGAACTTGCCCTTCTTCTTGGGCTGCTCCGTGTCGTCGATCGGCCAGATGCGACGGATGACCGTCGACTCCAGGATGCCGAACCCCGACGTCGTGATCATGTACAGCGACAGACCAGCGGCGTAGTTGTAGAGGAAGAAGCCGAACATGATGGGCATCCACATCATGATCTTCTGCATCTGCTTGGCCTGGTCATCCTGGGCCTGGGGCTTCGGCATGACGCGCTGCTGGGCCACCCAGAGAATCACCATCAGGATCGGGAGCAGGTTGAACCACTCGATGGTTTCAATGAAGGGCAGGTGCGTGTTCAGGTCGATTCGCGCCAGGTGATCCGGCTTCGAGAGGTCCTTGATCCAGCCCATGAACGGCTGGTGTCGCAGATCGAAGGCGACGCGCAGCGCGCTGAACAGACCGAAGAAAATCGGGATCTGCAAGAACATGGGAAGGCACCCACCGAGCGGCGGCATCACGCCCTCCGTCTGGAAGATCTTCGCCTGCTCTTGGCGAAGCTGCTGGGGCTTGTCCGCGTACTTCTTCTTGATCGCATCGATCTTCGGCTGGACGCGCTTCATCTTCGTTCCATGGCGCGCCATGGAGGTCTGCATGCGGCGGTTCAGCGGGAAGAGCATCAGCCGGACCGTCAGGGTCAGGAAGATGATGGCCCAGCCCCAGTTGCCGAGGATGCCGTGGAGGAACCTCAGGTAGCCGAGGATCAGCTTGGCGATCCCGTCGAAGAACCCAAGGTCCTCGCTGATGATCTTGTTGAAGGGCTCGTCGTCAGCCGTGAACTGCTCGGGGTCCTTCGGGCCCGCGTACACCGTGTACCCGTAGGTCGTGGCCGGAGCGGCGAGCGCGGGGAATGTGATCTCGAGGAAACCCTCGACCATCACGTTCCGGAAGCCCTTCTCCGTGTAGACATCCTGTCTCTTGTCCGCTGCCCAGACCGTGTCGAAGACGCGCTCAAGGTTGGCCTCCTTCGTGGACTCCTTGGCGGAATCGGAGACCGGCCGCGCGAGCATCGCGAAGTACTTGTTGTGCGTGCCGAAGAAGGCGAGCCTGCCGTTGCGCAGATTCTCCCGCCGTGGGATTCCATCCAGGTCCGGCGCAACGTCCTTGATGTCCTTGTCGACGAGTGCCGCGACCGCTTTGGGCTCCACGTAGAAGCTGTCCTCACCGATCTCGGGCATGCCCACGGAGGCGACGAAAGCCATGCCGACACGCTTGTTGGCGTGCTCAGGATTCGTGACCCGCGCCGAGATGTCCACGCTGAAGTGGTTCTGGCCCAGGACGTGCTCGATCCGCTTCTCCAGGATGACGCCCGCGGGGTCCTCGTGGGTGAAGATGATGGCCTGACCGACGCGCTTATGCTGCCAGTGAACGACGCTTGGATTCTGCTCGAAGAGCTCCAGAGCGCTCTTGGAATCGGGGCGCAGCATGAGCGAGTGGAGCGTCCGCGCGGGGTTCCCCTCGATCGCGGGCGCCACGATCGTCACCATGTTGTCACGGTCCAGCTTCTCATCGTCCGTCAGACCTTTGCGAACGAAGTGGTCCGCATAGCGGATCTCAGCGACGCTGCCGCCGAGGCTGTCGAAATGCACCCACATGTGGCCGATCTCGCCGTCGGCACCGACCTCGACCCACTCGTCCCATGCGGGAACGGTTGAGACTGCGCCGTCTGATACGGCGGCAGGCGATACGGCACCTGCAGACGCAGGGACGCCCGCAGCCGGGGCAGGAAGCGCCTGGGCCGGGTCAAGATTCGCGACCACGGGAGCCGTCAGATCAGTTGACGCATCGGGCGTCGTATTTCCGAGAAGTGTCTCGGTCTTGCTCGTGTCCGAGTCCTGTGTGACTGGTGATTCCGGCGCATTGCGGAACTGCACCACCATAAGGACGAGGAAGCAGAGGAAGAGTGCCAGCGGGAGGCGCTTTTCCGGGCCCATTGTTTTGGGGAGGGGTCAGGGTCGAGGACTAACGTCCAGCGGCAAGCCGATCAGCAAGAAAGGCCGGTAGTTCATCCACCGCGCGGATCGCGTCCGCTGCGGCTTCGTGGTCGTATTCAACGCGGACGAACGTCACGTTCTGCCCGTCGTAAAGGACGTAGGAGAGGCGCGGATCACCGTCGCGTGGCTGGCCGACCGAGCCGACGTTCACGATCGCGCGCACGCTCTCGAGGTCGCCGAGGTCGTACGGGCCGTGCACAGCCTCGGAGCCGCGAGGCACGAAGTAGGTGCCGTCCGCAAAGAAGACCGCGGGGACGTGGCTGTGCCCAATGAAGCAAACGCCGCGGTCCATGGCGCTGAAGAGCGCGCTCATTTTGTCCGTGTCGCGGATATCACGCGGAACGACGTACTCGCGGAGCGGATCGCGCGGGCTTCCATGGGCAAACATGGCCCGTTCGTCGGAGGTGCTTGGCTCGAGCGCACCGATGAAGTCCCAGTAGCTGTCCGCTCGCTCGGGGTCCCGGCCGACCTCGGCGCGCGTCCACTCGATCGCGGCGCGTGCCTTCGGGTTGAAGTCCTCGGCGCTGAAGAGCAGGGCTTCCTCGTGATTGCCCCGGAGGCAGAGCCCTGGCTCGAGCGCGGATTGACCCTCGCTGGCCTCTCGGCCGCCGACGCGGGCCATCACCTCATCAAGGCATGCCCGGGGCTCCGCGCCGTACCCGACGACGTCTCCCAAGCAGACGATGCGCTGGACGCCACGGCGCTCAGCATCGGCCAGGCACACCTCGGTAGCCTGGCGATTGCCATGGAGGTCACTGATGACGGCGGTGAGGGGATAGGTCACGATTGAGTCGGGAGGCGAGACGCCCAGGTTTGGCCCAGGAGTATCGGGATGCGGAACGTAAAATGGAACCCGAACGACCTGCAATTGCGCCCAGAGGGCCCGGTTACTCGGCTGAATCCAGCGGAGCGATGACCGCTGCGCCCCTGCGCGGGGCTGCTGAGGGGGCTGCTGGGTGGATTGCGGCGTGGACTCTTGATTGAACTGCTGGGTGAACTGTTGGGCCGACTACTGGGTGGGTTCCTGGTTGGTGCCACCGCTGGCCCCTGCGGAGGGCGCGGCGAAAGGACCCGATGGGTCCTCTGAGCCAGGGCCTGATCCCGCGCCCTCTCTCCGGACGTCCGACCCCGGGCGGCCCTGGTCGACGCCGCTGGCCCGGGCGAATACCTCCGAAACGGCCGCATCGGCGACACCTCCCTCCGAACCATCTCTGTCGAAATCATCTCCACCGAAATCATCTCCACGGAAATCATCTCTGTCGAATGGGTCCTCCCCGCCCAGATCGGGCACGCCACCAGGCAGGGCGCTATCGACCATCACCAGCATGCCAAAGTAAAGTGTGGTCCCGGCCAGGAGCCCCACGATCAGCGGTGCGGGGCCATCCATGAGGGCGATCGCGACCAGAGGCGGCACGAGGGCGGTTCCGACCAGGATCGCCGCCGTCACGGGCGAGAATCCAATGTCGTGTAGTAGATGGCCCACATGGGTTCGATCCCCACGCCAGAACGGGCTCCCGCGGCGGAGCCTACCCACCACCACCCGCACCATATCGAGCACCGGCAGGGCGAGAAACCACCACGCTCCGGGGGTCGTCGCGATCAGCACTCCCAGGAGGTGACTGCCTGAGTCCCCAAGCATCGCGTAGGGGACTCGGCGAGATCTTTCCTGTCCCACGTCCATCGGCACCTCGGAAGGCGACCTCCGCAGGAACAAATTGAAGGGCAAGTACCCAATCGCCGCCCCGCCGAAGATCCGTGCCAGGGGACCACTGCCAGCGAGCATTGCAAAGGCCGTGAGTAGCCCCACAAGGCCGTCCGCGTGATCGAAAAGGTTGACCGCGTTCATGGCCACAAGCGCGAGGAGCCCCAGCCCCAAGCATTCCAGGGCCGTCACATCTCCGACTGCGGACCCTGGGTAGAGAGCCACGAGCGCCGCCACAAGGAGTTGGCCCCCGAACTTGACGCGCGCTGACAGCCCTGCGGGAGCCAGATCGTCAAAGAGACCCAGCAGAAACGCCGCCATGAGCCCCGGCCAGGCCACCGCTGCGAGCCATGACCCCAAGGACGAGATAGGCGCCTGATCCGACGCCGACAGCAGGCCGACTGCCACAACCACGCCAACGAGAATCGCCGCGCCTCCCACGAGCGCCACGGGTTGCGTCCGGAGCTTCCGGTATTCCTGACCATCGCGCTGGTCGATCCATCCGATCCGCAGGGCCAAGTGGGACAAGATCGCGGTGGCCACGGCCGCCGCCAGCAGCGCTATCAGGAAGCCCATCATTCGTTCACCTCGGTCCGACCGTCCGCTTGCGGCTCGGAAGAGCCTTCTTCCAACCCGTCCTCATCGTCCTCGAAGTCCACAAACCCGTCGTCCTCGTCGTCCTCGACGCCCTCCTCTTCCAACGGCTCAGGCTCTGGAATGAATGGATTGGGCACATCCTCCGGCCAGTCATACGTGTGCTGCTCGAGCAAGAACTCGGCGACTCCGGGAGGCATCGCGTCCTCCGGAACCACGCCACGGGCCAGTGACTCCCGTATGCCCGTTGAACTCAGCGGATTGGGCGGAAGATTGATGAAGCCCGCACGGAGCCGCTGGATCGCACTCTCCGAGAGTCGCCCCTCCAGCGCATCCAGGGCGGCCTCGGGCGCTTCGTCCCCGCCCGACACACCACTGACTTCATGACCCCGCCACACGACAATGGGCTGCGCCAATGCCAGGACATCCTCCGCGTTCCGCCAGCCGGGCAGCCCGGGGAGGTTGTCACTTCCGATGATCAGAAACAGCTCCAAGTCGCGCCCTCGCTTGGCAATGCCTCCGTCTTTCTTGGTCTCCAACCGGAACTTGAGGTGCTCAAGGACCTCAAGGAGTGTGTCGTAGGTATAGGACGGACCCTCCCTAGCGAGCTCCAGCGCGAGGACTTCCCAGGACGGCTCCAGCGCCGTCGCAATCATCGTCGCGGCCAGGCGCAGATGGGGCTCGGCCAGCTTCCTACCCATTTTGTGGGGCGGCTGGGACGCTGGAATGAACATGACCCGCTCAAGCTGAAAGGCTTCTTGAGCCCTCCTAGCGACCTCCAAATGCCCCTCATGGATCGGATCGAAGGATCCGCCGAATAGGGCGGCTCGCAGTGGTTCGATCTCTGGCATGAAAGTCCGGGACAGTTTTTCGGTGACTGGGGCGGGAACGGGGGGTTGGGAACCATGTTGGATGGCGCCGCAGCGGGGATTTTGCCCGCTGAGTCCGCCTGCCCCTCACACATCTCGGCAATCCTGCCTGGACTTGGAGGGGGCCGTCCATGATACTCCCCATAGCGCGGACCCCGTGGTCCGACACTCTCCCCCCATATCACTCAGCCGGGTGGTCGTCCTGCAAGCAGGATCATCGCGTCCGACTGAGTTCCCATTAGCGGGTCCCCATTAGAGGCCTTTCACCACCAAGATGCGTCTTTCCATCGCTGCCGTCGCCGCTACTTGCGTCGCTTCCCTGGCGTCCTGCCAGTTCAGTGGCAACAAGATCAACGACCACTGGAACTTCGACTCCGTGTCACCGCGCGTGACCCGCGTGTTGACCGGCTACGACGCCTCTAAGGAGTCTTCGTACAAGGACTTCGCCTGGGATCGTAAGCAGGCGAACGGACTAACCTTCCGTCGCTACTTCCTGAACCACAACCCGCTCAACCCGAACCAGACTCCTGTCGAGGCTTACTACCAGCCGCGCCCGGTGAACTCGATCCTTCCGAACCCGTGGAACTACGTCCACTTCGAAGGTCTGATCCTCGGCTTCGCGCTTGCTGGCGGCTTCCCGCTTCCGATCGACTCGATCATCGGCACCTTTGAGCCCGGCGGCGTCGACGAGTTCAAGTCCGGCATTAGCTCCGCGCTCGACAAGAAGGGCGTGATCACGTCCGCTGACGCGCGCACCTTCTACGGTGAGGACGGCGAACTTCCGCCGTTTGAGATGACTGAGCAGGGCCGCTAAGACTGGCTCCAGTCGGACGATTCCTCGTCTCGTGAAGAGGCCCCAGTGCATAGCGCAGTGGGGCCTCTTCTCGTTGAAGCCTATTTCCGTTGGGGCCGCGCAGCGCATGCGCGCCGGCGCTTTCCTTCGCTGGCAGGGCCCAAGTTCAGGGCCCAAGTTCAGGACCCAGTTCAGGGCATGAAGAGGCGCTGCCTCGCCGCCTCCACGAGGTCGACGCTGGTCGCATCCAGCCAGTGGACGCTGAACTTCCGGAACCACGTCCGCTGGCGCCGAGCAAACTGGCGCGTTCGCAGCGCGATGAGCTGGGCCGCCTCCTCCCTTGTGATCTCCCCCTTCGCCAGCGCCAGCGCGGTGCTGTACCCGAGTGCCTGGGAGGCTGAGTCCCCCAGCCCGCCGGCAGCCTCTAGCGCGAGCGCCTCGGCAGGCCAACCCTCAGCCAGCATCGCATCCGTTCGCTCGCGGATCCGCTCATCCAACAGCGGAACCGAGACCTCGAGGCCGATCATTTGGGCGCGCTCTTCGCGGGGGGAACGCTCCGAGCTCCACTGGGCCTGAAGAGAGGTCATGGTCTGCCCGGACTGTTCCCAGACCTCCAACGCGCGGAGGGTCCGACGGGTATCGTTCGGATGGATCCGGTCCGCGGAATCAGGATCTACAGAACGAAGTCGATCATGGAGCGGTGGAGCAACCCCGGAGTCAGACTCCTCCTTGAGGCGCTTGCGCAGCTCCAGATTAGCCGGCGGCCCTTCGAAGAGACCGCGAACCAGAGCCGCCAGGTAGAGGCCTGTCCCGCCCACGAAGAGCGGCGTTGCGCCTCGCGACTCAATCCCCACGCAGGCTTCGCGAACCAGGCGCAGGTACTCCTGTAGGTCAAAACGCTCTCGGGGGTCCGCTACGTCGATCAGGTGGTGCGGAACCCGGGCGCGCTCCTCGGCCGAGGGCTTGGCCGTCCCAATGTCGAGCCCCCGATAGATGTTCATCGAGTCGAGCGAGATGATCTCGAGGCCGCCCAACGCCTTCACTTCCGGATGCTCCGCCAGCTGCAGTCCCAAGCCGGTTTTGCCGGACGCCGTGGTCCCTACCAGGAACCGCAGGGGTACGCGGTCCAGGATGTCTCCCGCCGGGGATTGAGGCCGACCGTCCGCATTGTCAGGGCAATCGGGCCTATCTGGGAAATCGTGCATGCCGGAATCGTAAGAGGATCGTGCGGCAATCCGGCCTCCCGCTGGAACTGTTTCGCCGCGGAGTCCACGATCTGTTCCATGCAACTTCCCCTACGTAGCACGATTGCCAGCGCGCAAGCTCGCCGCCTCGGTTCGGCCTCGCTCGGCCTGGTCCTCCTGGCCGCGGCCGCCGTCGGCGCCTCCTCGCTCTCCCTGCCCCAGGATGGCGCCACGTCCGCGCCCAAGGCCACACCCAAAGAGCGCCTGGCCGCCCCCGGCACGAGCCCTGGCGGGGCACTCGGTGACGGCACCATGGCGGCCGACGGCCGCCTGGCCGAGGCCGGGCGGATACCAGAGAAGACGAGCCAAGACGCCGCCGACCTCTGGGACAAGCTCGTGCGAAGCACCTCGGCGACGGCGGTCGCGGGTGCGGACCAGCCGCGCAGCTTCGAGCTGGTCTTCGACGGACGTATCCGCTCTGAAACAGGATCGAACGACTACCGCGCCCGCTTCGGTTACCTCGAGCTCGGCCCGGGCCTCGTCCGTGCGACGATGCTCGACGGAAAAGAGCGCCCGAAGACCGTCCAAATGCGCGGCCTGGGCGCGGGCGACAGCCTCGACTACTGGTTCAGGAAGCTCACGGGCGACGACAAGACCGGTTGGACCCAGCTCGATCGGCGTGACTATCGGGAGAGCCGCAACGAAACCGATCGCTGGGCCAGCATCTCGTACGACATCGCTCGACTGACCGACCCCAAGAGCTTCCGGATCGTGGACCTCCAGCTCCGCAAGCCGGCCAAGGACACAGGCCGCCTGGGCCAGGGGATCCTGGATTTCGAGGGCGACCCGGGCATCCGCCTCCCGGATACCGACATAGCGGGCCGCGTGGCTGGACGCGAGATCCTCCTTCGCGACCTCGTGAAGTCGCTCGTCTGGCTTGAGCTCGCGACTCCGGACTTCAAGGACCTCGGGACAAAGAAGCGCCGGAACGACGGGCCGACCGTGCGTCGCCTTGTGTTTGGCATGGATCCGAAGACGTTCCGTCCTCAGATCGTGATCGTGGCCCCCCACCGCACGGATATGCCGCTCCAGGTCCCGGGCACGCTCCTCGTGCAGTGCACCGAGTGGATGGCCAGCGGCCCCGAGGGCAAGCCGAAGGCCTGGATCCCAGGCCGCTTCCTCAGCTACGAAACCGAGACCCTGGGCAGGCAAGAAGAAGAGGCGACGGGACTGCGCTTCCGGTTCAAGAACACGGCGAGCGCCGACCTCTACCTGTCGCAGTTCAGCGACATGAACGCCGAGCTCAGCCGCGAAGACTTTCTTCCCAG